>NZ_NOXS01000034.1 GCF_002251735.1 Elstera cyanobacteriorum | reverse complement strand
ACCAAAACCCCGCAACAACTTTCTTCTCAAAACATGCTTAGGAGGCCGTTAGCCGCCAAAAACCGACCAGCCGGTGCGCTGGGCCAGCAGTTCGAGCGCGCGGGTCCCCAGGGCCGAGTTGCCATTGGCGTTGAGACCCGGCGACCAAACGGCAATCGCCGCCTGCCCCGGAACGATAGCGAGAATACCGCCGCCGACGCCGCTCTTGCCCGGCAGACCGACGCGATAGGCGAAATCGCCCGAGGCATCGTAATGACCGCAGGTCAGCATCAGCGCATTGATCCGCCGTGCCCGTTCGCGCGAGACAACCGACCCGCCGGTGATCAGCCGCCCGGCATTGGCGAGGAACAGCCCGGCCTTGGCCAATTGCGCGCAGCTCATGGCAATCGCACACTGGTGGAAATAGACCCCGAGGGTCAGATCGACGGGGTGATGCAGATTGCCGAAGGCGCGCATATAGTTGGCGAGCGCCTGATTGCGAAACCCGGTCGCTTGCTCCGATCGCGCCACCGCCTGATCGACGACGATACTCTCGTCATCCGCCAGAAAATGCAGGAAGCGCAGAATCTCCCCCAAGGCCTCGCGCGGCTGATGGCCGGCGAGCAGCGAGTCGGTGACAACAATCGCCCCAGCATTGATGAAGGGATTGCGCGGAATGCCCTTTTCCTGTTCGAGCTGCACGATGGAGTTGAAGGCCGTCCCCGACGGCTCCCGCCCCACCCGCTTCCACAGGCCATCCCCCCATTTGCCGAGGGCCAACGCCAGGGTGAAGACCTTCGAGACGCTTTGGATCGAAAAGGGCGCCAGCGCGTCACCCGCCGTAATCACATCGCCGCCGGTGGTGGCAACGGCCAGCCCGAAGCTCTGCGGATCGACGCGCGCCAGTTGCGGGATATAGTCGGCCACCGCCCCCTCGCCCCGAAACGGGGCAAGATCGGCGTAAACGCCTTCGACCAGCGCGTGCAGGTCGGGCGTGCTGAGCGGGGTCATCTTATTCCCCGAGGTCGGCCATGCCGGTCTGGCGGAAGGGATTGGCGGGATAGACCCCCAAGACCTTCACTTCCCGGCTGAAAAACCGCAATTCCTCGAGGGCAAGCCGCATGGCACGCTCGTCCACATGCCCCTCGGCATCGGCGTAGAACTGCGCCGCAACGAAATTGCCGCCGACCATATAGCTTTCGAGCTTGGTCAGATTGATGCCGTTCGTCGCGAACCCGCCGAGCGCTTTATAGAGTGCCGCCGGGACCGAGCGGACCCGGAAGACCAAGGTGGTAATGCACGGCCCGTCCGCCGCGTCAGGAATTTCCGGCGTGCGTGCGAAGACCAGCATACGGGTGGTGTTATGTTTGGCGTCTTCGATATCGGGTTGGACGATCTCCAGCCCATAGAGATCTGCCGACAGAGACGAAGCAATGGCCGCCTGGGTGATATCGCCCGCCGCCGCGACTTTCGCCGCCGCCACCGCCGTATTGGCTTCCGCTATCGGCTCGAACCCTTTAGCGCGCAGGAAGCCGCGACACTGGCCGAGCGCCTGCTCGTGGCTATGGACAGTTCGGATCGTGGCTAGGGTGGCGCCTTTCGGGGCGAGCAACTGATGGTTCACCCGCTGGAAATGTTCGCCGACGATATGCAGCGCGGATTTCGGCAGCAGGTGATGCACGTCGGCGACCCGGCCCGCCAGCGAGTTTTCCACCGGGATCATCGCCCGGTCGGCCTCGCCCTCGCGCACGGCCGCCAGCGCATCTTCAAACGTCGGATAGGGGCGCGTCGCCACGCCGGGAAAGAACGCCCGGCACGCGAGGTCGGAATAGGCACCGGCTTGGCCTTGAAAGGCTACCAGACGGATCGGATCGGTCATTCTCTCTCCTGCGGACCCAGATGGGCCTCCCCCCGTCTGCGGCAATGCCTAAGTTCGGCCGGAAAGTAAAGAGCCTGCCCGCTATTCCCCGAGATCGGCCATACCGGTTTGCCGGAAGGGATTGGCGGGATAGACGCCTAACACCTTCACTTCGCGGCTGAAGAAGCGCAGTTCTTCCAAAGCGAGGCGCATGGAGCGTTCGTCCACATGCCCTTCCGCATCGGCATAGAATTGCGCCGCCACGAAATTACCGCCGACCATATAGCTTTCAAGCTTGGTCAGATTGATGCCGTTCGTCGCAAACCCACCGAGCGCTTTATAGAGTGCCGCTGGGACCGAGCGGACCCGGAAGACGAAGGTGGTGATGCACGGCCCCTCGGCTGCGTCCGGCACATCGGCGACGCGCGAGAGGATGAGCATGCGGGTGGTGTTATGCTTGGCGTCTTCAATATCGGGTTGGACAATCGCCAGCCCATAGAGATCGGCGCAGAGGGCGGAGGCGATGGCCGCTTCGGTTATGTCGCCCTGTTGCGCCACGAATTTTGCCGACCCCGCCGTATCGATATCGACCACCGCCTCCAGCCCATTGGCGCGCAGGAAGCCCCGGCACTGACCGAGCGCCTGAACATGACTGCGCACGCGCTTGATCGTGCCGAGGCGGGCGCCCTTGGGGGCCAGCAACTGATGGTTCACCCGCTGGAAATGTTCGCCGACGATGTGCAGGCCCGATTTCGGCATTAGGTGATGCACATCGGCCACCCGGCCCGCCAGCGAGTTTTCGATGGGGATCATCGCCCGGTCGGCCTCGCCATCCCTGACCGCTGCCAGCGCATCTTCGAAGGTCGCACAGGGCAAGGTCGCCACGCCGGGAAAAAAGGCGCGGCAGGCGAGGTCGGAATAGGCCCCGGGGACGCCCTGGAACGCGACGAGGCGGACGAGATCGGTCATGGCATGCTCTATAGAAAGGACGGCGACTCAGTTCGCGCGGTTGATCAGGGCGCGGGCCTGCTCAAGATCGGCGGGCGTATCGACGCCAAGCGGATTGGTATGGACGATCTTCACGTCGATGCGCATGCCGTTGGCGAGTGCGCGCAACTGCTCAAGCTTTTCCTGGGCCTCTAACGCCGCGACGGGAGCCGCGACAAAGCGCGCCAGGGCGTCGCGGCGGTAGGCATAAATACCGATGTGATGATAATGCGGCCCGTCGCCGGTCGGGATCGGCGCGCGAGAGAAATAGAGCCCCCGCCCGATGCTCGCCCGGTCCGAGGCGCGGGCGAGGGCTATCTTAACGATGCTGGGGGCGTGAAACTCCGCAGCGTCGTGAATTTCCGTCGCCAGGGTTGCGATATCGACGGCGGGATCGGCTTCCAGCGGCTCCAGTACATTGCGCAGCACGGAGGGATCCAGCGTCGGTAAATCGCCTTGCAGATTGACGATCACGTCGAAATCCCCATCGGGATCGACCGTTTGCGCCGCCACATGCACCCGGTCGGAGCCGGACGGCAGATCGGGATCGGTCAAAACCGCGCTACCGCCCCGCGCGACGATGACATCGTAGATCGCCTGATCACCGCAGGCCACTACCACCGGCCCCACCGCCGCCGCGACCGCGCGCCGCCAAACGTGCACGATCATCGGTTCGCCCTGGATATCGGCCAAGGGTTTATCGGGCAGGCGGACGGCCTTCATGCGGGACGGAATGACGATCAGCGGATTGAGCGACATGGTAAAACCCTTCAGGGCGCCCGGACCAAAAAAGGCGCGCTCGCTGTTGTGAAGCAAGAGCTTAGCCTTCGCAAGAGGGCGCAGGTCTGCGTTTTCGGCACCCCCGTTGCCCGGCCTACCGCACCGCGAAAGACCGTCCTGGGGAATGAGACATTGGACAGGACCAATCTTTGAAGCTATTTTCCGGCAAATCGCTGAGCAGACGGGTCGAAGAATACGATGTCGAGTTTCGAACTGAACAAAATCGCCGCCGCCGTTTTGGTCGCCGGGATCACGGCTATGGTCGCCAGCATTCTGGGCGGCATGCTGATTAAGCCGCATCCGCTGGAAAAGAACGTCTATGTGGTGGAGGGCGTTGGCGCCCCCGCCGCCGCCTCGGGCGGCGCTGCCCCGGCGGGCGACGCGCCGATCGAACCGATCGGTCCGCTGCTGGCCGCCGCCGATGTGAAGGCCGGCGAAGCCGCCGCCAAGAAGTGCGCCGCGTGCCATAGCTTCGATAAGGGCGGGGCCAATAAGGTTGGCCCGAACCTGTGGGATGTCGTGGGGGGCAAGCATGCCCATGTCGCCAGCTTCGCTTATTCCGACGTGCTGAAGAAGATGGCCGATGCGGAATGGAGCTACGAAGAGCTGAATAAGTTCCTCGCCAATCCGAAGACCTATGCTCCGGGCACCAAAATGTCCTTCGCCGGGATTAAGAAGGCCGAAGAACGCGCCCAAGTGATCGCCTACCTGCGTTCGCTGAGTGACGCGCCGAAGCCGCTGCCGTAACCGGCTGCGCCCAATCGGGACAGAAGGCCGCAGGTCCGCCGGACCTTGCGGCCTTTTTCTATGAAATCGGTGTAATGTCGGCGGAAAAACGCAGTTCGCTCTTGTGACGTTCTCGTGAAGACCCCATACCAATTAGAGCAGGTTACCAGTATAATCCTGCCAACAATTGGGCTACGGCGCGTCGAGGAGCGACAGGAGCGCGGCCGGGTCAAGGAGGGTGTGGCATGACGGCTGTTCCGATTTCCATTGTAACCGCGACCCCGGGGGCGGTTCGCCCGGCGAATTCGCCTGCCGACCGGGGCCAAGATCGCCGCAGCGAGATTCTAGCCGCCGCGCGCGAGCTGATGCTGACGGAAGGCTATGACCGCACGTCGATGCGCAATATCGCGGCGAAGCTGAACGTCACGCCGACCACCCTCTATCTGTACTTTAAGAATAAGGAAGAACTGGTCTTCCACCTGGTTCAGGAAACTTTCGGCATTCTGCTGGAAAACCTGAAATCGGTGATGTGTCCGGTTACCGATCCGCTCTGCGCCCTGCGCAAGGGGCTGGAAGCCTATATCCGCTTCGGCCTTGCCTACCCCGATCATTACCGCGTCGTCTTCATGACGCTGCCGCCCGAAGCCAAGCGCGACATGTGCCAGCAGAAGCAGGAAGAATGCTGCGATAGCCTGTGCGAACAGGCCTATGGCAGCCTGGAAAAGGGCGTGGCCCGCTGCCAGGCGGCAGGGCTGCTGCGCGATGGCGACCCGGCAGCCATTACGGCGGCACTCTGGGCGTCCGTCCACGGTCTTGCGACGCTGCTGATCAAATCCGGCGATCATCCGGCGGCAACGCCCGAGGTGATGATCGATACGCTGCTGGATACGCTGCTGCGCGGGCTTGCCCCCGACCATCCCCAACTGTCGCACTGATCCGCTATCGCCGGTTTGGCGGGCGATGAAGGAGAGTTTATGACGCGCACGACGCGGGCAATCGCCCTCGCCGCGAGCCTTTGTGCTTGCCTGTCTGCTGGCCTCGCCGCCGCCGAGCCGGTGCATGGGATCGCGCTCTATGGGGAGCCGAAATATAAGCCGGGATTCAGTCATTTCGACTATGTGAACCCCAATGCCCCCAAGGGCGGCGAGGTGCGCCAAGCGGTGTTAGGCGGCTTTGACAGCCTTAATCCCTTCATCTTGAAAGGCAACGCCGCCGCCGGGCTCGCCCTATTGTTCGATACGCTAACCATCGCGTCCGACGACGAACCGTTTACCCGCTATGGGCTGCTGGCAGAAACGATGGAGATTGCCGCCGACCGCGCCTCAATCACCTTCACCCTGCGGGCCGACGCCAAGTTCCATGACGGCAGCCCGGTCACGGTGCAAGATGTCGCCTTTAGCTATAAGATGCTGAAGGAAAAAGGCTCCCCCCATTATCGCAGCTATTTCGGCGATGTGACGGCGGTGGAAACCCCCGATGCGCGGACGATTACCTTCCGCTTCAAAGACGGTACGAACCGCGAGTTACCGCTGATTATCGGGGAATTCCCCGTCTTTTCCGCCGGCTACTACGCCAATCGACCCTTCGATCAGACCAGTCTCGATGCGCCGCTCGGCTCCGGCCCCTATAAGGTGAAGGCGGTGGATGCGAACCGCTCGATCACCTATCAGCGCGACCCCAACTATTGGGCGAAAGATCTCGGCCCGCAGAAGGGCCATCATAATTTCGATACGCTGCGCTACGATTATTACCGCGACGATGGGGTCGCCCTCGAAGCCTTGATGGCGGGCGATCTGACCTTGCGGCAGGAAACCTCCTCTAGCCGCTGGGCGACCGCTTACGATAAGCCGCCGGTGCGGCAAGGGCTAATCCAGCGTACCGAAATCGGCGATAGCAGCCCGCGTGGCATGCAGGGCTGGGTCTATAATACCCGCCGCCCGATCTTTGCTGACCGCCGCGTGCGCGCCGCCTTGGCCTATGCCTTCGATTTCGAATGGACGAATAAGACCCTATCAGACGGTAAGCTGATCCGCACGGCCAGCTATTTCGATAATTCCGAGCTACGCGCACGCGGTCTGCCGCAGGGCGACGAGTTGGCGTTGCTGGAGCCGTTTCGCGGCAAAGTACCGGACGAGGTTTTCACCCAAGAGTATCTGCCACCGCAGACCGATGGCAGCGGCAATATCCGCGATAACCTGCGCACGGCCCTGCGGATGCTGCGGGAGGCGGGCTGGACGGTGAAGGATAATAAGCTGGTCAATGCCGAGGGCAAACCGCTGACCTTCGAAATCCTGATCGACAATCAAGCCTTCGAACGCACGACGCTGCCCTTCATCAAAAATCTGGAACAGTTGGGCGTTACCGCCACCCTGCGCCTGCTGGATGTGGCGCAGTACCAGAAGCGGATCGAAGCCTATGATTTCGATATGATGATCGGCATCTTCCCGCAGTCGATCAGCCCTGGTAACGAACAGCGTGATTTCTTCGGTGCCCACGCCGCCGATATTCCGGGCGGGCGCAATCTTGCGGGCATCAAAGACCCGGCCATCGACGCGCTGATCGAACAGGTGATCTACGCCCCCAGCCGCGCGGCGCTGGTGACGCGCACCCGCGCGCTCGACCGGCTGCTGCGCTGGGGCCATTACGTTATCCCGCAGTTCCACGGGCGTACCACGCGTTATGCCCATTGGGATTTCTACGGGCGCACGGGAGTGGAGACGCTTCAGCGCGAGAGCTTTGATCGCTGGTGGTGGGATGCCGAAAAAGCTGCGGCAACGCAAGCCAAGAAGGGCAAGTAACGGCTCCTTTCCTACAGGTGTAGGAAATTAAAATTCCGTTAAACCGATGGAAGCGGACGGAGGCTTATGGTATCTCCACTGGGAAGATGCTGGGGTTTTGCCTTAAAAGCCAGACTCTTGCCTCTCAACGCCGGTTTCTACTGAAACCACCCTGCCCTACGCCCTTTCTAAAGGCTACTCCCATGCGTGTTTCAGCCGCTCTCGCCTTGACCATCGCTCTCTTTGCGCCCCCAACCTTTGCCCAACAATGGGGCTCTGCTCGGGAAATCCCAGCCGAACAGTCGATGATCGACATTAAATTGACCGGTTGGGGAAAGAGCAGCATTCGGCGCGCCTCGACAAATGCTGGTGGTGACAATAATATTCATATGGAGGTTATCAATTCATCGATTACCGCCAGCGCCCAAGGTTATTATGCCGTTGTTGTCGTTCACGAAGCACCAAATCAGACGACCTGGAATCGCGATACGATCCAAAATATTGCTAATCGTTTCTTTTCCGAGAACCAGCCTGTTTTGGGCGAATATTTTGATGTCGATCATGGGCCTGCGGATTTCCGCGCAATCCCGGTAGCCGTGACGGGTAAGGATGGCAAAAAGAATAATTGCGCCGCCTATCGGGCCTATTGGCGCAGCTATTCTGCCCTCGGGTTTATCTGCGCCGCCAATGGGGCAGCGCTTGCGCCGGAAACGGTGAAAACCTTCATTACCCACATCGCTTATAGGGGCGAATTAACCCCGAAAGACGAAGGTACCCTGCCGACGCCATAAAGCAAAAGGGGGTGGAAAACCGCCCCCTTCTCGTCCTGATCGCGTTGTTTTAACGCCAAATCGGCTTACCGAGATCAAGATCCTTCTTCTTCGTCAGCCCCCCGACCGCCGCCCCGGCGGCCCCGCCGACGACTGCACCCGTGACGGGAGCGCCGACCATCAAGCCGCCGACAGTCCCCGCCGCCGCGCCAATCCCGGCGCCGGACAGGGCACGATCCCCAGGATTATTCCCGCACGCCGCCAGAAACAGCAGACCGGCACCGGCGATGATGAAAGTCTTAGTCATGATCTTTCTCCCATTTTTCGCTGTGGGACGGTCTCGCCAGAAGTGATCCATTCAGAGACGGCAGAAGTTGCCGCTTTAACCTCATCCCGGATTACCCCCTCTTTTGACCGATCCCGACCGTTGCTCGAAACCGATGCTGAAGACTGCCCCAGAAATGGGACGAGAATATGGTTTTCCTGTAACAGATCTGTCCCAGGCTTAGAAACGGCACCGCTGCATCAAGCCTCTTCCCCGGCCGCCGTGGCTTCCGCTAGGATGCGCGGCGTTTTTGCGCCCGCCTTTGGTTAATAAAAGGATAAAGTGAATGGTGTCTCCTGCTCCGCTGATGCAAGGCAAGCGCGGCCTGATCATGGGCCTGGCCAACGATAAGTCGATTGCCTGGGGCATCGCGCAGGCTTTGGCGGCGCAAGGTGCGGAACTGGCCTTCACCTTCCAGGGCGAGGCCTTGGAAAAGCGGGTGCGCCCGCTGGCCGCCCAACTCGGCTCGAGCGAAGTGCTGCCCTGCGATGTGTCGGACCTTGCGTCGGTGGATGCCGTTTTCGATCATCTCGGCAAAGTTTGGGGCAAGCTCGACTTCGTCGTTCACGCCATCGGCTTTTCCAATAAGGAAGAGCTGAAGGGGAAATATGTCGATACCAGCCTCGATAATTTCCTGCTGACGATGAATATCTCGGTCTATTCCTTCACCGCCGTCGCCAAGCGCGCCGCGCCGCTGATGACCGAGGGCGGCAGCCTGCTGACCCTCACCTATTACGGTGCCGAGCGGGTAATGCCCCATTACAATGTGATGGGCGTGGCCAAGGCGGCACTCGAAGCCTCCGTCCGCTATCTCGCGGTCGATCTCGGCGGGCAGAATATCCGCGTCAATGCCCTGTCTGCCGGGCCGATGAAGACGCTCGCCGCCTCCGGCATCGGCGATTTCCGCTATATTCTGAAGTGGAACCAGTATAACTCGCCGCTGAAGCGCAATACGACGCTGGAAGACGTGGGTGGTGCGGGTCTCTACCTGCTCTCGAACCTGTCCAGCGGCGTCACGGGCGAAACCCATCACGTCGATAGCGGCTATCACGTCGTCGGCATGAAGGCCGTGGACGCGCCCGACATCAACGTTGCGAAGGACTAAGCGTCTTGGCCGGGAATTCCTTCGGAAGCCTCTTTCGCTTCACGACCTGGGGCGAAAGCCACGGCCCGGCCCTGGGCTGCGTTGTCGATGGGGTGCCGCCGCGCTTGGCCCTAACCGAGGCGGATATTCAGCCTTGGCTGGATAAGCGCCGCCCCGGCCAAAGCCGCTTTACCACGCAGCGGCAGGAGCCGGATGCGGTAAAAATCCTCTCCGGCACTTTTGAAGGTCAAACGACCGGCACGCCGATTTCCTTGATGATCGAGAACGTCGATCAACGCTCGAAGGATTATGGCAATCTGGTCAGCGCCTATCGGCCCGGCCATGCCGATTTTACCTATGACGCCAAATACGGCATCCGCGATTATCGCGGCGGCGGGCGGTCCTCGGCCCGGGAAACTGCCGCGCGGGTTGCGGCTGGGGCAATTGCCCGCAAAGTGCTGGGGCCGGAAATTTCCATCCGGGGTGCCCTCGTACAACTCGGCACAGAAGGGATCGACCGCACGGCCTGGGACTGGGGCCAAGTGGACGAAAACCCGTTCTTCTGCCCGGACGCCAGCGCGGTTGCCCGCTGGACTGAGTATCTCGACGGTATCCGCAAGGCAGGCTCCTCCTGCGGGGCGGTAATCGAAGTCGTCGCCTCCGGCGTTCCGGCAGGCTGGGGCACGCCGCTCTATGAGAAGCTCGACAGCGAAATCGCCAAGGCGATGATGACGATCAACGCGGTGAAGGGCGTCGAGATCGGCGACGGCTTCGCGGCCGCCGCCCTGCGCGGTGAGGAAAATGCCGACGAAATCCGCCTGGTGGACGGGCAGCCGCAGTTTCTATCGAACCATGCGGGCGGCATTCTCGGCGGGATTTCGACGGGGCAGGATATCGTCGTGCGGCTGGCGGTGAAGCCGACCAGCTCGATCCTTATTCCGCGCCAGACGATTACCGCGGCGGGCGAGGAAACAGAGATTTTCACCAAAGGCCGCCACGATCCGTGCGTCGGTATTCGCGGCGTGCCGGTCGCCGAAGCCATGCTGGCCCTGGTGCTGGCCGATCAGATGATGCAGCACCGGGCGCAGTGCGGGTAAGCGGGGATCGGCTTGCACAGGAGTATCCGTTTTGATACAGTCCGTTATTAGCAAGCCAATCCAATTTCTTGGCGATAGTCTCGACGCCCTAAGGGGCTTTCCCGATAAAATCCGCCAGCGGGCTGGGTTTGAACTCCGGGCGGTCCAAATTGGCGCCGACCCGAGCGACTGGAAACCGATGGCGTCGGTCGGCGACAGTGTTCGGGAAATCCGATTACGTGATGCGACGGGGGCGTTCCGTATTCTCTATGTCGCCACACTGCCGGATCGAGTTTTAGTTCTGCATGCCTTCCAAAAGAAGAGCCAAAAGACGGCAGACAAGGATATCGACCTCGCCCGACAGCGTTTGAAAACCTGGAGAGCCGCCCGATGAACGACCCCCTATTCCCCTCCGTCTTCGATGCGCTCGCCGATACGCCTGCCGAGGCGGCGAATTTAACCGCGCGGGCCGATCTCATGCTGCATATCCGGGGCCGGGTGGCCGAATGGGCGCTGCCGCAGGAACAGGCCGCCCAGAAACTTGGCCTCACCCGCCCACGGCTCAATGATCTTCTGCGGGGAAAGATTGATAAATTTTCGCTCGATGCGCTCGTAAACATTGCCGCCGCGGCAGGCTTCAAGCTACGGCTTCATCTGGAGGACGCCGCCTGACGCGGCGCGGATAACAAACGAGCGGCAAACCATGAGCAGCGACGCGCGCCCCGGCCAATATTCACCGCAGAAGGTGATGGACCTACACACCCCGGACGAGGCCAGCCTCCCCGATGATTTGAAACCCTATTTTCAAAAGTGTCGTGACAAGCTCGGCATGGTGCCGAACGTGCTGCGTGCTTGGCTGCTGCGCCCTGAAAAACTGCGCACCTTTATCGCCAGCTATAACGAGTTGATGCTCGGTGCCTCCGGACTCAGCAAGCTGGAGCGGGAGATGATCGCCGTTGCCGTCTCGGCGGTGAACCGCTGCTATTACTGCCTCGTCGCCCACGGTGCAGCGGTGCGCCAGATGTCCGGCGATCCCGAGTTGGGGGAAATGCTGGTGATGAACTATCGGGTGGCCGAATTGCCCGCCCGGCAGCGCGCCATGCTCGATTTCGCCGTAAAATTGACCGAAACCCCGCATATGATTACCGCGAATGACCGCGCGTCCCTCAGCGCGCAGGGGTTCAGCGATGAGGATATTTTCGATATCTGCGAGGTTGCGGGCTTTTTCAATATGACCAACCGCGTTGCCCACGGCGTCGATATGATGCCCAATCCCGACTATCATCGCCAAGCACGATAGGAGAGCCGCCATGCGCCGGTTTCTGGTGGGGTGTTTGTCTATTCTGGGCGTTCTGTTCCTGCTGATCGGCGGCGGCCTCGGCTATCTCGTCTGGCGTGGGTTCAGCGAATTTCAGGAAGCGAAGGCCCCCGACCTCCCGTCGCATCTGCTGCTGACCCTCAGCATTAGCGGCGAACCGCCCGCCGCCCGCAGCGACAATCCCTTCCGCAAGCTGACCGGCGAAGGCCTGACCCTGCGCGAGATGGTGGGCCGGATCGACGGCGCCGCGAAAGATGGCCGCGTGCAGGGGCTGTTCGTCGATCTGTCGAACGCCCGCCTGTCGCCCGCCGCCGCGCAGGAATTGGCGCAAGCCGTGCAGCGCTTCAAGGCGAAGCGCAAGCCAACCTATGCTTTCGCCGATACGCTGGGCGAAACGGGTGGCGCCACCTTCACCTACGCACTGGCCGCCCAGTTCGACCGGGTGTGGCTGCAACCCGCCGGCGCCCTCGGTATCGATGGGCTAGCGCTGGAACGGCCCTATCTGGCCGAAGCGCTGAAAAGCGTCGGCATTGCCCCGCGCGTCGATCAACGCCACGAGTTCAAGGGCGGGATCGACATGTTTACCGAAGCAGGCCTGTCCCCAGCCCTGCGCGGTTCGCTGCAAAAGCTGACCGACGATATGCTGAAGCAGGCTGTGGAGATGATCGCCAAAGGCCGCAACTTGGCCCCCGACGATGTAACCGCCGCCATCGATACCGCACCGATTGCCGCGCAAGACGCCGTGACCCAGGGGCTGATCGATCAGATGGGCTACCGCAGCGACGCCCTGCGCGCCTTGAAAGACGCAAGCCGCACCCCGGCAACGGTCGCCCTCGCAGATTACCGCGTCCCCGATACGCTGCCGAATGCCGCCCTGCATGTGGCAGTGATCGAAGCCGCCGGGCCAGTGGTGCGCGGCGGCGGCGATAGCGATAATCCGCTGGCCAGCGACGAAGGCAGTTTCGCTGCCGGGCGCGTGGCTGCCGCCTTCACCGCCGCCGTGAACGACCCGACGGTGAAGGGCATTATCTTCCGCATCGATTCGCCCGGTGGCTCCTATGTCGCCTCGGACACGATCTGGCAGGCCGTCCGCGCCGCCCAGGATGCTGGGAAACCGGTGGTGGCCGTCATGGGCACCTATGCCGCGTCCGGCGGCTATTTCGTCGCGGCGCCCGCCGATAAGATCGTGGCACAACCGGGCACGCTGACCGGTTCCATCGGCGTCTATAGCGGTAAATTCGTGCTGTCGGGCCTGTGGGAGAAGCTGGGTATCCGCTGGGATCGGGTGGCGAGCGGTGCTTCCGCCGGGCAAATCAGCCCGAACCGCGACTTTACCCCGGCAGAATGGGCGCGGTTCCAGGAAAATCTCGACCGTATCTATGCCGATTTCACCCAGCGCGTGGCGGCGGGCCGCAAAATCCCGATGGATAAGATGGATGCTATCGCCCGAGGCCGGATCTGGAGCGGTGCCTCGGCCAAGGACGCCGGACTGGTGGACCGGCTCGGCGGTATGGTGGAAGCAACCGACGAAATGCGCCAACTGCTGCGCCAGCCGCCCGATACCCAGTTGCGCCTAATCGACTATCCCGCCCCGGAAGACGGGTTCACCAAAGTCCGCAAGCTGCTGTCGAAGATCGAAAGCACCGCCATCCAGATCGACGGCGTGCGCGCCAAGCTGGAGCCGCTGATCAAGGGCGAAAGCCTTTATCTGCCGGTCGATGTAACGCCGTAAGGCGGATGGGGGGCTACGCGCCCCCCTCGACCGAGGCTTTCAGGAAGTCGATCATCGCCCGCACCTTGCGGGGTAGAAATGACCGGCTGGGATAGAGCAGCCAAACCGCCGTCTCGAAACTCGTGGCCGTGACCTGCCAACCGGGAAAGAGATCAATCAAGCGTCCAGCGGCAATATCGGCCTCAATCAGCCAATCGGCCAGCAAAGCTGGCCCCTCCCCGGCTAGGGCCAGGCTATGCAGGGCAAGCCCCCCAGAAACAGTGATGTCTCCCCCAACCTCGACCTCTATCACCGGCCCGGCGGTCGCTTCCCGAAACAGCCAGCGGCTTCGGAACCCTGGTAACGCGAACCTTAAACACGGGCGGTGCGCTAATTCCTGCGGATGGGTTGGGGCACCTGCCTGGGCCAGATAGGTTGGACTCGCGCAAACCCGATATCGGGTCGTCCGCAGCTTGGTGACAACCATATCGCCCGTAACGCTCGGGCCGTGCCGGATGGCAAGGTCGATCCGGTCGCTGACCAAATTGACCGTCGCATCCGTCAGCAGCAGATCGAGCGCTACGCCCGGATAAACGTTTCGAAATTGCGGGATTAACGGCACCAGCACCGTTTGACCGAAGGCAACCGTTGCCGTCATGCGCAGGATGCCGACCGGACCACGGGTAACGGCCAAAGCATCATCCCGCGCCTGATCAAGCTCCTCGGCAATCAGTTGGATGCGCCGCAGATAAATTTCCCCGGCCTCGGTCAGCGCGACACGCCGCGTCGTCCGCTGAAACAGCCGAAAGCCGAGCGCCTGTTCTATTCCCGCCACCATCCGCGATACCCAGGAAGGATCGACCCCGCGATCACGCGCAACCTCGGCAAAGGACCCCCGACGGGCGATTTCGATAAGCAGGCGGGCATCGTTCAAATTCATTAATGCTTGATCCACATCAATATCATTCCAAGAAGCCAGCTTAATCGATCATTCGACATCGGTGAACTCTCTAAGGCGCGTCCATAGGGGACGCGGCATTCCTTGGAGGTTCCTCATGCCTGTTTTGCTTCGTCTTGATGCCAGCGCCCGTCAAGAAGGGTCGGTTTCCCGTCAATTGGGCGACCATCTGGAAAACCGTCTGCGTTTGGCAAAACCAGACCTTCGCATCTTGCGACGCGATCTCGCGTCCCTACCCCATATCACCGAAGCCACGATTGCTGGCTATTACACGCCGACCGACCAAATGACGGATGCCCTCCGCACGGCCACAGCCCTTTCAGACGAGCTGATCGGCGAACTGCGGAGCGCCGATTATCTGCTGCTGACCGTGCCGATGTATAATTTCTCGATCCCGTCCGCCCTAAAAGCCTGGATCGATCAGATTGTTCGCATTGGCCATACCTTTCGCTATGACGGGCAGACATTCGACGGGCTGGTGACCGGTAAACAGGTCTTCGTGACCTGCGCCTATGGGGCGGCCGGATATGGGCCGGGGCAAGGCTTCAGCGCCGCCAACTTCGTTGAACCCTATTTGCGCTTCCTGCTGACCTTTCTGGGCATGGCCGATACGCACTTCTTCAATGCTGAAATGGCTGCAACGGGCGGCGACGCACTCGCCAGCCAGATCGAGGCAGCGAAGGCGGCGATCGACACCGCCCTCCCCGCGTAAGGCGGCCATCATGGCAACGATAGCCTTTTTAGGATTGGGCGCGATGGGAAGCCGCATGGCGGCCCATCTGATTGCCGCCGGGCATACCGTTCGGATTTGGAACCGGTCGCCGGAAAAGGCCGCGCCCCTGCTTCAAGCGGGGGCTGAATGGTCCGAAACCCCCGCGAAGGCGGCAGCGGGGGCGGATAGCGTTCTCGCTATGGTTCGGAATGATATAGCGTCGCGCGCCGTTTGGTTGGATCCAGTAACCGGCGCTCTATCGGCCATGACACCGCAGGCGACGGCGGTGGAATGTTCGACCCTGAGCCTACCGTGGGTAAAAGCCCTCGCCGCTGCGGCAACTAACCGAGGGATTAACTTTCTCGATGCGCCCGTTGTGGGGTCGCGCCCGCAAGCCGATCAACGCCAGTTGATCTTCCTCCTGGGGGGCACCGAGACCACCGTTGGGAAGATGGCTCCCATTCTTCAGACAATGGGAAGCATCCTCCATCATCTCGGGCCGAACGGCAGCGGCGCGATTACGAAACTCGCGGTAAACGCCCTCTTTGGCATCCAAGTTGCCGCGCTGGCAGAAATCATTCCGATGATTACTGCCCATATCGACGCCCCAGCGCGCGCCGTTGAAGCGCTGATCGCTACCCCAGCGGCCAGCCCCGCCGCCAAAGCTGCCGCTACCAGCATGCTATCCCAAGGCTTTCCGCCTCTGTTTCCCGTTGAAATCGTGGAAAAAGACTTTGGTTATGCCGCCGAAGCAGCCGCACAGGCCCCTATGATCGCCGCAACCCGCGCCGTGTTCCAACGCGCCATCGCCGCAGGATTCGGCGCCGATAATCTCACCGGGATTATCCGTCTCTACGCCCCAGCCGCCTCACCGCCGGAGAAAATATGATGTTCGTCTACCATACCAAAGCCACCGCCCCGGAAGCCTCGCAGGCCCTCATCGCGCAATCAGAAAAGACATTCGGTTTCTTTCCGAAGCTTCATCAAATCATGGCCGAAGCGCCGCCCCTATATCAGGCATACACCACCACCTTCGGGCTGTTCCTAGCGGAAACCACCCTGTCCCCGTTAGAACAGCAAATCGTTATGATGACGGCAAATTATGAGAACAGGTGCCATTATTGCACCGCCGGTCATTCGCTACTGATGACGTTGCAAAAAATGCCCGCCGACATCATCACTGCCTTGCGGGACGGCAAACCCCTGACTGATCCGCGCCTCGAGAGCTTGCGGCAGTTCACGCGACAGCTTCTTCTTCAGCGGGGGCACGTCGGCGACACAGCGCTCGCGGAGTTTTTTGCGGCCGGTTTCAGCCAACGGCAAGCGCTGGAAATCTTGATGGGCTTAGCCGCTAAACTTCTATCGAATTTCACCAATGCCTTGGCACACACCGAGTTGGATGATCCCGTAAAGCCCTTCGCCTGGGTTCATCCCGACGAACGCTGATGTAACAATGGCCCTTCCTTTCGGAGGGGCCAGAAATTCGGAAGAATGGTGCGGGCGACCGGACTTGAACCGGTATGGGGTTGCCCCCGACGGATTTTCGTACCAGCTACGGCTTTCGCCGCCGCCCCGGAACCAAGGCGTTTGTGGTCTGGACTATCCCTTCACCCTAGCCGTCTGGCCTTAGGTGCTGCCCGTCTAGTCTCTACACCTTCCCGTTTCCGGGCTTGGCTCGGGATTGCCAGTGAAGGTTTCCCCGACTTTGAGCAGTTCTACGTCCTGGGTTTCCCCAAGCGCACTCAGTTTGGTTTAAGTCCGTTGCGTCTACCGATTCCGCCACGCCCGCTTAACCGGAACTAGATATAGCCAACCGATAGATTCAAGCCAAGGGCGATATCGCACCCTATGGTGCCGATCCCTGGGGTCTTTTTCATAGAAATACTAAGCGGCTGACCGGCCTAGGCACCGGGGGCCTGGTCCTGCGCCGCCTCCGTCAGCGGTGTCGGGAGCCAGATGCGGAAGACCGTCCCCGCCCCAACCTCGCTTTCGAACGTCAGCCGCCCGCCGTGGCCCTCCACAAGCCCCCGCACGATGGATAGGCCCAAGCCGGTACCGCCGTCGGTGGTCGTCTGTGCCGATTCGACCTGCACGAAGGGCTGCAAGATCGCCTCCTGCATTTCGGGCGGGATGCCGATGCCATTGTCGCGCACGGTCAGGGTGACGCCACGCCCGTCCGAGGCGGCAGCCGCTTTGACGGACACCGTCCCGCGCTCCCCCACCTCGGGCCGGGTGAACTTAACGGCATTGGTCAGCAGGTTTAGCAGAATTTGCCGCAGGGCGCGGTCATCGGCATAGATCATCAAATCGGATGGCACTTTCGCCACCAAATCGATCCGGGCTTTTTCAGCCCGCGCCGCCAAAAGGGCCAGGGCTTCTTGGACGGGGGTTTCGACGCGCAGCCAGCCGGGCTGCAAGTCGTAGCGCCCGGCTTCGATCTTGGCGAGGTCGAGGATATCGGCGATCAACTCCAGCAGATAACGGCCCGACGTTTGGATAGCCTGAAGATATTCTAGGTGTTTTTCCGCCACCGGCCCGAAGTAGCCGCCGATCAACGCATCGGAAAAGCCGAGGATGGCATTCAACGGCGTGCGCAGCTCGTGGCTCATATTGGCGAGAAAGACCGATTTCGCCCGGTTGGCCTGCTCTGCCTCGTCTTTCGCCTTAGCAAAGGCATTGGCGGTGCGGATCAAATCGCTGACATCGGTATAAGTGGATAAAGACCAGCCATTATTCAGCGGCTCGTGACGGCATTCCACATAAGTGCCGTTGGAGAGTTGCCGAATGAACTGCAGCCGCTGCCCCCGCTCCAAACTATCCAGCCGCGCCTGAATATGCTCGGCATCGACCATCGGCCCTAAGCGGCCCATCTGTTCGGCCATCGCATAAAGGTCGGCCAACGTGAGATTGAGGTAAGAGCGGTTTGGGTCGTACCCGAAGATATCGAGGTAGCGGCGGTTATAGAGCAAAATCCGCCCATCGCCGTCGAACATCACAAGCCCCTGGTTCATATGGGCCAGGGCCGCTTCTAGCTTCGTATTGCTGGCGCGCAGTGCGGCATCCTGCGCATCGAGACGACGGCGGTTGCGCTCCACCCGCATCAACTGCGCCATCAGGGCAATGCCAAGGATGAGAACGACGAAGGAGGCGGCATAGGCGACGATCCACGTGCTGCGTGCGCCATCGCGAACGGCTGCCAAAGTTTCGGTTGGGTGAAACGTCAGCAGCAGGTCCATCGGCGTCGTGCGCAGCGGCAGGCGCCAGATCACTTCTTGACCAACGCGCGCGCCGGTTAAGGTTCCAAACGGCAGGCCTGATGGGGTGCGGGTTACCCCGCCCTCCGCCTCGCTGCTGACCGAAACAAATTTGCCCGCCGCCAACGCCGGGCGGCCCGTTTTCAAAACCGCCGCGACCTCACCTGTTTGCAACAGCAGGGCCAGCCGCCCGCCCGCGCCCAGTTGATCAGGCAGTTCCGGCGGTAGGAGGCGCTTTAGGTCGATCGTCACCAAAACCACTGCCTGCGCGCCGGTAAGGTCGGACTGCACCCAGCGCCCCAGCACCACGCGCCCGGGGCGGCCCATGTCGCCCACCGCTTCAATCTCGAACCCGCCCCCCGGACGGGGCATGCGGTACAGATCGGAACTTAGCGGATCGTCCAGCTCCTCCCCCCAGCGCCCCAGCAGAATACCATCCGGCGATAAGGCAATCGCCCCCGTTACCGCATCGAGCGTGCCGACAAGCACGGCCATCCGGTCATTCAAATCGGGTTTCACGGCGGCGGGCGCGAGCGGGAATGGCAGGGAAATATGCGGCGCCAAAATCTGGATGGCCTGATCGACCTGCCCAAACGTCTGATCGACCAGCGACCGCAGCGAGAGCGCGGTCATATCCGCCGCACGCGAGGCTGCGGCCCGCGCCGTCGCCTCGTTGGTGCGGACATTGACCGAGGCTTGCAAAAACACGGCGGCAATGAAGGCGAGGGTTCCCAGCACAATGCCCGCGCGCATCAGCAGGATGCGGCTGGCCATTCCGGGCTTCATTCCCTCCCCTGTGCGCATCGCCGCGCGTCACTCCCGCTGAAGTAGGTCGTATACAGGAGTATAGACATTCGGCACACCGGTTGCCCCGGTTTTTTATTCTCTAACCGCAAATTAATGTCTGAATGAACGCGGTTTTAGGGCGCCGAACCTGGCAGAATTGCGCAAAAAAGGCGGGGTCTCACCTAAGCCCCCGCCCGATTTACACGCTAAAGGTTGTCTTTATTAAAGCTAACCGCAAGCGCTGCTTGTGCGGCTGCCAGCCGGGCAATCGGCACCCGGTAGGGCGAGCAGGAGACGTAGTTGAGGCCGACCTTCTGACAGAAGGCGATGGAGGCCGGATCGCCGCCATGTTCGCCGCAAATACCGAGCTTTAGGTCGCCGCGCGTCGCCCGGCCACGGTCGGCGGCAATCTGCACCAACTCGCCCACGCCGTCCTGATCGAGGGAGACGAAGGGGTCTTCCTCCAGAATGCCTTGGCGCAGGTAGGATTGCAGGAAGTTCCCCGCATCGTCGCGCGACAGGCCGAAGGTTGTCTGGGTCAGATCGTTGGTGCCGAAGCTGAAGAATTCCGCCGTTTCGGCGATCTTCCCGGCTTGCAGCGCCGCGCGCGGCAGTTCGATCATCGTGCCGACAAGATACGCGAGCTTCAAACCCGAAGTCGCCGACACTTCGCTCGCTACCCGGTCGATCACCGCTTTCAACAGATCGAGTTCTTTGCGGGTCGCCACCAGCGGGATCATAATTTCCGGTTCGACCGTCGCGCCGCTGTCCTTCTGAACCGCGACGACGGCTTCGAAAATCGCCCGCGCCTGCATTTCGTAGATTTCAGGATAGGTCACGCCCAAGCGGCAGCCGCGATGACCGAGCATCGGGTTCGATTCGTGCAGCGCCGCCCCGCGCGCCTTAACGAAAGCCAAATCCTTCCCCGCCGCCTTGGCTACTTCCTGCATTTCGGCTTCCGAATGCGGCAAGAACTCGTGCAGCGGCGGATCGAGCAGGCGGATCGTCACCGGCAGCCCGGCCATGATGGTGAACAGCTCGACGAAATCGCTGCGCTGCATCGGCAAAATCTTCGCCAGTGCCGCCCGGCGGCCCGCTTCATCGTCCGACATAATCATTTCGCGCACGGCGATGATGCGGTCGGCGTCGAAGAACATATGCTCCGTCCGGCACAGGCCAATGCCTTCCGCGCCGAACTGCCGCGCGGTGCGGGCATCCAGCGGGGTTTCGGCATTGGTGCGGACTTTCAGCGTGCGCTTGGCATCCGCCCAGCCCATCAGCGTGGCGAAGCTGCCCGACAGTTCCGGCTGCAAGGTCGGCACCTGACCGACGAAGACTTCGCCGGTACCGCCGTCGAGGGTGATGAAATCCCCCGCCTTCACCGTCGTGCCGCGCACCGACAGGGTGCCCGCTGCGTAGTCGACGCGGATATCCCCCGCCCCGGCGACGCACGGACGGCCCATGCCGCGGGCCACCACCGCCGCGTGGCTGGTCATGCCGCCGCGCGTCGTCAGAATGCCCTTGGCGGCGTGCATGCCGTGAATATCTTCCGGGCTCGTTTCGATCCGCACCAGGATGACCGCTTCGCCCTTCGAGGCGAGATCTTCCGCCGCATCCGCCGAAAAAACTACTTTCCCCGCCGCAGCCCCCGGCGACGCCGGCAGCCCGCGCGAGAGCAGATTGCGCGGCGCGTTCGGGTCGAGGCGCGGATGCAGAAGCTGATCCAGGCTGCGCGGCTCGACGCGCTGGATGGCTTCGTCCTGGGTGATCAGCCCCTCGTTCGCCATATCGACGGCGATCTTTAGCGCCGCCTGCGCCGTGCGCTTACCGCTGCGGGTTTGCAGCATGTAGAGCTTGCCCGACTGCACAGTGAACTCGATGTCCTGCACGTCGCGGAAATGCTTTTCCAGCTTGTCGCGCACCGCCGCCAATTCGGCAAACACGCCGGGCATGGATTCTTCCATCGCGGGCAGCGTCGAATGATTGGCGAGCTTGCCCTGGATGGTGATCTGCTGCGGCGTGCGGATCCCCGCCACCACGTCTTCGCCCTGGGCGTTGATCAGATATTCGCCATAGAAAACATTTTCGCCGGTCGAGGGGTCGCGCGTAAAGGCAACGCCCGTCGCGCAATCCTGGCCCATATTACCGAAGACCATCGCCTGGACGTTGACCGCCGTGCCCCAGCTTTCCGGGATTTCGTGCAGGCGCCGGTAAACAATGGCGCGCTGGTTCATCCAGCTTGCGAACACCGCACCGACCGCGCCCCAAAGCTGTTCCTGCGGGTCTTGCGGGAAATCGCTGCCCAGGGCGTGCTTTACTTCGGCCTTATAGTCGGCGACCACGGCCTTCCAATCGTCGGCGGTCAGGTCGGTATCGAGGCTATGGCCCTTCTCGTCCTTATGCCGGTCGAGAATTTCTTCGAAGTGATGATGATCGATGTCGAGCACGACGTTCGAGTACATCTGGATGAAGCGGCGGTAGCTGTCGTAGGCAAAGCGCGCATCGCCGGAGAGCTGGGCCAGCCCTTCCACAGTGATGTCGTTGAGGCCGAGGTTCAGCACCGTATCCATCATCCCCGGCATCGAAGCGCGGGCGCCGGAGCGGACGGAGACGAGCAGCGGATTGGCGGGATCGCCGAATTTCTTGCCGACAATGGCTTCGACATCGCCAAGCGCCGCCGCCACCTGGGCGCGCAACTCGGCAGGATATTGACGGCCATTGGCGTAGTAATAGGTGCAGACTTCCGTGGTCACGGTGAAGCCCGGCGGCACCGGCAGGCCGAGGTTGCTCATTTCGGCAAGGTTCGCGCCCTTGCCGCCGAGCAGATTGCGCATGCCAGCGTTACCTTCCGACTTTCCGTCGCCGAAGCTGTAAACCCACTTCGTTGCGTCAGCCATCTTATTCCCCTTACCCCGGTAAAAGCGGTTGTTATGGGCTGCTTAGCCCCGACGCCCCTAGAGCAAATCCCGAGCGGGTGGCACACCCGCGACGACGTATTTGCTAAATAAACGCTCTAACCTTCAATCAGACCAAAGTCGGCAATTGCCGAACAGGCCTGCCGAATTTGGGCCAGCAACGCCAAACGATTGGCGCGCAGGGCCGCGTCATCGGCATTCACCGTCACATGCGTGAAGAACGCATCAACGGGATCGCGCAGCGCGCCGAGCCGGGTCATGGCTTCGACGAACTGCTCTTGCGCCAGAGCGGCTTCGACGGCGGGCAATGCCGTCGAAAGCGCTTCGGCCAAGGCTTTTTCCTCTGCTTGGGCCAGCAGAGGGGTGGAAACGGTCGCCTGGGCAGGGCGCCCGTCCTTCTTTTCTTCGATTTTCAGGATATTCGCGGCGCGGCGATAGGCGGCCAGCATATCGGCCCCGACCGGCGTCGCGATGAAATCGCTGAGCGCGGTGACGCGGGCGAGCAGGCGCACCACATCGTCTTCCGTCCCAAGCGCGAACACCGCCTGGATCAGATCATGGCGCTGGCCCTGATCGCGCAGAGCAACTTTCAGGCGGTCAGCCAAGAAGGCTAGCAGCGCATCGACCGTCGCGGCCTTGTCGAGTTTTTCGACCAGCGGCGCATAGAGCGACACCGCCGCCTCCAACACCGGGCGCAGCGGCAGGCGCAGACCGTTTTCAGTGATAATGCGCAGCACGCCAAGGGCGGCGCGGCGCAGGGCGAACGGGTCTTTCGAGCCGGTCGGTTTTTCGTCAATCGCGAAGAACCCGGCGAGCAAGTCGAGCTTATCGGCGAGCGCGACGACGCGGGATACCGGCGCGGTCGGCACCCGATCGGACGGGCCGAGCGGCGCGTAATGATCGGCGATAGCCTGGGCCACCGCCTCGTCTTCTTTCTGATGGCGGGCGTAATAGCGCCCGATCACGCCTTGCAGTTCGGGGAATTCCCCGACCATGCCGGTCGAAAGATCGGCCTTAGCGAGACGCGCGGCCCGTTCCGCCAAGGCGCCATCGGCCCCGGTCTGCCCCGCGAGCGCGAGCGCCAGCACGGCGAGACGATCCACCCGGGCCGAAACCGTGCCGAGCTTGGCGTGGAACACCCGGCTTTGCAGTTTTTCCGCCCAGGCTTCCAGCCGCACCTTGCGGTCCTGATCCCAGAAGAAGCGGGCGTCCGACAGGCGGGCGCGCAACACACGCTGATTGCCGGAAATGATCGCCGCGCCGCCATCCTGCGCCACCATATTGGCAACGGTGATGAAATAGGCGGCGATGCGCGTATCGCCGTCTGCCGCATCCTTGGGCGTCAGGGCGAAATACTTCTGATGTTCGCGCATCGACGTCGTCAGCACCTCGGCAGGCACATCCATAAAGGCATCGTCAATGCGCCCGAGCAGCGGCACCGGCCATTCAACGAGGCCCGCCACTTCTTCGAGTAATCCGGCATCAGGCTTCAGACGGCAGCCGACCGATTCGGCCAGTTTTTCCGCTTCGGCCAAGATCAGGCGTTTGCGCTCTTCGCGGTCAAGCAGCACCGAGGCCGCCCGCAGCTTCGCCTGATACTCGGCGGCATCGGCCACCGTGATCGCGGCAGGCGCCAGGAAACGATGACCATAGGTCGTGGTGCCAAACGGCAGATAGTTGAGATCGTCCGCCGCCCCGGCGGCGCGATAGCCCGGCTGCTCGCCGCCCTCGAGATTCCGGCCTAGATGCAGACCGCCCGGCAGCGCCTGCCCGTCGAAAAGCGCCAGGATCGAGCGCAGCGGGCGCACCCAGGCAAGGCGCGTGTCGCGCCAGCGCATCGATTTAGGCCACGTATACCCGAGGATCAGGCCGCAAATCAGCTCAGGCAGAACCTCGCGCGTGGCGCGGCCCTGAATATGGGTGACGGCGAAGAGCACCGCGCCCTTATCGGTCTCGCGGGTTTCAAGCTGGTCGCGGGTCAGGCCGGTCGATTTGAGGAAGCCCTGGATCGCCCCATCCGGCGCATCGGCGCGCGGGCCTTTGCGCTCTTCAGTCCGGTCTGGCTGGGCGGTCGGCAGGCCCGTGACGTGGAAGGCGACGCGGCGCGGCGTTACCCAAGCGGTGACGCTAGCGGGGGCGAGGCCCGCGTCGGTCAAAGCCACCGTCAGACGGTCCTTCAACTCCTCCGCCGCGCGCGCCTGCATGCGGGCGGGGATTTCTTCGGAAAAGAGTTCGAGCAGCAAATCGGCCATAATCTGATCCTGACGCATTAGGCGCTGCGCGCCGCAAGCCAGCCTTCGCAACACCCTTTCGAGAGCGCGCGCACCCGGCCGATATAGGCGGCGCGTTCGGTGACCGAAATCACCCCGCGCGCATCGAGCAGGTTGAACGTATGGCTGGCTTTGATCGCTTGGTCATAGGCGGGCAGCGGCAGGTTTGCCGCCAGCAGCTTCTGGCATTCGGCTTCGGCTTCGATGAAGTGGCGGAACAACACCTCGGTATTGGCATGCTCGAAGTTATAGGCGCTGAACTGCTTCTCGTTTTCCAAGAAGACATCGCCATAGGTCTTGCGCCCCGGCCCCTCGACGCCGTTCCAGTCGAGATCATAGACGTTCTCGACACCCTGGACGTACATGGCGAGGCGTTCCAGCCCATAGGTCAGCTCGGCGCACACCGGATTGGCTTCGATGCCGCCCACCTGCTGGAAATAGGTGAACTGGGTGACTTCCATCCCGTCACACCAGACTTCCCAGCCAAGGCCCCAGGCGCCCAGGGTCGGGCTTTCCCAATCGTCCTCGACAAAGCGGATGTCGTGCAGGGCGGGATCGATGCCCAGCGCCTTCAGGCTTTCAAGATACAGGGCCTGCGGATCGACCGGCGACGGCTTCAGGATGACCTGGAACTGATAATAATGCTGTAGGCGGTTGGGGTTCTCGCCATAACGGCCATCGGTCGGGCGGCGCGACGGCTGAACGTAAGCGACGTTCCAGGTTTCCGGCCCCAGGGTGCGCAGCGTCGTTGCCGGATGAAAGGTACCGGCCCCAACCTCCACATCATAGGGCTGCAACAGCGCGCAGCCTTGGCTTGCCCAAAAGCTCTGCAGCGTCAGGATCAGCGACTGAAACGGAAGCGGGCGCGACGCCATCCTATGACCTTTCGGTGACACAGCGAAAAACGCGCGCACCTTAGTCTGCCGACCCTTGGCGAATCAAGCGCCGTGCCGCAGGTTTTCGGCGTTGCACCCGAAACGAATTGGCCGGTTTCAGGGGTTTAGGGCGCGTGCGGACAGTTGGGCCGCCCGCAGGAGCGCGCATTGCGCACGGGCACATAGATGTCGCAGAAGGTGCACTTGCGCAAATCTTCCATCTGCCCTGCGCTTTCGGCAGGGCGGGGCGGCGGCTTTTGCGGTTCCGGCGCGGGCGGACGGCGGGCGGGCGGCACGGCCCGGGCGCGGGTCAGCAGATACCATCCGGCAACGCAGACGGCGACGAGAACCAGGAGCTTTGCGAAGGAGAAACCGAACATGGCGCGCAGTTTTCACCCTTTCGCGGACGCTGGCAAGTGCCGCGATCTCACGTGGAAGCGCACCGTCAGCGCCACTGCCGCTACTGCAAGGCCAAGGGCAAGGCCGCTCCAAAGACCGATCAAGCGCAAGTCCAAGGTAAACGCCAGCAGCGCGCCGCTGGCCATCCCGACCGGCCAATAGGCGATCAGCCCGATCACCATCGGCCCGCGCGTATCTTTGAGGCCACGCAGGGCCCCGGCGGCAATCGCCTGGGTGCCGTCGAACAGTTGGAACAGCGCCGCAATGACCAGCAGCGGCGCGGCGAAATCGAAAACCGTGGCCGCGTCCCCCACAGCGGGATCAAGGAAGCGCGCCGCAATCCAGCGCCCGCCCAAGGCCAATACCAGCCCCGTGCCGCCCATCCCCAGCCAGCCGAGCATAATGCCCGCCCAACCGATGCGGCGAACGGCGACGATATCCCCCTCCCCCGCCGCGCGGGCAACGCGCACCATCGTCGCATGCGACAGACCAACGGCGATCATGAAGGCGGTGATGATGCTTTGATAGCCGATACTATGGGCGGCGATTTCCGGCAGGGTGAAATAGCCCGCCAGGGTCGTGGTCAGCATAAAAAACAGGGTTTCCGCCCCAAACGCCACCCCCATCGGCCAACCGATGCGCCACAAGTCCCCCATCTGACCCGCCTGTGCCCGCCCCCGCTGAAACAGCCCATAGACCTGCAAGGGCACCGATAGGCGCAGATAGACCAGCATGCCGAGCAACATGGCGAGGCACCCCGCCGCCACGGCAAGCCCGACGCCCGCGACGCCCATCGGCAGCAGCATCTGGCCGACAATAAATTCGACACCGACGCCAAAAATTGCCGTCACCGTCCCCATCATCGGGCGTTCGACCGCCGCCAGAAAATAGCGCAGCGCCAGCACCATCGCATAAGGCACCATTGCAAAAGCCAAAGTGCCCAGATAGCGGCCCGTCAACGCCACTTGCGCCGGGGCTTGACCGATCGCTGCCAGGAAATAGGGGGCGCCGATCAGCACCGCGCAGGCGGGGACCGACAGCAACAGCGCCAGCAACAGCCCGCGCTGGGCATAGCCTGCCGCCCGCTGCGGATCGCCGCGCCCTTCCGCCTGCGCGACCATCACGCCGGTTGACGACAGAATCCCGTTGGCGATCACTGCCATCGAGAAGAAGAAAGCGTTCCCCAGCACGCCCGCCGCCATTGCTTGCGTCCCGATACGGCCCATCAGCAGCGTCGCGACGACGTTCAGGCCGATCAGCGCCAATTGGCCGATAATAATCGGCACCGCGAGCTTCAGGGAGGCAAGGGCCTGCGCCACCAGCGAGAGAGAGGCATGGGGGAGGCCGCCACTAGCGGGGGCCCCGATCATCGGTTCGGCGCTCATAATTCCAAGATGGCCTTGGTAAAATGTTAGTCCAACCCCCTCCTGACCGAGAGGTCAAGCATACAAAGCGTCGACGCCGTGACTTTAGCGGTTTTCGAGGGATGCCCCTCCCCGCAAAATTGCATCACATTCGGCTGTATACGCGTTTCCCGCCGCATGCAGCACCAGCCCTGCGCCGAGGACGAAGGGCGCCCGGCTCCCCAATCGCGCCGTCACCAGCAGGCGCTTGGCCGCTTGGCCCGCGCGCGGCCATAGCGGCAGCAGCGTAATCCCGCCGAACGCCGGGCGCGCCGCTGCGAAGGCTGCCAGCACTGCGGCCAGGGCATCGGCGCGGGTGATCAGGCTAAAGCTGCCGCGATGGGGCAGTAGCCGAGCGGCAATCGCGCACCAATCCGTCAAGACGTCCCCATGTGTCGCTCGGGTGCGGCGCCCGTCCGGCGAGGGGGTGGCCGCCGGAGCATGAAACGGCGGATTGGTGAAGATCCCCGCAAGCGCCGGTAAATCGACCGACCGCAGCGCCGCCACATCGCTCTCGATGATCCGAAACCGGTCGGAAAACCCATTCAGCGCGGCATTCTGCCGGGCGAGATCCGCCAAGAGCGGGTCGATCTCCACCCCGATCACCGAAACCTCCGGGCAGCGCGCCAGCAGGCAGAGGCTGGCCGCCCCCACCCCGCACCCCAGATCAAGCCAAACCGATCCCGGACGCGGCGCCTGCCGGGCGGCCAACAACACCGGGTCAATCGCCGCGCGATAGCCGCTTTCCGGCTGCCGCAGACGCAGGCGCCCACCGTAAAACGGGGCCTCGGTCACGGTTTCGGGGAAGACGGCAGAGGTTAACACGGGAAAGAAACGCCCTTAGCAGCGGCTGATCCTGGTAATCTGACTTGACCGGACGGGTGCGCCGCCTATGCTCCCGCCGCAAGGATGTTCTCTCAAGTCTAAGGGGTTACGGCGAGCGCGTCGAGAGACCCCTGGCTTGACGCCCGACCGAAGGACGGATTGACGCGCTATCATGACCCGACCGATGCCCTCGCCCGAAACGGCCGCGCCGTCCCTGGACCCGCTCGTCGCGCTGGTTGCGGAGGATATGGCGGCGGTGAATGCGCTCATTCTCGACCGCATGCAAAGCCCGGTCGCGCTGATCCCGCAGCTTGCCAGCCATCTGATCGCCGCTGGCGGCAAGCGGCTGCGCCCGCTGATCACTCTCGCTGCGGCCCAACTCTGTGGCTATCGCGGTACCCGGCACCAGATGTTGGCCGCCTGCGTCGAATTCATCCATACGGCCACCCTGCTGCACGATGATGTGGTCGACGAAAGCCTGCTGCGCCGGGGCGCCGCCTCGGCCAATGCGGTTTTTGGCAATAAATCGAGCGTCCTGGTCGGCGATTTCCTTTTCTCCCGCGCGTTTCAATTGATGGTCGAAGACGGGTCGCTGCGCGTGCTGGGCGTTCTCGCCAATGCCTCTGCCGTGATTGCCGAAGGGGAAGTGCACCAACTGCTGACCACGGGCGATCTTGCGACCGATGAGGCGCGGTATCTTGAGGTGATTGGCGCTAAAACCGCCGTCCTCTTCGCCGCCGCCGCCGAAGTGGGCGCCGTGGTCGCCGACCGGCCCGAGGAAGAGATTAGCGCCCTGCGCTATTTCGGCACGCAGCTTGGCGTTGCCTTCCAGTTGATCGACGATGCGTTGGATTATGCCGCCAGTCAGGCCGCCCTGGGCAAGACCGTGGGCGACGATTTCCGCGAGGGCAAAGTGACGCTGCCGGTGATCCTGGCCTATGCGCGCGGCACGGCCGAAGAAAAAGCCTTCTGGCACCGGACCATCGAGGATCTGGAACAGACCGACGATGATCTGACCACCGCCCAAGCGCTGATGGAAAAATACGGCACCATCCGCGAAACGGTGGAACGCGCCCGTCAGGTCGGTGAAGACGCCAAGGCCGCCCTCGCCCGCTTCCCGGCTTTGCCGATCCGCGCGAGTTTGATGGAGGCCATCGATTTCGCTGTTGCGCGGGGGTATTGACGCTGCCGCGCGGGGGCGCTATACAGCCGCCCTCCCCCGCGAAAACGGGGGCTGACCTGACGGAGTGTAGCTTAGCCTGGTAAAGCGCTTGCTTCGGGAGCAAGAGAGCGGAGGTTCGAATCCTCTCACTCCGACCAAACCAAACCGCCGCTGTGGGAAACCGCTGCGGCGGTTTTGTTTTGGGCTGCTGAACCTTCTCGGCCCTATCCAGCCCCGGCGCTTTCCCCTATGGTTGCCCCATTCCAATCGCCCGAAAGGACCGATCATGGCCCGCACTGCCTTCCTGCTCGCCTGCGATCAAGAGACGATCTATCCCAGCCCCGAGGCCGACGAAGGCATCACCCTCAAGGCCCTTGCGGTCGACGAGGAAAATATTCCGCTGCTGTGGCTCTGCCTGTTCGGGCCGGAGCAATTGTACCAAGCCGAAATGGTCGAAGCCGAGGGCGAGGATGGGGAAGAGATCGTCACCCAGCTCACGGCGCCGCTCGCCCGGGTTGAAGACGCGATTGCCCGGCTGGAAAAGACCGTGCCGCGCCTCGAAGCCGCCTATCCTGGTCGGGGCAGCCTATCGAACCATCGGGATTTGCTGATCCAAGTGCTGCGCGCTTCGGGCTTGCCCTATGTGACCATCGACGCCGCCGATATCTCCGACGTGTTCGAAACCGACGAAGATTTCGCCGATTTGCTGGCCGTGTGCCTCGATTACCTTAATGGCGTCGATCACGATGGGCTGGATGAGCCGTCGGAACTGCTCAGCACCCTCTGCGACCTGCCGGAAGACGGGCGCTTCCTGCCGATCCCGGAACTGCACAGCAGCCCGGATACGACCGAAGCGGACCTGATCACCCTCTGCCGCCTGCTGGGGACCGAAGCCGAAGTGCCCCTGCCGTGGGAGCCGGTGGAGAACTAAACCCGGCATGCCTTCCGCCCTGCTTTGGCCGATCCCGGCGCAGCATCTCGAAGCGGGTAGCCTGCTGCAGGTTACCCGCGCGGCGCTGGAGACGGAAGCGACCCTAGAGGCCGCGAAAGATAAGGTCGAACGGTTGGCGAAAGCCGCCAAGAGCGAGGCGATGACCCTCGGGCTCCGTGCCTCGCTTTTATTGGTAGCCGCCACGCCGGACGATATGCCTGCCTTTGAAGCCGCCGAAGATATGCTGCATTCGGCAATCGAAAAGGCACCAGAGGACGGGCGGCTGTGGCAGGCAATGGGCATCGCCCTGTTGCGGATCGCCGAAGCGGGCGGGCAACCGCTGCCTGAACTGCTGCAAGGGGCCGAAGCGGCCCTAGCGAAAGCCCAAAAGCTCGACGTCGCCCTCAACCGCTTGGCCCTTACGCAAGCGCGCTTATTGCTGGCGCTGGTAGAAGCCGCAGCCGATAGCGTCACGCTTGAAACCCTGGAGGGGATCGACGCTGAACTGGCCGCCGCCGAAGCCCGGTACAAGGCGGCGCCCCTGCAGGTCGTGACGCTGCTGCCGTTGCTCGATACCTTACAAGTCAGCGCGCGCGTCGACCCGGACAATACGGCAAAACGGCTCCAGCGGATCGTTGCCCTGTTGCGCGTCGCCGTGCCGAAGCTGCCGGAACTCAAGAAGACCCTGCCGCAATTGGCCGAACTGCTGCTGAGCGGCGCCCAAACCGTGCAGGACGAGGACGCGGCCTTCGCCCTGGTCAAACAAGCAAACCTGACTGCCAATGACGCCGTAACCCTGCTGCCCGACGCCCTTGATGCACGGGTTCTGCACGGTAAAACGCTCATCGAACTGGCGGGCTATGTCGATGATAGCGACGCGGCCCGCTTGCTCTATGTCGCGCTGGGGCGCTTCGAAGAAGCGGTTGCGATGACCGAGCGACGCGATGCCAGCCTGCTAATCACCCTCGGCAACGCCCATCTACTGCACGCCCGCCTTGTGCGCGACGGCGAGGCCGATCTGCATTTCGCCGACGCCCTGGCCAACTATAAGGCCGCCGCCGTCGTGCGCGGACACAGGCATACTTTCCACGAAGCTATCGTCCATGCCCTCTTGGGGGACGAAGATGCCGCTCGCATTGCGCTGGAGGATTGCAAGGATTTGCCCTCCCCCGCCGTGCTGCTGACCTTACCGGGGATGGAGCCGTATCGGGAGCAGGCGTGGTTTACCGAGCTTCTCGACATCGCCCGGCAAGCAGAGAAAGCCCCCTCGGACTAACCCCATCAAGACTGGGGGAGCGTATCGAGCAAAGCCCGCCAGCGGGTCAGCCACGTGATAACCTCCGCCTTGGGCAATGTCGCTAGGCGCGCCTCGTCATAAAGGTGGCGGATACGCACCCCGTCAGCCTCAGGCTCCAGCACATAGAGATTGCCATAGAATTGCGCTGCTGCGTCAGCTTCCCCCAAGGCGGCGATCAGCGCCTCCGCCCGCCGCACGTCGCGCCCAACGTCGGAGACGACATAATCCGCAAGAATGGGTGGACTCCCCGCCAGCCCGTCTACCGGAAGCCCTAGTAGTTCCAAAGCCTTGGCATGAGAGTCCATCCGAACGCTCCTTACAGCGGGAAGGCGGTATTGAGGATCAACTGACCCGCCTTATCCTTCTTCGGGTCAACCTTCATGGGGAAAGCGGCGCCTTGGTTCAGGCAATAGGTCGAACCGCCTGTGGCCGGTGCGGAGAGGCCGACCACCCCCCAATCATGGGCGGGCGAGCCGGTCGAAGCGACGTATAATGCCGATGCGATAATCTGCGCCTGGGTGCAGGACTTCGGGAAGAAGGTGGAATATTTACTCTTGCCGTTGGAGAATTTCGGATAGCCCGCAAAAATATCCCCGTTTACAGATTTCTGCCCGACGACAGACACAACCGTATTCCCGGCCTTCGGCGGCACGATCACTTCCGAGTGGTACCCTTTCACATCGCCCTTGCTCGAGATTTCTCCGCAGAAAACATGCGTCTGGTTCAACGATGGGGTCGTGCTGCTCCAAGCCGGGAGCGGGCACGTGGCTTTCGCCGCCCCCGGAACCCCGACTGAGAAGACCAGAGCGCCGCCAATAAGGGCGAAAGTTACCGTTAGCTTCATAAGGACACCCGCCAAAAGAGAATAACCTCATCGACGATACGCTCGTGGCGGGCGAATTTCTCGCATTTTATTCTTTTGACGCGGCGACCCTCACCAACCCGTAGCTCTTCTTCCCCTTACGCAACACCAGAACTTGACCATCGATGAAATCATTGGCGGTTAGTACGGGTTCGCCGGAAACAGGCTCGCCGCCGTTCAGGCGCACAGCCCCTTGTTGAAGCTGGCGGCGGGCATCGCCCTTCGAGGCCGTGAGGCCGGTTTCAGTCAGAAGATCCGTCAATGCCACGCCCTCGGCGAGCTTTTCGCGCGGCAGGCTGACGGCAGGAACATCGGCAAAGATTTCCAGCAGGGTCGCCACCGGCAGCCCTTGGATCGCGCCGGAGAAGAGCGCTTCCGACGCTTTCTTCGCCCCGTCCAGCGCGTCCGCCCCGTGGATATCGCGCGTCAGGGTTTCCGCCAGCAGCTTTTGCGCCGGGCGAGCACCTGAATTGACGTCGAGCGCGGCGATTTCGTCCAACGGAATATCGGTGAATAGCCGCAGCAGGCGCTGCACGTCGGCGTCCGCCGCATTCAGCCAGAATTGATAGAAGGCATAGGGGCTGGTCAGCGCCGGATCGAGGAAGATCGCGCCTTTTTCCGACTTACCAAACTTCTTGCCGTCCGAATTGGTCAGCAGTGGCACGGTCAGCCCGAACGCCCGATTGCCGGTGACGCGGCGGATCAGATCGGTACCAGAGACGATATTGCCCCATTGGTCCGACCCGCCGGTCTGCATCGTGCAGCCATAGCGTTTATGCAATTCCAGGAAGTCATAGGCTTGCAGCAGCGAGTAGGTGAATTCGGTAAAGGAAATCCCCTCGCCGTCGCGCTCGAAGCGCGACTTGACCGAATCGCGCTGGATCATGGCGTTGACCGAGAAATGCTTGCCGATATCGCGCAGGAAATCGAGCAGCTTCACCCCGCCCAGCCAATCGAGGTTATTGGCATAGATCGGCGGGTTTTGGTCGGCCTGCAAAATCCGCGTCACCTGTGCATGGATCAGCTTGCCATTCTCCGCCACGGTTTCCGCCGTCAGCAGATTGCGTTCGGTCGATTTACCGGACGGGTCGCCAATCAACCCCGTGCCACCGCCGATGAGCGCAATAACCTTATGGCCCGCGCGCTGCATATGCTTCATCAGCGTTAGCGGCAGCAGGTGCCCGACGTGCAGCGAGGTCGCCGTGGGGTCGTAGCCATTATAGAAGGTGATCGGACCAGCCGCGAGCACCGCGCCCAGATCTTCCGCCGTCTTCTGATGGACCAAGCCCCGCGCTTCCAAAACCTCTAACACGCTCATTCTCTTGCATCCTGCGTAAAGAACCTCAGGCATGAGGGATAGGCGGGTTTGGCGCGGGGCGCAAGGCAGATTGCCGGGTTCTGCCTGCTTCCCCTTTCCCCAGCGGGCAGGCTACAAAAGCTCATGCTGTTCCCGTCGGTCCCTTTTCTATTTTATTTTTTGCCGATCTTTCTGGCGCTCTACGTGCTGATCCCGGCGCGTAATGCCGTGCTGCTGGCGGGCAGTATTCTCTTTTATGCCTGGGGCGATCTCGCGAACCTCTGGGTGCTTGGGCTGTCGATGGGTTTTACCTATGGGGTCGGCCTGCGCGTGGCGGGAAACCGGCGCTGGCTGGCCGCTGGGGTGACGGGGCAGCTTCTGCTGCTGAGCACTTTCAAATACGGCGGCTTTATTCTCGCGACCCTGGCCGGATTAGTGCCCTCCGCGCCGCTGGCGGCCGATAGCGCGCCGTCGCTGCCGCTGGGGATTTCATTTTTTACCTTTCACGCCCTGTCGTATCTGATCGATGTCTATCGGGGCGCCGCCCCGCCCGCCCGGCGTTTCAGCGATCTCGCCCTTTATATCCTGCTGTTCCCGCAGTTGATCGCCGGTCCCATCGTGCGCTTTCACAGCCTACACCGCCAGATTGCCCGGCGCTGGTTGACGCTGGGGCGGTTCCGGGTCGGGGCGGAACTGCTGCTGATCGGGCTTTTGCAAAAACTGGTGCTGGCCGATACGCTGGCAAAGCCGGTCGATGCGATCTATGGGCTCGACCCGACTTGGTTGAGCACGAAGCTGGCGTGGATCGCCGCCTCTCTTTACACGCTTCAGCTTTATTTGGATTTCTCTGGCTATTCCCATATGGCGATGGGGCTGGCGTTGATGCTGGGGTTTCGCTTTCCGCGTAACTTCAACTATCCGCTGCGCGCGACCTCTGTCACCGATTTTTGGCGCCGCTGGCATATCAGCCTGTCGCGCTGGTTTCGCGATTACCTCTATCTGCCGCTAGGGGGCAGCCGGACGGGCAAGACCCGCACGATCCTGAACCTTGCCATCGTCTTTCTGCTGTGCGGCCTATGGCATGGCGCCGGGTGGAACTTTATCCTATGGGGCGCCTATAATGGCGCTTTCCTGATCGTTGAACGGCTGGTCCCGCGCCTGACCAGTTTACCCCGTCCCCTCGGGCAGATGTATACACTGCTCGTGACGATCATCGGTCTGGTGCTGATCCGCGTCGGCGATCTGGCCGAAGCGATGCGCGTCTATACCGCGATGCTGGGCGCCGCACAGCCGGAGTTTATCACCAGCGCCGAGCGCTTTCTGTCGGCGAGCACGCTGGCCGCTATCGGAGTTGCCGGGCTGTCACTCCTGCCCATCGCCCGGCTGCGCCCCCACACGTCTTTCGCCGCGCCGCGCTGGCCGTGGGGCCGGTTTATCCTGGGCGTCACTGCCCTCGGTTGGATCGGTATGATCTTGGCCCAGGGCAGCTATAGCCCGTTCCTTTATTTCAGGTTCTAAGCCATGCGGCGCTTGCTTCCCCTGCTGTGGATCGCCCTGCTAACCGTACCGCTCGCCACGACCGCCTGGGATCCCCTGTCGCCGCCGCTGACGGAAAACCGTAAAATCGCTGCCCCGCCGACGCTGCCGACAGACTGGCCGACGCTGACCGCTTTCCCCGCCCAAACATCGGCCTGGCTAACCGATCACTTCGGTCTGCGCGGTCTGCTGACCGTTTGGCACAACCGGCTAAAATACGCGCTGTTCGGTGAATATCCTGGCGCCGACTTAGTGCGCGGTAAGGACGATCAGATTTTTCTGAATTTCGGCAAAGGGGAATCCTGGCGCAGCCTACGCGGTATTTGCGGCCTGGATATCGTCGATCCGCCGATGGCAGAGCGGATAGCGCAGATGGTCGATTACATCGCCGAAATTCACACGGCCAATCCAAAGGTGCGTCTGGTGGTGATCCCCGATAAAAGCCGGGTGATCCCCGAAAAATTACCCGATTGGCTGCAGGCCGACTGCGCCCAATCCCACCCGCCGATGCCCGAGATCCTCGCCAAAGCCGCGGCACGCTTGGGGAAAGATCGGCCTATTCTGTACCCGCTGACAGAATTCCGGGCGGCGACCCCTTACCCGGCTGCCAATTTTCATTGGACCGTGGCGGGCGCTTGGCCAATAGCCCGGTTGATCGCCGAAACCCATCTCGGCCTTGCCCGTCGCACCAACCCGACGCTGCGCCCCTTCAACAGTTTTTCCGACCTGACCAGCTTCATGCCGGGCCTCAGCCGCCCGATTACCGAGGCTGAACCGGATTGGTCCGGGACCGGAATGCTGAGTTGCCGAGATCGCCCAGAGTGTTTCCCGGAGTTCCCGGAGATCGCCGAGCGTCTAATCCAGGTCTCGCGCTTCTGGCCCGCAACGCCGAAGGCGGATACCGAGCGGCGGCCTCGGCTGCTGTTGCTCAGCGATTCTTTTGGCACTGGCATCGCCCCGGGGTTGGCGCCATATTTCAGCGACCTGTGGCATATCTCCCTCAACGAGGGGAAACGCTTGAGCGCGGCGCAACGGGCGACCCTTCGGCAGATCGCCGTGGAGGCCTTCAACCCGGACATCATTCTCCTCCTGTTTTCCGAAGGGGGGATGGTGGCGGAATCGAATAGTCTTAGGGCGGCTCGCCGCCTTTTTAATAATGAATAGGCCCGGCGGTTAACAAATTACGAAGCGATCTGTTCAGAATCTGTATCAGAGAATTTATTAGAGCCAGAAAACCTTATTACCCTATGCGTTACCCTGCGCCCCTCACCTCCTACCCCAATAGATATATTAGAATCTTGAATACCTAAACCCGCACTTCCCTTTCCATGAGCGTCATAATACTCTGTAATTTCGACTTCATGAGAAGTAGCAATTCTCTCTGCTATCGCTACCTCTTGAGAAACTCGTGCCTGATGAGCTTGAAACTCCATTATGATTTTTTGTTTTTGAGCCTCCATCTCTAACTCAACCATCCCCTTTAATTCTGCCGCCTTAATTTCATCCTGGGCGTCAGAAAACGCATTAACAACAGCTGTGACATATCCTGGAACCAAGATATTGTCGGCAATTTTTCCAGCGATCTCGATGAAGTTTTTTTTCCCGACCATCTCACCCTCAAGGTATTTATTTCAGACATTTTGACAAATGATACCTTAAATAGAAAATTTAACTGTCTTCAATAGAAAAATAAAAACAATAACACCAAAATGACATATCAATAATCTCCCACGTGCCACAAAAAACGAACCGCCGCCGAGGTTTCCCCCGGCGGCGGTCGCATTCAGTTGGAACGAAGGGCCGTAAGGCTTACTTCGCGTCTTCCTTCTGACGGGCCTGACGCATGGCAGCGCCCAGGATGTCGCCGAGCGACGCGCCCGAGTCGGACGAGCCGTATTCGGCCATCGCGGCCTTTTCTTCTTCCATTTCGCGGGCCTTGACCGACAGCGACACGCGGCGCGAGCCCTTGTCGATCTGCGTGACCTTCGCATCGATCTTATCGCCGACGGCGAAGCGTTCGGTGCGCTGGTCGTTGCGGTCGCGGGCCAGTTCGGCCTTACGGATGAACCCGATGACGCCTTCGGCGACTTCGACTTCGATGCCGTTTTCCTGAACCTGGGTGATGGTGCAGGTCACGACTTCGCCCTTACGGACGGTGCCGATGGAAGCTTCGAACGGATCAGCGGTGAGCTGCTTAATGCCCAGGCTGATGCGTTCCTTTTCCACGTCGACGTCAAGAACGCGGACGCGCACTTGATCGCCCTTCTTGAAGTCCTGGATGGCTTCTTCGCCCGGACGTTCCCAATCGATATCCGATAGGTGAACCATGCCGTCGATGTCGCCCGGCAGGCCAACGAACAGACCGAATTCGGTGATGTTCTTGACTTCGCCTTCCAGTTCCGTATTGGCCGGGAACTTCGTGACGAACGTATCCCACGGATTGTCCATACACTGCTTCAGGCCAAGGCTGATGCGACGCTTCACCGGATCGACGTCCAGGACCATCACTTCGACTTCCTGGCTGGTCGAAACGATCTTGCCCGGATGAACGTTCTTCTTGGTCCAGCTCATTTCGGAGACGTGGACCAGGCCTTCGATGCCCGGTTCCAGTTCCACGAACGCGCCGTAATCGGTGATGTTGGTCACGCGGCCATTGAACTTGGCACCAACCGGGTACTTGGCGGCAACGCCTTCCCACGGATCGGCTTCAAGCTGCTTCATGCCGAGGCTGATGCGCTGGGTATCCGGGTTGAAGCGGATGACCTGCACATTGACCTGCTGGCCGATGGTGAGGGCTTCGGACGGATGATTGATGCGGCGCCACGCGATATCGGTGACGTGCAGCAGACCATCGACGCCGCCGAGATCAACGAACGCACCGTAATCGGTGATGTTCTTCACGACGCCCTGCAGGATCTGGCCTTCCTTCAGCGAGGCAACCAGTTCCGACCGGGCTTCGGCGCGCGATTCTTCCAGAACGGCGCGGCGCGACACGACGATATTGCCGCGGCGGCGATCCATCTTGAGGATCTGGAAGGGCTGCGGAGAACCCATCAGCGGGGTAATATCGCGGACCGGGCGGATATCCACCTGGCTGCCCGGCAGGAACGCCACGGCGCCCGACAGATCGACGGTGAAACCGCCCTTGACGCGACCGAAAATGATCCCGGTAACACGCTGCTGTTCGGTGAAAGCGCGCTCCAGCACGTTCCACGCTTCTTCGCGGCGGGCCTTTTCGCGCGACAAGCTGGCTTCGCCATTCTTGTCTTCCATACGCTCAAGGTACACTTCCACCGTATCGCCGGCCTTCAGTTCGCTCGGCTGGCCCGGCGCTGCAAATTCGCGCAGCGGCACACGGCCTTCCGACTTCAGACCAACATCAATCAGGACAAAGTCGTTTTCGATGGCAATGATCGTGCCCTTAACGACGGTGCCTTCCAGGTTTTCACCCGTGCCCAGCGATTCTTCGAGAAGCGCGGCAAAGCTTTCACTCGTGCTCATACATGCTCCGGTCCTGTTATCCCTGGCCCGGCCCGATTGCCGGACAGCCCCACCGTTGGACGAAAACGGCGGTGCGGGGTTGGAAAGTGACGAAAACCCCTTGCCTCCGGCGTTTCCTTCGAAACCCCGGCCGCAAAGGGCGGTTAACTTATCCTGGGCGCCGCATAGGCTAGGGCCGCTGCGAAGGCCTGGTCGGCATCCATTTGGGACGTTTCCAGGGGGAACGCATCCTCAGCAGCCTTCAAAGGCGCTGTGGCGCGCTCGCTATCGCGGCGGTCCCGGTCGATAAGATCAGCCAGGATGTCGGCGTATATAGAAGGATTCCCGCGCGCCTGCAACTCTTTGTGCCGCCGCCCGGCCCGAACTTCGACGGAGGCCGTTACAAAGAGTTTCACCTCGGCCTGCGGGCAGATCACCGTGCCAATGTCGCGCCCATCCAACACTGCCCCCGGCGCCTGGGCGGCAAAGCTACGCTGAAAAGCCAGCAGCGCCGCCCGAACCTCTGGGATGGCGGAGATTTTGGAGGCGGCACGCCCCGCTTCTTCCGTCCGCAGCTCATCGCCGCAGGTCATGGCGATATCGAAGGCTTCCGCCGCCGCAATCGCCGCGCGCGGATCGTCCAGCCGGTCGCGCACCACCCACCCCACAGCGCGGTAAAGCAGGCCGGTATCGAGATGCGGATAACCGAAGTGCGCGGCGAGGCGTTTGGCGATCGTGCCCTTGCCCGACGCGGCGGGACCGTCAACGGCAATCACCGGCATCTTACGCCTCCGCCGCGATCTTCAGGCCGAGGCTGTTCATCAGATCGGCAAACCCAGGGAAGGAGGTATCAACCGGCGCCGCATCGTCGATGCGGATCGGCTGTTCGGTCACGGCACCGAGGATGAGATAGGACATGGCGATACGGTGATCGAGTTTCGCGCCAATCGTCACGCCGCCCTTCGGCGGGGTGCCCGTGCCGTCGATGATGCAATCGTCGCCCGCCACCGTCACGATGGCGCCGCAGGCCGTCAGCCCCTCGGCAATCGCGGCCAGACGGTCACTTTCCTTCACCCGCAGTTCCGACAGACCGCGCAGGATGGTGCGGCCCGAAGCGCAGGCCGCCGCCATCGCCAGCACCAGATATTCGTCGATCATGCTGGGCGCGCGATGGGCCGGAATCTCCGCCCCGTGCAACGGGGCATAGCGCACACGCAAGTCGGCCACCGGCTCCCCGCCCTCAACGCGCGGGTTCACTTCGTCAATCGACGCGCCCATATCGCGCAGCGAGGCAAAGACCCCGGCGCGCAGCGGATTGAGCCCGACGCCCGCGACGATAATGTCCGACCCCGGTACGATGCAGCCTGCGACCACCGGAAATGCGGCGGACGACGGGTCGCCCGGCACCACCACATCGGCGGCCTTCAGTACCGGCTGGCCGACCAGGGTTGCCTTACGGCCTTCCGGCGTTTCGTCCACCCGCACCGTCGCGCCGAAGTGGCGCAGCATATTTTCCGTATGGTCGCGCGTTGGCTCCGGCTCGATCACGCTGGTTTCGCCGGGGGTATTGAGACCCGCCAGCAGGACCGCCGATTTCACCTGGGCGGAGGCCACGGGCAGCGTATAGCTGATCGGCGTCGGGGTCGCCGTGCCGATGACGGCCAGCGGCAGGCGGCCCTTGCTGCGGGTGACAAACCGTGCGCCCATCTGTTCCAGCGGCACGGTCACCCGCGCCATCGGGCGGGAGCGCAGCGAGGCGTCGCCGGTCATGAAGGCGGTAAACGGATGGGCAGCGATCAGCCCCATCAGCAAGCGCGTCGCCGTTCCGGCATTGCCGAGATCAAGCGGCGCGTCCGGCTCCGACAGGCCGCCAACGCCAACGCCGGTGACCCGCCACTGCCCATCGCCATCGCGCGTGACCGTCGCGCCCATCGCCCGCATGGCGGCGGCGGTCGCCAACACGTCTTCGCCCTCCAGCAGCCCGGTAATCCGCGTTTCCCCCAGGGCAAGGCCGCCAAACATCAGCGCCCGGTGCGAAATCGACTTATCGCCGGGAACCCGGATAGTCCCGGACAAAGCCCCGGCTTTGCGGGACGTGAGCGGACGCGGCGCATGCATGCGGAAAACCCCTTCTGGCGAAACCTTGGGCACGGCGTACCTGAATTTCACGCCGTCCTCAAGCATCCGCCCCGCAGGGGCTACCTGCTTGTCACGGGGGGCTTGCGCGTTCAGATGATTGACAAGCGCCGCCCCCCCTGGCAGGAACGGCCAAGACTATTTCACCAGACCAAGGAACAAGCTGACATGGCGAAACCCGAATGGGGCGCAAAGCGCATTTGCCATTCCTGCGGCGCACCGTTTTACGATTTGCTCCGCGATCCCATCGTCTGCCCAAAGTGCGGCACGACCTATGATCCCGAAGCGATTCTAAAATCGCGCCGGTCGCGCGCGCCGCTGCCCGACGATAAGCCCGCCAAGCCCGTGGCCGTGGTGGCGGACGAGGTTGATCTGCCTGATGTCGTCGATCTACCCGATGTCGAAGCCGATCTCGTCGAAGAGGATGCGGTCAGCGACGAGGACGATGATCTGATGGAAGACACGTCCGACCTCGGTGAAGACGAGGACGATATGGCCGAAGTCATCGAAAATCTTGATAGTGAGGACGAGCGCTAACCCGCTCGCCCCTGGCAAGGAAAAGGCCCGGTCGCGCGACCGGGCCTTTTTTATGGCATTTTGTTTTGGGCCGAGATCAGCGGGCCGCCGCGAAATATTTCTGCTGCAAGCCCTTGGTATCGACCTTCGCCAAGCCTTCGGCAAAAATCGCCGCGAGCTTCTTGCCGTAATCGGTGGTGTTGAAGGCCACATGCAGGCTTTTCTCTTCGAGCGGCAGAGCGAACACTACGTCGGTCTTCACATCCGCCAGTTTGGGATCGGTCTTTAACAGATGACCGAAGACGAACTGGTCGATCTCCGCCGCGTCGATGCGCCCAGCGGCGAGTTTGCGGATATTCGTGACATCGTCGGACACGCTTTCCGGCTTCAGCCCCGCCGCAATCGCCGCCGCAACCTGGCTGGAGTTGATATAGCCGGTGACGGTTCCAAGCTTCAGCGCCTTGAGCCCCTCGACGGTCGGCGCGGGCACCGGGGCGCCTTTCCGCAAGATCAACCCCAGCGGCCCCGCCCCGATGGCCGGCGATAGGGTGAAGCCCTCAACCTCCCCCGGATATTCGGGGTAATAGCCAGCGACATCCTTTGAATCTTTGGCCGTGAGCACCGCGCGCTGCCAAGGCAGAAACTCGACCTCCGCCGTATAGCCTGCCGCCTTAAAGGCTTCCTTGACGATAACCGTCGAAAACCCGCCGTCGGGCGCGGTAACGCAGGTATAGGGGCACCAATCGAGCGTCGTCAGCTTCACCGTCGGCTGCGCGAGCGCGGGCGTCACCATAAAACCGGCCAGAATAACGGCGATGAATCCCTGTTTCATGGGCAGCCTCCAGCACGCGAAAGGATGAGGTTAACTAGTCTTAATCAGCATGGCGCACAGGTATTGCGATTTCATGACGGCGACACCTGATAAGCCGCCCCCCAGCCTCCCGCCCGGCCGTGACGGTTATCCATTCAGTGATGCTAAAAAACTGTCATTTTTCGCTTGCCGCCCCGCCGCCCCTGGTCTACAAACCGCTCACGCCAGACGGTACCGGCAACGGCACTGCGACAACCCAGAAGTTTCGGGGCTATAGCTCAGCTGGGAGAGCGCTACAATGGCATTGTAGAGGTCAGCGGTTCGATCCCGCTTAGCTCCACCAAACAAATCAAGGGGTTAGCAGCATAAAGCGGCTAACTCCTTTTTGCTGTGTTATCATACGAAATGATGTGATGGGGTGGACGGGGGAAACCCTAAGGCGGTAGCAGTGGCTTTGCGGCGGCTGGGAGGCTCTCAAGGAGAAGCAGAGCCACCGCACAGGCTGCTGCCGCGATGAGCGGTGCCGCAGGGGCGATCTGGAACAAAACCCCGCCCGCCGCAGCCCCCGCCGCATAGCCTAGGTTTTGCGCGGCGCTCTGCCCGCCCGCCACCCGCCCGTGCTGGCCTGGCCCAGCCCCTAGGCTAACGCGGGTCGCCGTTATCGCTGCCAGCAAAGTTGCACCGAGGCTGATCAGGCTGGCCCCCAGGGCGGCGCCGACGATGCCCCGCAGCCACAGGGGAACGAGACAGCCGAGGCCGAGCGCTATCGCCGCGATCTGCCCCGGTCGCGTTAGGCGGGGCGTTAAGGCCAGGCGCGGCAGAACCAGGGTTTGAAGGCCGAGCGCGGCGAGGGCGGCGAGGCTGAGGCTAAGCCCCATCCCCCCCGCTGCCGCTTCGGCCGTCAGCCCATCGCGCGCCTGAAGATAAAGCCCTAAGGTGGCGTAGATTTGCCCGAGCGCCAGGGTCATGAGAAAGCCCACCGCCAGGGCGCGATCGGGGCGCAGGCGGCGGCGTTCGGCGGGAAGGGCCGGGGTCACCACCGGATCCGGCAACCGGATGATCACGGCCAAGATCGGCAGCGCCAACAGCGCGACCAAACCGAAGGGCAAAAGGGGCGATAGAATGGCTGCCGTCGCCAGCAGCGGCCCGACCAATCGTCCCAGCGATAGCGCGGCCGAGAGTTTCGCAAGCCCGGCGAACCGCCCGGCCGCGTCGGTTAAAACCCCGCACCAGCCCTGAAGCACGGGCTGAATCCCAGCAACGGAAAAACCATGCGCCAGCCGGACGACCGCGATCCAGGCGGCAACCCCAGCCGCTGTCAGCCAGTCTTGCTGCGCCCCGAAGAGCGCCAGAAGCATCAGCGCTTGGGCGGCTGCATAGACCGCCACCGCCCAAACCGCCACACGCCGATAGCCCTGGCGGTCGGCCATCCGACCCCACAGCAAGGCCCCCAGCAGCCCGACCAAGGTTCCCCCGCCGACAATCCCCCCTAGGAGCGCCGGAGATAAGCCCGTCATTGCCACAATCAGCGGCAACAGCGCGAACTGCGCCCCCTGCCCTAGCCCAATCAGCAACGATCCTGCAGCTAAGCGGTTGAGAATCGCGGCGACTTTCATCGGTCCTCGGTTGTCTTTTTCCATCGTCCTGCATATCAGTCAGGGAAATATCTTGCGAATGCGAATGATTCTGAATATCATAACCTCATCCTGCTAATCCAGAGAGAAACCGAATGCGTCAGGAGACGATCCTCCGCGCCTCGGACCAGGTGCCGCCGCTTCCTGATGCCGCGCGTTCTAACCATTTCTTTGCCCTGCGCCACGGCCTGACCGGGCTGGTGAATGCGCTGCTGCGCGAAACCAGCGCGGGCCAGATCACGGGCCAGACCCTGCACCTGCCGCTGCCGAAGCTAGGGGGAGGCGGCGCGCTGCGCGTCTCGCTGCGCCCCGTTAGCCGCGCCGGGCGGCACGGTTTCGGCGACGATTGGCGCCGTCTGGGACCGGCGGGGGAGGAGCATCCAATCCCGGCGGAAACCGCGCTGGACCTTATTCTGCGCGGGGCCGATTTATCCGCCGGGGAAACGCCGGTGCAGCGGGAAAACCTGCTGGCGCGCGCGCGGGCCTCGGTTGCTGCCGTTGCCGATTTCCTCGACGCCCGCCGCCCGTGGTTAGACGCCGCTCTGGCTGCCCCGCCGACCTTTCTGGCCGCCGAACAGGCGCTGCTTCTCGGTCATCCGGTTCACCCGGCGCCAAAAACCCGCGCGGTTTTTGATGGGGAGGAGGCGCGCTATGCCCCCGAACTGGGTGGGCGCTTCCCGCTGGTCTGGCTATCGGTCGCGCCGGAAGCTTTAGCGATCGGCGAAGCGGAAGATGGGCTGGCGGCTGAGGCGCTATCCGCGCTCTATGGCCAGCCGGTGGACGCAGGGCGCTGGCCGATGCCGATGCATCCCTGGCAATGGGCGCGGTTGCAGCGGGTGGCCCCGGTCGCGGAACTGGTCGCGGCGGGCCTTGTGCGGGAACTGCCGCACGATGCCCGGCCCTGGTGGCCCACGGCCTCCGTCCGCTCCCTATGGGCGCCCCATGCCGACTATATGGTGAAAGCCTCGCTGAGTGTGCAGATGACCAACTCCCTCCGCGTGCTGCGCCGGGCGGAGGTGGAGCGCGGGCGGATTATCCATAAGCTGCTCGCCTCGCCGGTCGGCGCGACGCTGCGCCAACGCTTCCCGCAATTCCGCTTTTTGGGCGAGCCGGTCTATGCCCTGCTGCGCGACCGGGCGGGGCGCGATCTGCCCGATAGTCTGATCACCCTGCGCGAAAACCCGATCCGCAGCGCCGATGCCCCCCTCGCGATGCTGGCGAGCCTGTGCCAGGATGGTCCGTTCGGGGGGCCGTCCTGGGTCGTTTCGCTGATCGGTCAGGTCGCCGCCGCGCGCGGGCTGCCTTACGCCGAGGCGGCGGGCCTGTGGTTCGAGCGGTTCCTGACCGTCGCTATCGCCCCGGTGCTGCTGACCGCCAGCGACGTCGGCCTCTTGTTCGGCGCCCATCAGCAGAATTTGCTGATCGGGTTAAAAGACGGTCTGCCGGAAACGGCGATGTTCCGCGACTGCCAGGGCACGGCGTACGTGAAAGCGTTCGAAGCCGATCTTGCGGCGCATCTGCCGGACTTGCCGACCTCTGGCTGCCCCGGCTTTTCGTCGGAAGCGGCGGCGAAGCTCGTCTCTTATTACATCATCCTCAACGCCGTCTTCCTAACCATTGCGGCGATTGCCCGGTCGGATCAGGTCGCGGAGGCGGCTTTATTCGCAATCTGGCGGCGGTTCCTCGAAGCCCTGGCGGCTGGGGAACGGCGTGACCGCAGCCTATTCGATCTGGCGCTGACCTCGCCGGAGCTGACGTCGAAGGGCAACTTCCGCATCGCCCTGGGCGGCTTTGACGAGGCCGGGGCGAGCGTCGATCCACTCAGCCTTTATCACGCATTTCCCAATCCTTTGGTGGTCTGATCCATGTCTGTTGATGTTCTGCCGCGCCCCCCCGCCTCGGCGGCGGCCACACCGCTTGCGTCCGATGCCACCAACCTGTCAGCGCTCGTGGCGGCAGTGACGGCTGACTTCCTGCGCCAACCGGAGACGACCCGCCTTTGGCTTGACGGAAGCCACTGCGACCGGGCGGCGGAGTTGATCGGCCTCGGGCTAGTCCACGGTCTGGCGCCGCACCCCGACAGCGGCGAGCTGCTGCCGTGGATCGACCGGCGCGGCTTTCACGAATGGCCCGGATCGGCGCTGACCCAGCCGCGCGGCCCCTTCCCCTATCTGCCGACCGAGGCGGGGCACCCCCTGCGCCCGCGCCAGCCGGTGGGCGATGTCTATCGCCGCTACGATCCCGCCGCGGAAGGGCTGTTCAGCCTGCGGGTGATCGATAAGACCGCCGATCTCGATCTCTTTCATTTCTGGATGAACCAGGGGCGCGTCGCCTTCTTCTGGGAACTCGCCAAGCCAAAGGAAGAATTGGCCGAGTATCTCGCCAAGTTGGAGGCCGATCCCCACGCCTATGGGCTGATCGGCTGTATCGACGGCGAGCCATCGGCCTATTTCGAAGCCTATTGGGGGATGGAGGACCGGCTCGGCCCCCATTACGACGCGCACCCCTATGACCACGGCTGGCACGCGCTGATCGGCAACACAGCCCATTTGGGGCGGGTGCGCACCTTGGCGTGGTTCCGCACCATCACCCATTACCTGTTCCTCGAAGACCCGCGCACCGAACGGGTGGTGGGGGAGCCGCGCGCCAGCCATGTGAAGATGCTGCGCTATGCGGCGGATTGTGCCTTCGACAAAGTGAAGGAGTTCGACTTTCCCCATAAGCGCGCGGCGCTGATGGTCTGCCAACGGCGGCGGTTCTTTGCCGAGGTGGCGCTGTGACCCTACCGCCGTTCGCCGCCGCATGGCCGGAGCGCAACCGCGCCCTGCTGGCCAAGCTGATCCGCGAATTTGCTTATGAGGAGAGTTTTACTCCGCAGCAAGACGGCGACGGCTGGACGCTGCGCCTCGCCTCCGGCGTCACCTATCGCTTTCAGGCCGTGCGCGGCATCTGGGGCAGCCTGACGATTACACCGGAAAGCCTGACCCGCGATGGGGTGACGGTGACGGAGGCTTTACCCTTCTTGCTCGACGCGCAGGCCGAGTTTGCCGCCGCACCGGAGGTGCTGGCGGGCTATGGGCGGGAGCTTCTGCACACTCTGCTGGCCGATAGCGCCGTGCTGGCACGCAATGCCGGGCAGTCGGCGGCGGCCTTGATCGCCCTGCCGGACGACGACCTGCAATCCTATCTCGACGGCCACCCGAAAGCGCCGGGCAGCAAAGGCCGCCTGGGCTGGGGGCTGGAGAGCCTGACCGCCTACGCCCCGGAATTCGGCGGCAGGTTTCAAGTGGTCTGGGCGGCGGCCCATCGCGACGCCTGCCGTTGGAGCGCCGGAGCCGACATCACCCCCCAGGGCTTGCTGCGCGCCTCCCTATCCGACCCCGAGGTTGCTGCGTTTGACCAACGGCTGCGTGACCAGGGTCTCGATCCGGCCCAGTACCTGCCGCTGCCGATCCATCCGTGGCAATGGCAGGCGATGATCGCGCCTGCCTTCGCGGGAGAGATCGCCGCGCAGCGGTTGGTGCCGCTCGGCCCCTTGGGTGACGCTTACCGTCCGCTGCAATCGCTGCGTACCCTGGCAAATGCCGACCGGCCCCGTGAGTTGCACCTGAAACTCGCGTTGACCGTTCTCAACACCTCCGCTTGGCGCGGCATTCCCGGTAAATATCTCGCCATCGGCCCGATTGTCTCGGACTGGCTGAAAGGGATCGTGGCGACCGATCCCGAGTTGGCCGAGGGCCGCCGCGTGCTGGTGCAGGGCGAGCCTGCCGGGGTTTTCTACCCGCATCCCTATTACGAAGCGTTGACCGACGCGCCCTATCAGTACCGCGAGATGCTGGGGGCGATCTGGCGCGAAAGCCCGGCGCTGCTGCCGGGCGAAAGCAGCGCGATGGTCGGCGCGCTTTGGCACCGGGTGGCGGACGGACCACCGCTCGCCTGCGCCTGGATCGCCCAGTCGGGTCTGTCGACCGAAGAATGGTTGGACGCGCTGTTTGAAGCGGTGACCGTGCCGCTCTACCATTTCCTCGCCCGCTATGGCGTTGGCTTCATCGCCCACGGTCAGAATATCGGCGCGGTCTTTCGCCAAGGTCGCCCGGTCGGCGTGACGCTGAAGGATTTTCAGGGCGACATGGATTTGGTCGATGCGCCCTTCCCGGAACTCGACAGCCTCGCCCCGGCTGCCCGCGCCGCCCTGCCGCGCAAACCGCCGCTGTATGTGGCCCACGGGCTGCTGACCGGCCATTTCGTCACCAGCCTGCGCTTTTTGTCGGAAGCGCTGCGGGAGGCGGCGGGGTTCCCGGAGGATCGTTTTTACGGGCTTTTGGCCGGCGTGCTGCGCCGCTATCAAACCCGCCACCCCGATCTCGCCGCCCGCTTTGCCGAATTCGACGTTTTCGCGCCGGAGATTCACCGCGTTTGCATCAACCGGGTCCGCCTGGCCATCGGTTATGGCGACGCGGCCCAGCGCCCGCTGCCGACCCTCGGCACGCCCCTTCGCAACTCGCTACGCCTTGGGCTGGATGCCGGGCTGGCGGGGGTGCCGTCCGTTTCCCCAGCCGTATTGGACCCCGTTCCATGACCCAGAGCCTCGATCTCGCCGGTATCGGCATTGGTCCCTTCAATCTCAGCCTTGCCGCGCTGCTCGATCCGCAGACGGAGGTATCGGCCCGCTTCTTCGACCGGCGCGCGGATTTCGCCTGGCACCCCGGCATGATGCTGCCGAACGCGACGCTGCAAACCTCCTGGCTGAAAGATCTGGTCGCCGCCGCCGATCCCACGAGCCGCTATAGTTTCCTTGCCTATCTGGTCGCGACCAAGCGGCTTTACCGCTTCATTTCGGCCGAGTTCGACGCCATCCTGCGCCGCGAGTTCGCCGATTATATGGGCTGGGTTGCGGGCCAGTTGGAAAGCCTGCGCTTCGAACAGACAGTTTCTGCCGTCGATTTCGGCCCCGATGGGCTGTTTCATCTCACGGTGAACGATACCACCGTCACCGCCCGCAACCTCTCGCTCGCAACCGGGCCGGTTCCGGCAACCCCGGCCTGGGCAGAGGGGGCGCTGGGGCCAAACTGTGTTCATTCCAGCCGCTTTTTGCTGGATGCCCCCAAGGTCGCCGGGCGCCGGGTCATCGTCGTCGGCGGTGGGCAGTCCGGGGCGGAAATCGTGCTCGATCTGCTGAACCGCAGCGACGCGGCCGCGCCAGCGGCGGTCACCTGGATCAGCCGCCGCCCGACCTTCGCACCCATCGACGAAGCGCCCTTCACCAATGAATATTTCATGCCGGGCTATCTTGAAGCGTTCCTGGCCCAGCCGCCGCAGCGCAAGGAACGCATCCTCGCCAGCCAAAAACTGGCGAGCGACGGGATTTCCCACGCGACGCTGCGCGCGCTCTATCAGCGGCTCTATGAAATTACCTACCTCGACCGCCGCCGGGATTTCGCGGCGCTGCTGCCCTACCGCGACGCCATTGCCCTCGATGGCGGATCGGGGGCCTATCGCTTGACCCTGCGCAATGGGTTCGACGGCGGCATCGAAACCATCGACGGTGCGGTGTTGATCCTTGCCACCGGCTATCGTATCGCCCTGCCCGCCTGTCTCGATCCGCTACGCCCGCGCCTATCGCTCGACGACGACCGCCGCTTCGTGATGGGCCGCGACTATTGCGTTACCTGGGATGGACCGGACGACCGGCGCATCTTCGCCCAGAACGTCGGGCGCCAGACCCTCGGGATCGCCGACCCGCAGCTTAGCCTAATGGCGTGGCGGTCAGCCCGCATCGTCAATGCGCTGATGGGGCGAACGGTCTATGCGGTGGACGGCGACGTCTCGCTGCTGCGCTGGGAAACGGCGGGGGATGCCGGGCGTGATCTAAAACTTGCAATTTAGCCCCTCATCCTATGCCAGCCTTACCCGCTAGCCTCCTGAAAGGTTCGTTCCGATATGGGCTTATCCCCCATCGCCCTCGCCGCTGAGCAGTTAGATCTGCACTACGGCGGGCGCCCGGTTTTGCACCAAGTTTCCGTCGCCTTCCGCCGAGGAGCGGTCACCGCCCTCTGCGGTCCCAATGGTTCGGGTAAAAGTAGCCTGCTGCGCGCTCTCTGCGGTTTGGCCCCCGTGACAGGCGGGCGCGTGCTGGTGAATGATCGCCCCACCGCCGACCTGCCGCCGCGCGACTTGGCCCGCCGCCTCGCAATCCTGCCGCAGACGCCAGAGGTTCCGGCCGGGATCACCGTGCGCGAATTGGTCGGTTTCGGACGCCATCCGCACCTCGGGCTGCTACGCCGTCCAGGGCCGGAAGATCGGCAGGCGGTCGATTGGGCGCTCGAAAAAACCCTTCTGCATCCGCTCGCCGACCGGCCCGTCGCCCTGCTATCGGGCGGGGAGCGGCAGCGCGCCTGGATCGCCATGACCTTGGCCCAGCGCACCGGCATTCTGCTGCTCGACGAGCCGACGACCTACCTCGATATCCGCCACCAGCACGATGTGCTGACCCTGATCCGCCGATTGAACCGCGAAGAAGGGTTGACCGTGATCTGGGTGCTGCACGATCTCAATCAGGCCGCCGCCTATAGCGATGCCTTGGTGCTGTTGCGCGATGGCACGGTGGTGGCCGATGGGCCGCCGGAAAGCGTGCTCACCCCCGAATGCCTGAAGCAGGTTTTCGACCTCGACGTGGTTCTCGCCCGGCATCCGCTGTCCGGGGCCTTGCTGTGCCTGCCCGCCGACCTGCCGGGGGCCGCAGGATGAAGGCTTGGCCGTTCGCGCTTGGTGGGGTCGGGTTTTTGGCGCTCGCCCTTCTCGGCCATGCCCCCGCCGATAGTCTTTTGGTTCTGAAGGCCTTGATCAAGGGGGAGGATTTGGCCCCGATGGCCGGGGTCGTTCTGCTGTTCCACCACGGCCCACGTCTGGCCGCCGGTGTCCTGGTCGGCGCCTGCCTCGGCATGGCGGGAACGGCCTTACAGGCGGTGATGCGCAATCCGTTGGCCGCGCCCGACCTTCTGGGCGCGACGGCGGGGGCGCATCTGGCGCTTGCCTTGGCGCTGTTACTCTTTCCCGCCCTGCCGATCCCGATTTTCGGAATTGCGATCCTCGGCGCGGGCGGGGCGGTGCTCTTGACCATCGCAGTCGCCGGGGGGTTGACGGCGCCGCCGCTGCGCTTGCTGCTCGCCGGGGTTGCCGTCTCATTGGCGGCGGGCGCGGCGGCAATTGCGGCGATGCTGGCGGGTGAAGAACGGACGGCGGGCCTCGCGCTCTGGATCACCGGGTCGCTGGTTCAGGTTGGGTGGGACGCCGGGCTAACGCTTGCCCCGTGGATCGGCGCGGCGCTGCTCGGGCTGCTGCTGCTCGCGGGGCCGCTCGACCTTTTGGGCCTGGGACGCGATACCGCCCAGGGGCTTGGGCTGCGCGTGCGCCGGATCGAGGCGGCGGCGGCGCTGCTGGCAACCGTGTTGGCGGCGGGGGCCGTCTGTTTGGCCGGACCCATCGGACTGATCGGAACCTTGGTGCCAAACGGCCTGCGGTTGGCGGGGGTGCGCGGTCATTACGCCCTGCTGCCGTTATCGGCGCTGTGGGGGGCCGGGTTATTGGTGGCGGCGGACGGCGTGGCGGGGGCGCTCAGTACCGGCTCCCTCCCCGTTCCGGCGGGGGTCGCGGTAACGCTGCTCGGCGCACCGCTGCTCTATCTGCTCGTCCGCCGTCAACCCCGGCTGGATCGTCCCGCCCGCAGCGAAACATCCACCGCGACCGGGCGCTTTCGCGGCGAAGGCCTGTTGCTGTTGGCCCTGCTGCTAGCGGGCGGTGTGGCGTGGCACGCCGCAACCTCCCGCCTGCCGCGCGCGCTCTATCTCGACCTCGCCGCCGCGCGCACGGTCACGGCGCTCGCCGCTGGGGCCTTGCTCGGGATCAGCGGCGCCCTGCTGCAAGGGGTGATCCGTAATCCGCTGGCGGGGCCGGAACTACTGGGCGTCGGCCCCGGTGCCTCGGTCGCGGCACTGGCCCTGCTGCTGTTGTGGCCGGACGCCGGGCTGATTGGCATGCAGGTGGCGGCTTTCGCGGGCGGCTTCCTTGCCCTGCTGCTGGTCTTAGCAGGCGGGGCGAAAACCGGTTTGAGCCCGGCGCGGTTGGCGCTGCTCGGGCTTATCGTCGGCATGCTGGCGGGGGCGGTTGCGCGGCTATTGATTCTCGACGCGCGGCTGCAACTCGGCCAAGCGCTGACCTGGCTCGCCGGAAGTACCTACGGGCGCAGTTGGCAGGAGGCAGCGGCCCTCGGCGGTTGGCTGCTGGTGCTGCTGCCACTTGCCGTGCTGCTGGCCGCGCGGATCGACCTCCTTGCGCTTGGTCGCGAGACAGCCCAGGGGCTTGGCCTTGCCGTTGGGCGGGCGCGGGCGGGACTGCTGATTCTGGCCGTCGCCGCCTCAGCCGCGTCGGTCGCCTGCGTCGGCGCCATCGGCTTCATCGGCCTTATCGCCCCCCATGCCGCGCGGCTGTTGGGGGCACGGCGCGGACGAGCGCAGGTGATCACGGCGGCTCTCCTCGGGGCGCTGCTGTTGGCCATCGCCGATCTGGCTGGGCGCAGCCTGCTGGCCCCGCGCGAAATCCCCGCTGGGTTGATGACCGCGCTGGCGGGGGCGCCCTACTTCCTGTGGCTGCTGCGGCGGTCGGGAGCCTCGGCATGAGCGACCTCACCCGGCTGCCCGCCCTCTTTCCCGGCCCGCTCGCCCCGTATGGCGCCGCCCTGACGACCGCGCCCCGCCCGGACGATCTCCCCATCGCCGCCCTGTTAACGCGGGAGGGTTTAGCGCATGCGCTGGACCGCGCGGCGACGGAGTATCCCGAAGGGAGCGACCGGCGTGCCATCGCCTCGCTGTGGTCGAAGACTTATCTGCGCGGCATCATCCCAGCGCCAATGATCGCGGCGGTCGGCGGCCTGCCGCTCGATCTAACGCCAAGCACCTGCGCCCTGCGCGCCGATTTTTCCGCCCTCGTCGTGCGCCGCGCCGTCAGCGGGCCGGAGGCAATCGCGGGCCTTTATGCCCATCTGTCCGCCCTGGCCGAGGGGTTGAAGGCGGCCAGCGGCATCGCCCCGCGCGTAATCTGGTCTAATGCTGCCAATCTGCTGACCGCGACCTTGGAGCGTCTCGCACAGCTCTCCCCGGTCGCGGTGGGTCTGCGGCGGGATTTGCTGGAGACCCCGGAGCGGGTGGACGGCAGCGCCAATCCGCTTTTCGATCACATCCGCTGGATCACCCCCGGCCACCCGGATTTGCCGGAAACCGTGCGCCAACGCCGCATCTGCTGCATCCGCGACCTTATTCCGGGCAAACCCTTGTGCTCGACCTGCCCGAAACTGACGGTGGCAGACTGGTTGGCTAGTTCAGCAGGGCGTCACTGATCTGATCGCCGAGGGTCTGGGCGGAAACGGGACCGCCGAAAGTCCAGGTACGCGGATCGAGGGACCGTTCCCGCCCGGCGCGGATGGGGGGTAGCGCCTGCCACAGCGGCCCGCTGCGCAGCGCCTGCCATCCGGCGTCCCCCGTCGGTGCGATGACCATCACGGTGGTCTCGGCGCTTAACCCCGCCAGCGCCTCCGCCGTCACAGTAGAAAACCCATAGACATCGTTCGGCGCGGTCCAGCCGTTGGTCAGCCCGAGTGCCGCAATCACGCCGCCGACCTGGCCATTGCGGGTGAACACCCGCAGGCGCGGGGTACCCGGCAGATATTGCGCGACGACGACCGCCCCCGCCTTCCCGGCGGCAGCGAGCTGCGCTTTGCGCGCCGCAAGCCGGGCGGTGAGGGTCGCGATCAGTGTTTCCGCCTCAGCCGAACGGCCTAAAGCGCTGCCGATCTTGCGAAACTCCGCGAGCATAAAATCGAGCTGGCTGGCGTTGACATCCTTCGGATAGCCGTCGAGCAGTAGCGTCGGCGCCAGGGCGGTGAGGCGCGCTTCGACCGGTTTTAGCCGCAGGGCCGGGCCGAGGATGAAATCCGGGGCCAGGGTGGCGATCGTCTCTAGGCTGGGTTCCTGCCGCGTGCCGACATCGGGCACCGATGCAGGCAACGCGGGGCGGGCAACCCAACTGCGATAGCCCGCCGCATCGGCGGCGCCAACAGGGGTCAGCCCGAGCGCCAGCACGGCTTCCGTCGCGATAAACTCCAACGTCACCACCCGCTGCGGGGCGGCGACGGCGTTCGGGCCAATCAATACTCCCAGGGTCGTCAGAAGCCGCAGCAGCCATCGGGTCATTGGATCATCTCCTAAAACGCAAAAACCCCCTCCTGCCCGGATCAGGGCACGGAGAGGGTTTCTCGGCACAGTTTAGAACTTCGAGGAGAGGCGCAGCATCACCTGACGCGGTTCGCCCTGATAGACGCGCACGGCGGAGGTGGAGCCTTCGATATACTCCTCATCCAGCAGATTGGTGGCGTTAAGGGATACTTTCATCCCGTCGTAACGGTAATACAGCAGCCCATCGACCAGCGCGTAGCTGGCGAGTTTGAAGGTATTGCCAAGGTCGCCTTGGCGCGACCCGACCCAATTCACCCCCGCGCCAATACCAACGCCCGACCGATCATCGAGCGCGTAATCATAGACCGACCACAGGCGGGCGCCATGCTTGGCGACGTTCGGCATTTCGTTCCCGGCGGCATAGACCGTATCTTTGCGAATTTCGGCCTTGGTATAGGTGTACGTGCCGATCACGTTCCAGCCTTTGGTGATTTCACCCGCCACGTCGATTTCGAGGCCGCGCGAGCGCTGTTCCCCGACCTGCACGGCGCGGGTGGCGTTCAGCGGATCGGTCGCCAGCGCGTCTTGCCGATCGATCTGGAAAATGGCGGCAGAGGCGCTGAGACCCGGCAGCAGATCATAGCGCACCCCGGCTTCCACCTGCGTGCCCGACTCCGGCCCGAAATTATTGCCATTCCGGTCAATCGTGGAGGGGGAGTTCGGCAGGTAGGATTGCGAATAGGCGGTATAGAAGGACAGTTTGCTCGTCGGTTTATAAATCGCGCCGACACGGCTGGTCAGTTCGGTATCGTCGCGCGTCAGGGTCCGGTTACTGGTCGCATCGATCAGATCCTGAGTCACATTATCCAGCCGCGCGCCGACGATGATCTGCACTTCCGGCGTCAGTTCGAGCTGATTCTGAGCGTAGAGGCTCTTACTGAAGCTGCGGCCACGGTAGTTATTCTGCAGCGCCAGCGCCGCCGGGCGCGTGCCATAGACCGGATTGGTCAGTGAAATGGCGGGCAGCGTCCCGGCCTGACGCCAGGTTTCGACCTTATTGGTCGAATAATCCGACTGAATGCCGACGATCAGGGTATTCGACATCGAGCCGATATCGAATTTCCCGGTCAGATTGCTGTCGAAATTATAGGAATAGGGTTCCTGTTTCCCCAGGGTGTAATTGCGGTTCACCGCCGTGCGGGTGGCGTTCAGGCTGGCGGGGATATAGCCGCTATATTCATACTCATGGATCGTGCCGCGCACTTGCGTGCGCGAGGACCACGTATCGTTAAAGCGATGATCAAGGGTACCGGTCAGCGAAACGACGAAATAATCGCGCGAATCGCTAGGTTCCTGGAAGCTGCGGCTGCGCGGCAGTTTGATCCGGCTGGTATCGACCGTGCCATAGGCGGGCACACCGTAGAAATTCGGCTCCGACCCCTCGCGATATTCGCCCTGAAGGGTAAAGGTGGTGTCGCGGTCGGCGCCGAACTGCACCGTGCCGTTCAGGTAGCGGCGGGTGCTGTCCATATTATCGACGAAACGATCAGTCTGATCCATCGCCGCAATCAGCCGGTAGCGGATCGATTTATCCTGCGTTACCGGGCCGCTGGCGTCGAACATCCCCAACCAGTGATTGTCGGTCCCATATCCGACCTCCGCCTGATAGGACGGGGTGGCAGTCGGCAGTTTCGAGATAAAGTTCAACGACCCGCCGGGCTGCGAGGCGCCATAGAGCAAGGACGCCGGGCCTTTCAGCACCTCAACGCGCTCCACGCCATACAGGCTTTGCGACTGGCTGAAGCTGTCATCGCGCAACCCATCGCGAAAGTAATTATTCCCGTTCAGCAAAAAGCCGCGAATCGTGAAATCGTTGAAATAGCGGTACGACCCGGTGGCGGAGGTGATACCGGAGACGTTTTTCAGCGCGTCGCTGGCCCGCGTCGCATTCTGGTCTTCCAGCACCTGATGCGGCACCACCTGCACGCTGGCGGGCGTATCGCTGATCAACGAATCGCCTTTCGCCCCGGTAATGCTGCGGCGGGCGCGATAGCCTTCGACCGGGCTAAACGCGGTCTTTTCGCCTTCGATGGTCACGGGCGGCAGCAGAACTGGCGCGGCTTGCGTCGCAGCGGGCGGGGCGGTTTGGGCCAAGGCGACCGGGGCCAGGGTACTAAGGGCGGTAGCCGCCAAAGCCAGGCGGCGGGACAGGCGCGGGGCCGGGAATGCTTTCTGCATTTCAGTCTCCAGACAGGGAACTAAAACGCTGGCGGCGGCTCGCGTACCATTAAAACTGCGGCGACCCTATAGAAAATGAGAGTCAATCGCAACTACAACCTACGCGGTTCGGCCCTAACCCGAAAACCCCTCGGTAGACAGAAGATTGACCAGCAGCCGGGCGGCCCCAGGGACCAGAGCGGGGAGCTGATGATGAAGCGCGAGGGCGCAATGGACCTGCTGCCCTGCGCCGTGATCGGCGACCAGCAGGCTGCCCACCAAAGGCTCCTCCCCCCGATCCTGCACCGCCAACAGGGGGCGCCAATCCCCGGAGTGCCAGCCTTGGGCAAAATACAGCCCGCGTTCGCGCACCCAGCCCTGCCAATCGGCGGGCGAAAGCGGGTTGGGATGGGTGAGAAGGGGATGGGTCGGCTCGAGCACCGTCACCGGGCCGTCTGGCTCGCAGGCCCGGAACCGCAGCGAGGGGGTGCCGATGGTCAAGGGACGCACGGCGGCATCGGGCCCCCAATGATCCATCGGGCGATGATAGAGGGTAACTAACCGCGCCCCGCGCGCCACCGCGTCGAAAATCTCTGCCCGACGAGCCAGAGCCTCCGGGCAGCGCCGCCAGCCCATCGGCCCGAGGAGGATCGCGTCGGCGCTTGCCAGCCCCTCGATGCCCGTTACCGTGAACCCCAACTGCTGAAGGCAAAGGCCGAGGTCGGCCCGCTCCCCCTCCAGCACCACAAGTCGGCGCTTCTGGGGAAGGGCGACGCGCACCACGGCAACCCTTAGCCGCGCCGGGAAATCCTGCTGAATGGGGCCAACGTGCGGATAATGGCTGGCGTAGCGCAGGACGGCGGGACCATCGGCAAATTCAAACGCAATCTCGATCGTGCCGTCCGTTACCTCGGTGGTGGGCTGAAGGGTTAGTCGCCAATCGCCGGGCCGCTGACCCGCCGACCATTCCACCTGCCAGCCGGGCGGTAGGATCGCCTGCGGACAGGGACCATTCGTCGAGATCGGCAGCGTCAGCGGATGCGGTGCGGCCAGATTATAATAGGCCCCTGCGGGCAGGCGCGTCAGCCACGCCGAGTGGGGGGAGGGTTTGGTGGGCGGGGGCGGCAGAGAAAGACCGTCTTCCAGCAGCGCATCCAAGGCGGCGAGATCGTTGCGCAAGGCGTCGAGACGCGCGGCAAGCGGCGGCGCTTTCTCGCCAATCCCGGCCAGCAAGCCGCGCACCTGCGCCAAGGCACCGCGCATCCGGTCGTCATGGGGGAATTGATTGCGCAACAGGCCAACGGCTGCCGCCAATTGCGCCAACGCCGGATCGTCGCACGCCGCGAGGCTTGCTGGAAGATGATCGGTAATCCCCCGTTCCGGCCCGGTTTCGCCGACGCGGGACGCCAGCAAATGCAATGGACGATGGCGGGGGCGATCCGATGGCGGCCATACCCCCATGCCCTGGCTGGCATGGGCGGCGCGCGACCATTCGCCCAACTGATCCCAACTCATGCCCGTCAGCGGATCCTGGCCCGACAGATCGATCAGCGTCGTTGCCGGGGGCGGCGGTTCGGCATCGTCATAGCTCTCCCCCGCGCCGCTCCAGGCGGGCAGATAGAGTTTGCTGATCGCCCAGGCGGGGCCAAGGTCGGGGGCGAAAGTCGGATCGGCTGCCACCTCCCACGCCCGCAGCAGGGTTCGGGTCATCGCGCGATGGTGGCCGTGCTGGCCGGGAACATCGAGAAAGCACGGCAGCACCACATCCGGGCGGAAGCTGCGGATTTCGCGCACCAGCCGCCGCAAAACCACCTCCGCGCCCCAGCGGCGCAGCGTGTCGTCGGCAGATTTGCTGAAGCCGAAATCGGCAAGCGGGTCGTCGGCCGCCCCGGTATCGAGCAGCGCATAGGTCATGCCCAACCGGTCGGCGGCAACCGCCATTTCCGCCGCGCGCAGCACCCCAAGCGCGGCGCCGGTTTCGGGGCCGATGCTATTCTGTCCCCCCTGCCCGCGCGTCACACAAACATAATGCACCCGGTGCCCATCGCCTAAGGACCAGCGCGCGATCAGACTGCTGGGTTCATCATCGGGGTGCGCCCCGGCGATCAGGATACGCACGGAAGACCCCAAGCGGGTAAACACCCGCCCGATTCGAAGCAAGCGCGGATGCGCGGCAGCGTGATCTAAACGGCGGTCGGGCATAGCAACCTCAGCGGTCGGACAGCGGCAACCCCGGGTCATCGGACCCGGATTTGCGCAGGCTGGCGGGTTGGGGGGATAGGGTTTCGAACACGGGCAGGGCTGCCGCGCCTTGGGCCTGACCATCCGGCCCAAGTGCAGCGGCGGTTACCCGAGGGAAACGCCGGTCGTGCGTGTCGGCGATACTGGGATCAAGGGGATGCAGGGCAGCGATCAGCGCGCTTAGAACTGAGGGCGGCAAATTCCCACCCAGGACGATGGACTGCGGATCAAACAGATTTTCGAGAATGCAAATCGCCCGCCGCAGGTCGGGCACGGCGCCAGCGATCCACGCGGCAGTCGCGGGGGCCGATGGATCGGCAAGGCTGGCGGGATCGGCCCCGGCGGCGGCCACCGCCCGTTCGAGCGCCAAGCGCGACACATGATCTTCCAAAGGGCGGCCATCGCGCGCTGGGATCAAGCCGATTTCCCCTGCGTTCCCCCGCACCCCCCGCAGTGGATGCCCCGACCGCGCATAGGCCCCGCCCAGACCGACGCCGAAATGCAAATAGAAGAACTGCTGCATCTCCCGCGCCGCGCCATACAGATACTCGGCGCGCGCCGCCGCGGCGGCATCGCGTTCCAACTCTACCGGCAAGTCGAGAAGCTGGGTAAACGCCCCGATAATATCGACCCCGCCCCAGTCGGGCAGAGTCATCGGGCTGGAAAAATCGGCGCCATCGACGGCGAACGGCCCCGGCATGGCGATGCCTACCCCCCAAAGGGGCGTCGACCCGATAATGTCGCGCAGCTCGGCCACCAAGGCGGCAGCTTTCGGAAGAACGTCTGCCGGGCTGGCCCGATCCAACCGCAGCGTGCGCCGCGCCCGGGTTTCGCCGACCAGATTGACCAAGATGGCCGTAAGCTGGCTCTGTTCGACCGTCAAACCGATGGTGGCGGCGCCGTCCGGGTTCAGGACCAAGTCAATCGCCGGTTGGCCGCGCTTGGCTTGGCGGCGCCCCTCCTCCCGCAGCAACCCCGCCTCCAGCAGTTCGGCGACAATGTTGGAAACGGTCTGGGCGGAAAGATGCGTCAGCCGCGTCAGTTCTGCCCGGCTGACCGGCCCTTTCAGCCGCACGGCTTCGATCACCACTTTACGATTGAACGAGCGTGCATAATCGAGATTGGTGCCGCCAGAGGGGGCTATCATCGTCGGCTCCCGGCAGTTTCACCGATTGTCTGATCGATCCTTACGATTCTCCCTTTACAAAAGCCGCTTTCTTTCTTCAAATCAAGTGAATTGAATTAATGCGGCGGGCCAGTCGGATCAGCAAAACCCGCCCACCAGATGGGACGCACCGCCGGTCATCGGGGCTGTCGGGCGCAAGGCTTCAGCGGGGAGAGGGATATGGTTCAGCGGAACACGCGGATAATGGGGCTTCTGGCGGGGGTGGCCGGGTTGGTTTGGTCCGCCGGGGCCGCCGCCCAGACCGTCGAAATCACCTATTGGCAGTATTTTCTGAAGGAGAAGGAGGCGGTTGTTAACGAGCTGATCGCCGAGTTCGAAAAAGAAAACCCCGGCATTAAGGTCAAGCACGAAACCTTCCCCTATGCCAATTACGGCACCAAGGTCGCAAGCTCGGTCCCGGCGGGGGTTGGTCCCGATGTCATCAATCTTTTCTACGGCTGGCTACCGCAATATCTAAAGGGCGGTTATTTGCAGCCGCTGCCGGAAAAAGAGTTTCCGGCGGCCGAGGTGGAGAAAGATTTCTTCGATTTGGTGAAAGCTGCCAAAGTCGACGGCAAATATTATGCCCTGCCGACCGCCGTGCGGTCGTTGGCGCTATTCTATAATAAAGACCTGTTTACCAAAGCCGGTCTCGACCCGGCCAAACCGCCCGCAACCTTGCAGGACTATCTCGACTATAGCCTGAAAATGACCGAGCGCGACGGCAAGGGGAATATTGTCGTGGCCGGGTCGGCGGTGCATCCTGCCGGTCAGGGACAGCACTTCATTCGCGAGGTTCTATTCCGCCAATGGGGCGTGACGCCCTATTCGCCAGACAATAAGAAGGTTGCCTATAATACGCCTGCGGGGGCGGAAGCCTTCCAATGGTATCTCGATCTCATCACGAAGCATAAGGTCGGTTTCCCGGGCTTCATGACGGACGATGTGACCGCCTTCCGCTCCGGCAAAGCGGCGATGAATATCGACGGCTCCTTCCGCCTTGCGGCGTTGAATGCCCAGGCAGGGTTGAATTATGGCGTGGCAGAGCTGCCCGCGCATAATGGGGTAAAATCGAATTTCGCCTCCTTCTGGGCGCATGGCATCACCAGCAGCACCAAGGGCGCGAAGCTGGAGGCCTCGGTCAAATTCCTCAAATACATCACCTCTGAAAAGACAATGAAGGTCTGGCTGGCAAAGGTCGGCGAGCTTCCGGCGCGGAAGTCGGTAGCGCTGACGCCGGAGAATTTGAACCATCCGCTCTATGGCCCGTTCATCAAGGGCCTCGACTATGCCCATGCCACCTATTTCATCGACGAAAGCGGGCAGCGGCAAGTGATGCTGGATGCGGTGGACGAAGCCGTCTCCGCCGGGCGCAGCGGCAAGGACGCCGTGAAGGCGATGGCCGAGCGCGAACAGCAATTGCTGGACGAATTCTACGGAAAATAGACCCGCCGTTTCACCTGTCCTGTCACGCGCAAGGCCGTTATCGCCTGCCCTGCCGGAGCTAAAATCCGATGCGCTTTTCGACCGAGCATCTGACCATCCGCCAGCGCCAGGCGATGACGGCCTATCTGTTCCTGGCCGTCCCGGCGGTCTTTTATACCGTTATCCGCTTTTATCCGGCGCTGGAGAGTTTTTATCTGTCTCTGACCCGGTGGAACATCGTCTCCCCCACCAAACAGTTCGTCGGTCTCGCCAATTACGAGCGGCTGATGAAAGACCCGCTGTTTTGGAAAGTGATGGGCAATACGTTCGAATATGTCGGCATCGGGCTGCCGGTCGGGCTGGCGTTGAGTTTTTTGATCGCCTATTTCCTCGATAAAGTCTCCTTCGGTCAGGGCTTCTTGCGGGCGCTCTACTTCCTACCGCATATCGCTTCGACCGTGGCGATGGCCTGGGTTTGGCGCTGGCTATATCAGCCGCCCCCCATCGGACTGTTCAACAATCTGATCACCGATCTCGGCGGCGATCCGCAGCGCTTTTTGACCTCGACCACCCAAGCGATCCCGGCGATTACCGCGCCGGTCGTTTGGGCCGGGCTGGGCTTTAATGTCGTGATCTTTTTAGCGGGGCTGAAGGCTATTCCCGAGACCTATTACGAAGCCGCGCGCATCGACGGCGCCAGCAATTGGCAAATCCTGCGCCGCATTACCCTGCCGCTGCTGAAGCCGACGATCCTGTTTCTCGCCATCATCAACACCATTCATCTGCTGCGCATTTTCGATCAGGTCTACAATATGACCCAGGATGGCCTGGGCGGGCCGGTCAATTCGACGAAACCAATCGTGCTGCATATCTATCAGACGGCGTTTCACAAGTTCGATATGGGCTACGCCTCCGCCGCAACGGTCGTGCTTTTTGCCATCCTGATGCTGATCACCCTGATCCAGATGAAACTTCTGGGGAAAAAACCATGATGTCGCGCCGCCTGGGCCAGGGGATGATGGCGCTGGCGCTGCTGGCGGGGGGGATTCTGTGCATTCTGCCGATTTGGCTGATGCTCTCCACCTCGCTCAAGTTCAGTGCCGATGCCTATGATCTGTCGCTGATCCCCGCCAATCCGACGCTGGGAAACTATATCAAAATCCTCAGCGAAGGCCGGTTTCCGCTCTGGTTTGCCAATAGTATGATCGTGGCCCTGGCAACCACGGCAAGCGTGCTGTTCTTCGATAGTCTCGTCGGTTACACCCTGGCGAAATACCGGTTCCGTGGGCAGAAGCTGGTCTTCATCCTGATCCTTTCGACCCTGATGATCCCCACCGAAATGCTGGTCATCCCTTGGTATGTAATGGCCAAGAGTTTCGGTTGGCTCGATAGCTACTGGGGCATCATGTTCCCGGGCATGATGACGGGGTTCGGCACGTTTTTGATGAAGCAATTCTTCGAAACCGTCCCGGATGAACTGCTGGACGCTGCCCGGATCGACGGCCTGGGGGAGTTTGCGATTTTTCGCCGGATCGCCCTGCCGCTGGTCAAACCCGCTTTGGCGGCGCTGGCGATTTTCATTTTTCTTGGAAATTGGGCTGCGTTTTTATGGCCGCTGATCATCACCAACTCGCGCGATCTCTATACGCTGCCGGTCGGGATGGCCTTCTTTAGCGGCGAACATCAGGCGGAATGGGAAATGATCATGGCGGGGGCGGCGATTGCCTCCTTCCCCACCCTGGTCGCGTTCCTGCTGTTCCAACGTCACATCATCAAGGGCATCACCCTGTCCGGTTTGAAGAGTTAAGCCATCATGCCCCATGCCGATACGTCCCGCTTCCCCGCCGAAAGCTATAAGGGCGCCGTTCTGTCCCCGCTGTTTGACGAGGCGAAGGCCCATTACTATCAACCGCTCCAGCGCATTAATCGGGCGCATGGGGTAATGCTGGCCGAACAAGGCATCCTAAGCCGCGGCGAAGCCGGGCGCATTCTGGCGGCGCTGGACGCCATCGATGCGACCATCGATCTTCCTGCCCAGACCTATACCGGGCAGTTCGAAGACCTGTTTTTCGTCGTTGAAGACGCTTTATGCCAGCGCGTTGGGCGGGACTTAGGCGGGCGCTTGCATACCGGGCGCAGCCGCAATGATATCGACGTGACCCAGTTCAAAATGGTGCTGAAGGGGCGCCTGGACCGAACCATCGCCCATCTCTCCGGTGTCATCCGCACGCTGTTGAGCGTGGCGGAGCGGGAGAAGGAAACCCTGGTCGTCGCCTATACCCATGGTCAGCCGGCGCAACCGACCCGCTTCGGTCATTATCTCGCGGCCCTGGCCGAAGTGCTGTTGCGCGACCTCAACCGGCTGTTAAACGCCCGGGACGATGCCGATCTCTGCTCGATGGGCGCGGCAGCGATCACCACCACTGGCTTCCCGCTGAACCGGGAACGCATGGCCGATCTTTTGGGCTTTTCCAGCCTTCAGCTCAATTCCTACGGCTGCATCGCTGCCGCCGACTATCTTATGAGCGTCTATAGCGCCTTAAAGGGCCTGTTCCTCAATCTTGGGCGCTTTATTCAAGATATGAACCTTTGGTCCGGGTTCGAGGTCGGGCATCTCTATGTACCGAACGCCTTTGTGCAGATCAGTTCGATCATGCCGCAGAAGCGCAACCCGGTCCCCATCGAACATATGCGCTTGCAATTGTCGCACGGCGCCGGGCACTGCGATACGGTGCTGCTGACCCTACATAATACGCCGTTCACCGATATGAACGACGCGGAAGGGCCGACCCAGGCCGCAGGCTATGGCGCCTTTGCCGTGGCCGACCGCATCCTGCCGCTGTTCGCCGATTTTATTGCGGCGGTGCGGATCAATGAGGATAAGGTCCGCCGCCATATCGACGAGGCCTGCTTGGTTATGACCGAAGTCGCCGATTCGCTGGTGCGGCTCGAAGGTCTGTCGTTCCGCCAGGGGCATGAGGTGGCAAGCAAACTATCCCGCCATCTCGTGGATCGCGGCGTTCCGGCCAGCGCCCTCCCGCCGGAGGATTTTAGCCGGCTGTTTGCCGAGGTGGCGGGTCGCCCGCCCCGGCTGCCGCTGGCGGAAATTCAAGCTCTGGCAACGCCAGAGCATTTCATCGAAGTACGCACTTTGCCGGGCGGGCCGGGGAAAGCCGCCCTCGCCGCTGCCCTGGATGTTTACAGCGCCCGGCTGACCGAGCTTTCGGCCCGCCATCGGGTGGCAACGGATCGGGAAGCCGCCGCCGCCGAGCGTCTGGCCGCCGCCGTCGCCGCCCTGATTGCGGAGGCGGCATAATGGCCGCCGTCGATCTCGCGGGGTTGGTCAAGCGCTATGGCGGCGTGACCACCGTGCATGGCATCGATCTATCGATTGCCGATAAGGAATTTATCGTGCTGGTCGGCCCGTCCGGCTGCGGGAAATCGACGACCCTGCGGATGATCGCCGGGCTGGAGGATATTAGCGCGGGCACGGTTTCCATCGGGGGCCGGATCGTGAATAACGTCGCGCCGAAGAACCGCAATATCGCGATGGTTTTTCAGAACTACGCCCTCTATCCGCATATGAGCGTGCGGCAGAATATGGGGTTTGGACTGGAAGTCGCGGGGGCACCCAAAGCCGAGGTGAAAGCCCGCGTCGAAGAGGCCGCCGCCATCCTGGGGCTGGACGCGCTTTTGGAGCGCAAACCCGGCGAACTGTCTGGCGGGCAGCGGCAACGAGTGGCGATGGGGCGTGCGATGGTCCGCCGCCCGCAGGTATTTTTATTCGACGAGCCGCTGTCCAATCTCGATGCCAAGCTGCGCAATACCATGCGCTCCGAAATCAAAAAGCTGCACCAGACGGTGCAGACGACGGTGATTTACGTCACCCACGATCAGGTGGAGGCCATGACCCTGGCCGACCGTATCGTCATTATGAAAGACGGGCGGATCGAGCAAGTAGGCACCCCGATGGAGGTCTATGAGCGCCCGGCCAATCTGTTCGTGGCGGGCTTTATCGGCGCCCCGGCGATGAACCAAGGGCCGGGCCGGGTGGTAAAGGGGCACGCCCAAGCCTTCGGGTTTTCGGCCCCCGCCCCCGGCGCGGCGGAAGGTCAGGCGGTCGTCCTGGGGATCCGCCCCGATGATCTGATCATTGCCGAGGGCGGCCTACCATCGCGCGTGGTTCTGGTCGAACCGCTGGGGTCCGAGTCGATCCTAACCCTGGACCGCGACGGGGTTGAACTGGTGATGAAGGTCAATGCGCGCGATGTCCCCGCCCTGCCCAAGGTCGGGGATCATCTGCCGCTCGCCCCACTGCCGGGCCGGGTGCACGTTTTCGATGCTGCCAGCGGGCAGGCGATGCGGGGCTAACGCATGTTGCATTTGGGCATAGATCTCGGCGGCACAAAAATCGAAAGCGCGCTGTCCGGCGCCGCCATCGATCATCCGCTGTGGCGCAAACGCGAGGCCACCCAAACCACCGGCGGGCCGGAGGCGTTGATCCGCCAATTGGCCGACCGGATTCTGGAAACGCAACAGGAAGCGGGTGACAGGCTGACCATCGGCCTCGGCCTGCCCGGCTCTATCGATCCCACCAGCGGCATGGTTCGAAACTGCGTCATGCCCTGGCTCGACGGCATCCCACTGCCGCAGGCGCTATCGGAACGGACCGGCCAGCCGGTGGCTGTTGTCAATGATGCCCAGGCCTTCGCCCTCTCGGAAGCCCATTTTGGCGCGGGGCGCGGTGCCCGAACCGTTTTGGGCGTGACCATCGGCACGGGGGTTGGCGGCGGCTGGGTGATCGAGGGCCGCTTGCACAGCGGGCGCCACGGGATTGCTGGGGAGATCGGCCATTTCACCCTCGACCGCGACGGGCGGGCTTGCTACTGCGGGCGCACCGGCTGCGTCGAACAATATCTTTCTGGCACCGCGCTGGAACGCCGCTACGAAGATTTATCCGGTCTGCCGCTACCACTCTGGGATATTGCGCGCGAGGCTGAGCACGGCGATTCTGATGCCGAAATGGTGATGCAAGAACTCATCGCTGCCTTCGGCCAAACCATCGGCAGTTTGATCAATATCTATGATCCCGAGGTCATCGTTATCGGCGGCGGTGTGTCGGAGGTGAAACGCCTGTTCAGCGATGGGATTGCCGCCGTTGCCCGGCAAGCGATGGCCGCGCCGCTGGCAACCCGGATCGTCCCAGCGCAGTTGGGGGCGGCGTCCGGGGTGTTCGGGGCGGCGCTGGTTGGCGCGCAGGCGGGGTTTTCCCTAGGCCCCGCCGACCGCGAATCCTGAAAAAATCCCGGCATAGGGCTTCAGCCGGGGCGGCGCGTAACCGCCACGTTTCGACGTTTTCACCCCCAGCCGCACCAACCCTTCGGCCAAGGTCACAGCAGCGGCCACCCCGTCGATCACCGGCACCCCATGCTGCTGCGTGAGATCGGCGGCAAGATCGGCCATGCCCGCACAGCCAAGGACAATGGCATCCGCCCGGTCCCCCTGCTTCGCCGCCTCAATCTCCGCCGACAGCCGATGGCGCGCGTCCGACCCGGGGTCTTCCAGCGCCAGCACCTCAAACCCACCTGCCCGCACCCTGGCGCAGCGGGACGCCAGGCCGTAGCGGATCAGATTATGCTCGATGACCGGGATCGACAGATCGAGCGTCGTCACCACCGCGAATTTTCCGGCGATCAAACTGGCCATGTGGAAAGCCGCCTCGCCAATGCCGATCACCGGGGCGGCCACCGCCTGGCGGGCGGCATCGAGCCCGGTATCGTCGAAGCAAGCGATGATATGCGCCTCGGCCCCGTCCCGTTCCGCTTCGATGATCCGTTGCAGCATGCCGGGAATGGCATAGGCTTCGTCGTAATAGCCTTCGATCGATACCGGCCCCATTTGCGGCTGACTGGCCTGCACCGCCGTTCCGGGCGCAGCGATGGCGCGGGCGGCGGCGGCGATCTTCGCCGTCATCGAGGCGGTGGTATTCGGATTGACGATATGCAGGCGCATTAGAGCATTCCCGATCCGGCGTCCGACCCCTGCCGGGCCTGACGGTTCTGCAGCGCGCGGATCGCGACGAGCGCCAGAAAGATGACGAGGAAGGACACCGCCGAGGTGACGGTGCCCAGGGCGTAAATATCCGGCTTGGTCACCGTCGTCGTCAGGCTTTGCAGTTCCAGAGGCAGGGTATTCACCTCGCCGATGGCTTGGGAGGAGCGGGCAATTTCGTCCCACGACAGGGTGAAGCCGAACAGGCCGATGCCGATGACGGAGGGCAGGATGATCGGCAGCACCACATGGCGGAACGTCTGCCACGGCGTCGCCCCCAGGTCGCGCGCCGCTTCCTCATAGGCCGGATTGAAGCGGTTGAAGATGGCGAACATGATCAACAGGCCGAAGGGCAGCGTCCAGGTGAGATGCGCGCCAAGGCCAGAGGTAAACAGCCCCATGAAGGTCGTATGGGTTTCCGCCAACCAATCCGGCCCATAGTTTTTTACAAGATCGTCGATCAGCCGAAATTCCAGCGCGATGCCGAGCGAGGTGATAATCGACGGCACAATCAGGCTGGCCACCGCGATATAGAAAAGCGCCGCCGATCCCCGGAATTTCTTGCGGAACGCCAAGCCAGCGGAGACGGAAATCGTCACCGTCAGCAGCATTACCACCAGCCCGAGTTTCAGCGAGCGGGTGAAAGCCGCGCCGATATCAACAATGCCGCCACCGGAAAACAGCTTTTCGAACCAAAACAGCGAGACGCCATTCATCGGGAAGGTTAGCCCGCCGTCTGGCCCTTGGAAGGACAGCACGAAAATGGCGATCATCGGCCCATAGAGGAACAGCACATAAAGGCCAAAGAAAATCGCCAGAAAATAGAAGGCCTTGCCCCGGTCGCGGATCATTCTACAGCTCCTTGCGCACATCGACGAGCTTCGACAGCGCGGCGATGATCAGCAGGGTCACCCCCAGCAAGATAACGGCATTGGCGGCGGCGGCGGGAAATTGCAGCGCATTCAGCCGGGTTTCGATGATTTTACCGGCGGAGGCGATCTGCTGGCCGCCCATCACACCGATGGTGATGAAATCACCCATGACGATAGTGATGACGAAGATCGACCCGATGACGATGCCGGGTTTCGACAGTGGAATGATGACGTTCACCAGGGTCTGCCAGCCGCTGGCCCCGGCGTCATAGGCGGCTTCGATCAAGGCTTTATCGATGCGCACCATCGAATTGAAAATCGGCACCACCATGAAAAAGGTGAAGAGATGCACGAGCGCCAGCACCACAGAAAATTCGGAAAACAGCAGCCATTCAATCGGTGCATCAATGATGTTGAGACCAAGCAACCCCTGGTTCACCAACCCATTGCGCCCCAGTAGCGGAATCCAGGCGATCATCCGGATGACGTTGGAGGTCCAGAACGGAATGGTGCAGAGGAGCGATAAAGCGATCTGCCAAGTTTTCGAGCGGATGTGAAAGGCCAGGAAATAGGCGACCGTGAAGCCAATCAGCAGCGTTAGCAGCCAGACGAGAAAGCACAGCTTGAGCGTTTTTGCATAGGTCTTCAGAATGGTGCAGAGGTTCGGCAGTTCGGCCAAACAGCCTTCGAAACTATCCGTATAGCCCCGGCCCGAAAAGCCCGGGATCATCTCATAGTCGTTGTAGTCCCAGAAGCTGACCATCACCACCAGCGCCAGCGGCAGCAGGAAGAAGAGCGCAAAGACGAAGCTGAGCGGCAAGGCTTGCAGCCAAGCGGTCGTCTGGTCCGACCAGCGGGCGAGGCGCGGTTTGGCAGCGGCCATCCGGGGTTCCCTTTCAGAAGGCAAAGGGGGCGACTGCAAATCGCGCCGCCCCCGCGAGGTTACTTAGGCCGCGATGAACTCGTTCCACTTGCGGACCATATAGTCATTCTCGTCCATCACCGCGTTCCAGCAGGCTACATTGCCCATGCGATCATCGTAGGAGCCGCCGTCACGCACCGCGCCCGCCTTTTCCAGCAGCGACCCATCCGGTGCAAGAATGTCCTTTTCGGCGGCTTTGCCTTCCATCCAATAGGCCCACTCGAAGGGGGCCATATTGGCTTTCGCGGTCGACAGCACCGCCGAGTAATAACCTTGGCGATTGAGGTAAGCGCCCGCCCAGCCGGACAGGAACCAGTTCACGAACTCATAGGCCCATTCCAGCTTGGCGCCGGTGACGCCCTTCGAGACGCAGAAGCCGGAGGCCCAGGAACGGTAACCTTCCTTCAGCGGCTGGAAGGTGCAGGGAATGCCCATCGAGCGCACTTTCGTGACGGCGGGCGACCACATGGATTGAATAACGGTTTCGCCCGACGCCATCAGGTTGACGCTTTCGTTGAAATCCTTCCAGAAGGCGCGGAACTGGCCGCTCTTCTTGGCTTCGGTCAGGATTTTCATGGTCAGGTCGATTTCGGCGCGGGTCATATTGCCCTTGTCGGCATATTTATGCAGGCCCGCCGCTTCCACGACCATCGCCGCATCCATAATCCCGATGGAGGGGATATTGAGGATCGAGGCCTTACCCTTGAATTCCGGGTTCAGAAGCTCCGACCAGGAGGTGATCGGGCGCTTAATCAGATCGGGGCGGATGCCAAGCGTATCGGCGTTATAGACCGTCGGGATCAGCGTCACGAAATCGGTTGGGCTTTTGGCAAAGGTTTTGGAGTTTTTGCCTTCGAGGTAGAGGACTTTCCACGGCGCCGTGCCCTGGCCGCCGATCTTCTTGCCGTTGGGCAGCTCGCCCTTGGTGAAGACCGGGGTGATATTATTGAATTCCTTAATCTTCTTGGCTTCGAGTGGCAGAATATTGCCCGAGGGGACCAGCTTCTTCAGGCTGAAATATTCCGTATCCAGCACGTCGAAAGAGTTCGGCTGCGTGATCACGCGCTTGGTCACATCGTCGGTGGTCGCCGTGATATATTCGATCTTGATGCCCGTATCGGCAAAGCAGCGCTTAGAGATCTCGTCGCCCGCATTCACTGCCGTACCGAGGTAGCGCAGCACCTTCGGTTCTGCCGCTTTCACAATATAGGGAAAGCCGGTGATGCCCGATCCCGCCGCAATCCCGGCGAGGCCAGCAGCCCCCTTTAGAACGGTACGGCGGCTAAGGCCGGTCGGCGTCTGCGTCTGGTCCATCATGATACTCTCCTGAGTGATCCGGCGCTGTAGGGCGGCGGGGCGGGGGAAAGGCGGTATTTAGGCAAGTGGCTGGGCGGCGGCGGGATCCCAGCCCACGCCCACCCTGTCGCCCGAGGTGACGGGGGCGGCGTCGAACACGGCTTCCGGCAGCAGGGCGATCAAATCGCCCCCATCCTCACCGGTCAGGCTGACGTGAACCCAGGCGCCCTGATATTCGACCTCCGTCACCCGGGCGAGGCGCTCGGCCCCGTCGAGCGGCGTTAGGCGCAGATGATCGGTGCGAACGCCTAGGGCGCCGCCAGGAGTGCGGATGACGTTATGGCCGCCCATAAAACGCGCGACAAACTCGGTGCGCGGCGCGTTGAACACATCGCGCGGGCGGCCCTGCTGTTCGATCTTGCCGCCGTTCATCAGCACCATCAGATCGGCGAGGGCCAGCGCCTCCTCCTGACCGTGGGTGACGTGGATGAAGGTAATGCCCAGTTCCCGTTGCAGGCGCTTCAACTCCGCCCGCATGCGCACGCGCAGGAAGGGATCGAGCGCCGACAGCGGCTCGTCCAGCAGCAGAATTTGCGGTTCGGTGATCAGCGCGCGGGCCAGGGCGACGCGCTGCTGCTGCCCGCCCGACAGTTGCGCGGGCAGGCGCGCGGCGTAACGGTCCATCGCCACCAGCGCCAGTAAGTCCTGCGCCTTGGCATAGCGGGCGGCTTTATCGATGCCGCGCATCTTTAGTGGAAAGGCGACATTATCCAGCACCGATAAATGCGGAAACAGCGCGTAGGATTGGAACATCATCGCCGTGCCGCGCTGGGCGGGTGGCAGATCGGTAACATTCGCGGCGCCAAGCACGATATCGCCCTCGGACACGCTTTCATGCCCGGCGATCATGCGCAGGGTCGACGATTTACCGCAGCCCGAAGGCCCCAGCAGGCAGCAATAAGTTCCCGCCGGGATTTTCAGGTCGATGGCATCCACCGCCACGGTCGCGCCATAGCGTTTGGTGACAGCGGCAAGTTCGAGCGGGGCTGGAACGGCCATGAGCGAGGGGCGCCTTTCTGCGAAAACCCGGAATGGCTGCTAATTCGCAAAGCGCGTGCCAGGGATGTACCTCCTGCAGCGCGGCGCAGAAAATCATTTAAAAACAATGATTTAACCTGATACACGTTCTCTCGAAAGCCAGGATTTTAGGGAGTTCGCCGCCGGGCGCGCTAAAACTTCAGCGGTTTGAACACAAAATAAACAGTAATTGTATACAAAATCAGCGATGGCGCCGGACAATCGGCGGCGATAAAGAGAACGGCCCGCCGCCCGTCGCCGTCTGATCTGGGGAGAAAGAATGACAGGTTCCGCCAGCCGCCAGCCCGGCCGTTCGACCGTGGACCGGGCGCAGTTGATCCACCGGGGCGTCGTCACGGCAATTCTCGAACATCGGCTGCGGCCCGGCACCAAGCTGGGCGAGGATGACCTGGGGCAGATTTACGGTGCCAGCCGCACCATCGTGCGCGCGGCGCTGCAATCGCTGGCGGCGGACGGCATTGTCGTTATCGAAAAAAATCGCGGCGCCTTCGTTGCGCAACCAACGCCGAAAGACGCGCGGGAAGTGTTCGAAGCGCGCAAGCTGATCGAACCCGCGATGGCGCGTATCGCCGCCGCCCGGGGCGCCGCTTTTGGCCCCGATCTCGCGGCGCATCTGGCCGCCGAGCGCGATGCCCTGGCGCGGGGCGATCAATCGGCGGCTATTCGGCTATCGGGGGAATTCCACAGCCTGATCGCCGCGAAGGCCGAACACGGCGTCTATGCCGCTTTTTTGCGGGAGTTGGTGGCGCGGTCATCGCTGATCATTCTGCTCTATCAAGGTCCGCGCGCGCCTATTTGCGGGACCGATCACCACGAGGCTATTGCCGCCGCCATCGAAGCCGGGAAGGGCGATGAAGCCGCCGATCTTATGGTTCATCATCTCGACGAGATTGAGGCGAGCCTTGAGCTGATCGATCCGCCCAAACCGCCGGAAAGTTTAGCGGATATTCTGAAAAGCTGACGGCCCGTCAGCCCCCCGAACTTTCCGGGCCAAGACCGCGCAGAATATCCGCCGTGCTCATAATCGCTTCGGCAACGTCGAAAATGCGCTTATTCTGGTTCATCGCCGCTTTGCGCATCAGCTTATAGGCGCCCTCTTCGGTCAGGCCCCGACTGCCCATCAGCACGCCTTTCGCGCGGTCGATGGTCTTACGCTCGGCCAGCGCCACCCGCGCCGTTTCAAGCTGACTGCTGACATCTTTGATCTGCCGTGACTGCGACTGCACCACATCGAGGATAGAGCGCATCATGCGCGGGTTGATCCCATCGAGGGCATAAATGCCGGGCAGCGTTTCGCCCCCGTCCGCCGTAAGATCGGAATCCATCACTACCATCGCAACCGGAACCACCGCTTCCGGCCCCCCGGCGTCGGCTTTATCGAGATCGGCCCGTGCGTCCGCCAGTCGCGCCCCGCACAGGCTGCGCAGATCGGCGGTCAGCCGGTCTTCCAAGCCCTTCAGCGCGTCGATCCGCTGGGTCGTCGCCGTCACCCAGATTTCTGCCGTCTCGGGCGGCAAGTCGCCGCCCCGCACTTCGGTTAGCGCGAGATGGCGCATCCGTTCGACCGTTTCCGTCCCCGGTGCCGTGAGCAGGCTTCGGCACGCCATCGCTTGATCGATTTCGGCAAATTCCCCGAAGAGATGAAAGGCGCGCTCCTGCAACGCAATCAGGTGGCGCAAGCGGCGGCGGTCGGTATCGCTGAAATGCCCGCGGGCAAAGGCCATTCCCGCCGTGGCCCGTTCCTGCCCCGCGAATTCCTTACCCTGGATGACATTAAATAAGGCCGCCAGCGCCCGCGAAATCAGTGGGTCCGGCGTCACGTCGGCCGCTTCGAAGATAACGGCCAGCAGGTCGCGGATAATATCGGTAAAGGCCTTCACCGCATCGAGCGGCGCTAAGGTCAAGCCGCTCACCTGCGCGCGCAAGCCCGGCAAACCGTCGAGCGCAAACAGCGCAATCGCCAGCCGGTTATAGAATTGCGCGCCGGAACTCAGCAGTTCGTGCGGCACATGCATGGTTTCCAGCCGGTCACGCACGGTCTGTTCCAGGCGGCAGCAGTCCTGCACTCGGGTTGCCAACCGGTCGGCAAAGGCCGCACCGTTGGACCCCAGATAGACGGAAGACGCCCCCCGCTCCTTCTGAAGCGCATGGATCAGTTCGCCCAAATCCTTCAGCAGTTCGCTGACCGAGAGCAGCCGTTCAAGGTCGCGAATCCGGCAAAGCCGCGCTGCCCGCAGAAACCGCGCCGCCGCCCCCGAACCAGCGTCCGCCCGATCCAGGCTAAGCCCTGTCGCCGTGTCATCCCTGGGCGTCATCCCGTCCCCCTTCCTGCCCCGCCCTGCGACGGACGGCTGTCGAGGGAAAGAAGGCAAGCATCAGGCCAAGCGCTGGCGACGGCACCCGCGCCGCGCTAAACCGCCGCCGCTGCCGAGAAACGTGATAGTTTTGCCTATTCCTGGGGCAGTCTGGCGTTTAATCAGGCTAAACACCTGCCCTGCAACCGGCCCCATGCCGAAAAACCCACCCAGAAGACATTGGCATGCTTCGTGCTTTTTTGACGCCTGAGTGTGCGCGGATACCGGCGTCCGGCACGTGTCTCACAGGCCCAACGACGGGCGGTGAACCGACAACGCGGCGCTTCACCCCCCCAAGGGGCCTTGGGCGCGGCCAGGATAGTCTCGCCACGGTCTACGCGACAGTTTTAAGGAACTCCCCCTAGGATCGGCCCGCCGCCGCCCTAAGGGGAAGCCCCATCGCCGCTTCCGTGGTCACTGCTGGAGAACCCCGGAATGAACGCCCCCCTTTATGCCAGCCCCCCGCCCGCCGTCACCGTGCCCGATCTGTCCCGGTGGCAGGATGCGGGCGCAAAAGGGGAGGCGGCGTCCCGGCCCGTTCGTTTCCACCATCAGCGGACCGCCGCCCGCCTGCTGCTGACCGCCCGCTTCCGCGCCCTGAGCAGCCTGGACCGTTTGGCCGATGTCTCCGCCCTTGTCACCCGGGTCAGTACCGCGATCCATGCCTTGCAGAAGGAACGGGGCAGTTGGACCGTGTATTTGAACAGCCAAGGACAGCAGTTCGGCCCGCAGGTTGACCAGCAGATCATCCTCTGCAACGCGGAGGAAGCGCAGTTGCGCGCCTGCCTTGGGACGCTCGACCGGCTGACCCATAGCGCCGCCCTGTTTCACTGTGCCGAGGCGGCGATGCAGGATTTTGCCGGGCTGGCCGATCTGCGGCAACGGGGCAAGGCCTTGCAGCTTACGCCACCGGAATCGATTGCCGCCTTTTCCGGTCTAATCGCCAAACTGCTGGCGCTCGTCTCCCAGGCGCTCGACGTGGTGGCCGATCCCGCCATGTCCGCCGCGTTGATCGCCCTGTTTAATTTTATGCAGGGCAAAGAATATGCGGGGCAAGAGCGCGCAACCGGCGGCGCTGGGTTTTCGGCAGGACGGTTCGACGCGGCGCTGCACCGGCGGTTTCAACATTTGATCGCGGCCCAAAGCCGCGCGTTCCGCATTTTCAGCGAGTATGCGACGCCAGAACAGGCAACCCGGCTACACCAATGCCTGGCGGGGCCCGAGCGGGCGGCCTTCGACGCGATGCGCCAGGTGGCCGTTCGCCAAGGCATGAGCGGGGATCTGCACGGAATTACCGGACAGGCGTGGTACGAGGCCGCGACCCAGCGCATCGATGGGCTGAAACAGGTGGAAGATTCGCTGGCTCAGGATCTTCATACACTGTGCGCCGAGAAGCGCCGCGCGGCGCTGGCAGCCTTTCAAGCGCCGATCCGTACCGTCATCCCCGGCGCGGGGTTGCGCCTTTGGGCCGATTACCAGATCACCCGCCATCGGTTGATCGCCGACGCCCGGCGTGACCGCCGCTTTTCGGCGGCGGTGCGGGCCACCGTCGCCCAGTTTGCCGAGACCCCGCACCCGACGCCCTGGATGGCGGAAACCCTCCGCCTGTTCCGCAGCGGCCTCGGCGACGCCGCGACCCTGGCCGCTCAGCAGCAGCAGGAACGGCAAGCCCAACACGCGCGGCAACAGGCCATCGAAGATGCGGTGCATGCGTTCAGCGCCGCCAGCCAAACCATTCTGACGACCTTAGCCGATATGGCAAAACGGATGCACGGCAGCGCCCAGCGCATGTTCGAGAGCGCCGAAGAGGCCTGCCAGCGCGCCCTAACGCTCGCCAGCGCCTCCCGGCAATCTTTGGCCGGGGTTCAGGCGGTCTCGCACGCCGCCGATGCGCTGTCGGGCGCCATTCGCGGTATCGCGACGCGGGCGGCAGAAACCAGCCAGGAGACGGGGGCGACAGTCGCCACGGTCGAACGGACCGCCGAGACGGTCACCGGACTGCAAAGCGCGGCGGGGAAAATCGGCACCGTCGTAACGCTGATCCAATCGATTGCCGGGCAAACCAATCTGCTGGCACTGAATGCCACCATCGAAGCCGCCCGCGCCGGGGACGCCGGAAAGGGGTTCGCCGTTGTCGCTGGGGAAGTGAAGAGCCTTGCAGGCCAGACCGCCGGGGCGACGGAGGATATCACCCATCAGGTTGCGACCATCCAAAGCGAAACAACGGCCACTGCGGCAATGATCGCTGATATTCGCGCCCGGATGAGTGATATGGCGACCGTTATCGCCGGGGCCGCCACCGCGCTTGCCGATCAGGAGACCGCAACCGACCAAATCGCGACCAGTATCCAAAATATCGCCGAGGGGGCACAGTCCGTCTCGGGCACCGTCGATGCCGTGGCCCATGCCGCCGACGAGAGTGGCCACACCGCAGCCGAAGTTCTGGCGATTGCCAAAGACCTCGAAACCCTCTCCGCGACGCTTCAGACCAGCTTGCAGCAGTTCATCGGCCAAGTCCGGGCGGGGTAGCGCCGCGCCGGAACAGCCGGATGCCCGCCAAGATAAACCCGGCCAGGACCATGGCCTGCACGATGGCAAACGGCGGCTCGCTGCCGGTCGGGGCTAAGGCGTTCAACAGCGCAATTTTCTGAAACGCCTGGACCACCAGCACGAAACAATTGAGATAAAGCGCCACCGCCGCCGCAATCCCATACGTGCGGGGCGCCCCGCGCCACAAGGCCCAAACGGCCAGGGCTAAAACCACCAACGAGATCAGACCGAACGCCTGCGCGGGGGTAAAGCCGGTAGCGGGAAACAGAAACCCGGTCACGCTGGTGGCAATCGTCGTGATCAAAAAGACCGCGTTCCAAACCGGCACCCGGCGACCGTTCCAGGCCGCAGCCAGCCAGACCAGCCCCGTTCCAATCGCGATCAGGCTGATAAGCACATGGACACGGGTGAAGGCGGAAAGCGATAGACCGAGCAGCATGGGCGCACCTCGTATGCTAGGGGCCTGCAGCGGCGGCGAACGCCCCCACAACCGCCATTTGCACGCGGCGCCCCCAGCTTAACCGCAAATCGCCTAGCCGTCATGGGCCGAGTCGCTCATACTTCGTCATCGGCATCATGCATCTTTTCTAAAAAATCGAACAATCTGTTTTTCTTTATCCAGCTATTTCGATAACGCGGACTCACGTATTCCTTGTTTCACGGCAGCGACGCCGACCCAACACAACGCTAACTGCTTCATTCATCAGGAGATTTGATCATGGCCATCACTGCGACCCCGACCCCCGGCAAGACCCTGCTGTCGCCGAAGGATCACACGCTCATTTTGATCGATTTCCAATCACAAATGGCCTTCGCCACCAAGTCGATCGACACGACGACGCTGCGCAATAACGCCGCCCTTGTGTCCCATGCCGCTGCCGGGTTCGGCGTTTCGACCATCCTGACCACGGTGGCGGAAAAAAGCTTCTCCGGCCCGATGTTCAGCGAAATCACCGATGCCTTCCCCGGCCAGAAGCTGTTCGACCGCACCTCGATGAACACCTGGGAAGACGCCGCCGTGATCGAGGAAGTGAACCGCATCGGCAAGGAGCGGCTGGTGTTCGCCGGGCTATGGACCTCCGTCTGCATCGTCGGCCCCGTTGCTTCCGCCATCGATCAGGGCTTCGATGTCTATGTCATCACCGATGCCTCGGGCGATATTTCGACGGAAGCCCATGAACGGGCCGTCGAACGCATGATCCAGCTCGGCGCCAAGCCGATCACCTCGCTGCAATATCTGCTGGAACTGCAACGCGACTGGGCGCGGACCGAAACCTACGACATGACCACCGGCATCGCCCGCAAGTTTGGCGGCGCCTATGGCCTTGGCATCACCTACGCCAAGACGATGTTCGGCGCATCCGAAGGCGGTCACTAAGCCTTCCGCCGGGGCGGGTTCCCGCCCGCCCCGTCTTCTAATTATTCGAACCAAGCGAGGCCCATCATGTCGTTCATCACCGCCCAAGACGGCACCCAGATTTTCTATAAGGATTGGGGCCCCAAGACCGGGCAGCCTATCGTCTTCTCCCACGGTTGGCCGCTGAGCGCCGACGCTTGGGATGGGCAGATGCTGCATTTCGCCTTGAAGGGCTTCCGCGTCATCGCCCACGACCGGCGCAGCCACGGGCGGTCGGACCAGACCGCAACCGGCAATGATATGGATACTTATGCCGACGATCTGGCGGCGGTGCTCAGCGCGCTCGACGTGAACAATGCCGTGCTGGTCGGCCATTCGACCGGCGGCGGCGAGGTTGCCCATTATATCGGCCGTCACGGCACGGGCCGGGTGGCAAAAGCGGTGCTGGTCGGGGCTGTGCCGCCGCGCATGTCGAAAAGCGACGCTTATCCGAACGGTCTGCCGCTCGATATTTTCGACGGTATTCGCGCCGGGGTGGCCGCGAACCGTTCCCAATTCTATCTTGATCTTACGACGCCCTTCTATGGCTTCAACCGCCCCGGCAAGAGCGTGAACGACGGGCTGCGGCTGGATTTCTGGCGCCAGGGCATGGCGGGCGGCATTGTTGGGCAATACGCCTGCATCCGTGAGTTTTCGGAAGTCGATTACACCGACGATCTGAAGAAGATCAACGTGCCGACCCTGTTCATCCACGGCAGCGACGATCAAATCGTCCCCATCGGCCATGCTGCCGAACTGGCGGTGACGCTGGTGCCGAACGGTACACTGATCGTTTACGACGGCGCCGATCACGGTCTCGCCCAGACCCATGCCGACCGCCTCAACGCCGATCTTCTGGCCTTCATCCAGAAATAGGGGGCGCGATCATGGCCTATCTTCTCTCCTTGGGTGCGGGGCTGCTGGTCGGCGTGATCTACAGCCTGCTCAATGTCCGCTCCCCGGCGCCGCCTGCCATCGCCTTGATCGGTTTGCTGGGCATCTTGATCGGCGAGCAGGTGGTTCCCATCGCCAAACGCGCGCTGGCGGGCGAGAATATTCTCGCCGTGGTGAAATCCGACTGCGCCGAGCACGTTCTCGGCAAACTGCCCGGCGATAAAACGCCGACGCCTAAGGCCTGATCATGAATTTTGGAGCGTGCCGCCCGCACGCTCCGCTTTTTTGGAGAGACGGCATGTCCGCACCCGATCTTATTCTCACGAACGCCAAAATCACGACGCTCGACCGCGAAAACCCCGTCGCCCAGGCGCTGCTGATCCGCGACGGGCGCTTCCACATCATCGGCACGGAGCAAGAGGTGCGGGCCGCCGCCGCGCCGGAAACGCCGGTGATCGACGCACAAGGCCGTCGCGTTATCCCCGGCTTGATCGACAGCCATATGCACATCATCCGGGGCGGGCTGAATTATAATATGGAGTTGCGCTGGGACGGCGTGCCGACCCTGGCCGACGCGATGGCGATGCTGAAGCGGCAGGCCGCAATCACGCCGCCGCCGCAATGGGTGCGTGTCGTCGGCGGCTTTACCGAGCATCAATTCGCCGAAAAACGCCTGCCGACGCTGGACGAACTCAACGCCGCCGCGCCGGATACCCCCGTCTTCATCCTGCACCTCTATGACCGCGCCTTGCTGAACGCCGCCGCCCTGCGTGTCGTCGGCTATACCAAGGACACGCCGAACCCGCCGGGCGGGGAGATCGTCCGCGATGCTGCGGGCAATCCCACCGGCCTGCTGCTGGCGCAACCGAACGCTACCATCCTCTATTCCACCCTGGCGAAAGGCCCGAAGCTGCCGCCGGAGTATCAGCTCAACTCCACCCGGCATTTTATGCGCGAGATGAACCGCTTGGGCGTGACCGGCGTGATCGACGCGGGCGGCGGCTTCCAGAATTACCCGGACGATTACGCCATCATCCAGAAGCTGCATGACGAGGGCGAACTGACCCTGCGCATCAGCTACAATCTGTTCACCCAGAAGCCGAAGGAAGAGCTGGCCGATTTCGCAGCCTGGGGCAAACAGGTGAAGCCGGGCGACGGCGACGATACCTACCGCCACAATGGCGCGGGCGAAATGCTGGTCTATTCCGCCGCCGATTTCGAAGATTTCCGCGTCGCCCGCCCGGATATGCCGCCCACTATGGAAGGCGATCTCGAAGCCGTCGTCCGTTTGCTGGTGGAAAACCGTTGGCCGTGGCGCCTGCACGCGACCTATGACGAAACCATCTCCCGCGCGCTCGATGTCTTCGAAAAGGTCAATAAAGACATCCCCTTCGAGGGGCTGCATTGGTTCTTCGACCATGCGGAAACCATTTCCGACCGCAATATTGATCGGGTGGCGGCCTTGGGCGGCGGCATCGCCGTGCAGCATCGCATGGCTTATCAGGGCGAATATTTCGTCGAGCGCTATGGCGCCAAAGCCGCCGAACGCACCCCACCGATTCGCAAGATGATGGCGGCAGGCGTGCCGGTCGGCGCGGGCACCGATGCGACGCGCGTGGCGAGCTATAACCCCTGGGTCTCGCTGTCCTGGCTCGTCACCTCGAAAACCGTTGGTGGCCTCGCCCTCTACCCGCAGGCCCATCGGCTCGATCGCGAGACGGCGCTGCGGCTGTGGACGGAGGCGAATACCTGGTTCTCCAACGAAGGCGGCAAAAAGGGCCAGATCAAAGCCGGGATGCTGGCCGATTTCGCCGTACTGTCTGACGATTACTTCAGCGTGCCGGAAGATGAGATCATCCATCTTTCCTCCGTCCTGACCGTGCTCGGCGGCAAAGTGGTGCATGGCGATGGCGATTTCGCGCCGCTGGCCCCGGACCTGCCGAAAGCCATGCCCGATTGGTCGCCGGTCAACCTCTTCGGCGGCTATCACCAAAGCCCGCAGCACCGGGCGAAGCTCGCCACCGCCTGCGGCTGCGCCAGCGGCTGCACCGTGCATGGCCATGATCATGCGGCCGCCCTCGGCGCCGATGTTCCCGCCGCCGACGTCCAGAGCTTCTGGGGCGCCCTTGGCTGCGGTTGTTGGGCGGTGTGACGATGACCCGCCTGCTCACACGCGCGCAGGCCGGGGCGGCGGGGCTGCTCGCCCAACCCGCCCTTCGCTTGGCCGCCCGCTTGGCCCTGGTCAGCGCCTATCTGCTGGGCGGGACCGTGAAACTCTTGGACTGGCCGGGGGCCATTGCCGAACAAGCGCATTTCGGCCTGACCCCGCCCGACCTCTTCGCGGCACTGACGATTGCCGTGGAGCTTCTGGGCGCGGTCTTGGTGCTCACCCGCCGCTGGGCCTGGCTGGGCGCTGGCATGCTGGGGGTCTTCACCCTTCTGGCCGCAATCATCGCCAATAATTTTTGGGCGATGGCGGGGATGGAGCGGTTTATGGCGCGCAACGCCTTCTTCGAACATCTCGGCCTGATCGGCGGGCTGTTCTTGGCGGCAGCCCTCACCGAGCGGGAGCGACAGGCATGACCGCCCCCGCCCCAAAACCCCTGGTGGCGCTGCTGCTGGTGCTATCGTTCACGACCGGGCTGATCGATGCGATCAGCGTGCTCGGCCTCGGAAAAGTCTTCACCGCCAATATGACGGGAAATATCGTCTTTCTCGGCTTTGCCGCCGTCGGCACGCCGGATTTTAGGGCGGAGCTTTATATCGTCGCGCTGCTGGCGTTTCTGCTGGGGGCGCTCCTCGCGGGAAAGCTCGGCATACGGCTCAGTGCCGGGCCGCTCGCGCGCTGGCTGCGTATCGTCGCCGGGCTAGAAGCGGGGCTATTGTGGGGCGCGGCGGGCCTCAGCTTCCTTCTACCGCCGGGCGGCGCCACTTCTGCGCTGCTGCTGGCGATCATCGCGCTGACCGCTGTGGCGATGGGGCTGCGCAATGGCACTGTGCGCCAGTTGAAAGTGCCGGATCTGACAACGACGGTCCTGACCCTCACCCTGACCGGCCTCGCTGCCGATTCGCGCGCGGCGGGCGGCGGCAATCCCAATTGGGGCCGCCGTCTCGGGTCGGTCGCTACCATCGGCTTTGGCGCCGGGATTGGCGCCTTGCTGGTCATCAAAGTCGGGCTTGCTATCCCGCTGGCCCTCACGGGCGCCTTAATCCTGGGGGCGACATTGCTCTGTACCCGTAACGCTTGAGACGAAAGGGATTGAGCCATCCCCGGCCCGGCGCTAGAACCCTGGCGCCGGGCTGTTTCTTTCTCCGAGTATCGCTATGCCGTGGTCCCTCTCCCTGCCGTCCGACGCCAGCCCGCTGACCGTGCGGTGGTTGACCGCGACCGGCGCCCTGACCGCGCATCTCGAAACCCTCGGGCGGGTGCGCTTGCAGGTCTTGCGCGAAACCCTCGGCCCAGCCGCCCCCGATGAAACGGCAGGGCCTGCCGCCGCTGCGCCCGGGCGCTATTTTATCCGCGAAGTGCTGATGGCCATCGACGGCACCCCCGCCGTCGCCGCCCGCTCCCTCGTCCCTGACGGGGACGGCGGCCCTTGGGCAGCGGTCAAAACCCTGCGAACGACGCCGCTCGCCAAAATCCTCTACACGCCGGAAACGACCCGCACACCCTTCGCTTTCGCCGCCCTTGAGGCGACGATGGCCTTGCGCGGGGTAACGCGGCCCTTCATCGACGGCGAGCACGCACTGCTCGCCCGGCGCTCCGTCTTCACCCGAGCGGGGGTACCGATCCTCGTGTCGGAAGCCTTTTTGCCAGGGTTTTGGGCGATAGCGGCCTAACGCACATCCCGAGCCGGTGGTGTCGCCTGTGTGTCAAACGCGCTAAATATCGGCGAACCCATCTTCTTCCACATCCGCCGCCCCTAGGCGCACGAACTCGTTCAGCAGCCAAGACGCCGCCGGGCCGGGGGGCGTGTCGCGGCGCCAGACGCCCGCAAAGCGGTAGGTGCCGCCCAAATGGTCGGGCATGGCGAGGCGCACCAGCGCCCCGGTGGCGAGATCGGTGCGAACCAGCGGCAACGGCATATTCCCCCAGCCCACGCCTTCGCGCAGCAGCGCATGCTTGGCGCCCAAGTCGGCCAAGCGCCAAGTGCGCGGGCTGACGACGGAATAATCCCGCCCTTCGGTATAGCGCGACCGGTCGGTTAGCACGATCTGCACATGGTTCCGGCCCTCGCCGGGCGGAATGCGCTCCAGCCGCGCCAACGGGTGATCGGGGGCGGCGACGGGGATCATCGGCACCGACCCCGCCGCAATACAATCGACCCCCTCCACCCCAGCGGCCAGCGGCCCAGAGACACCGATGCTGGCGGTCCGGTCGAGGATCAGCGCCGTGATCGCCCCCAGGGCCTCCACGTGCAATTTGAGCGTCACGGTCGGGAATTTTTGGGCGAAATCGCGCAAGACGCCGCCGACCCGTTCCGGCGGGACCATCACGTCGAGGGCGAGATCAACCTCCGCCTCCAACCCATCCAGCAGCCCTTTCACTTTGGCGCGCAGCGCATCCATGCCCTGGCCGATGGCCCGCGCCTCCGCCAGCACCGCCCGCCCACCGACCGTTAACTGCGGTCGCCGCGTGCCTTCGCGCTGAAACAGCTCGATACCCAACTGCGCTTCAAGATTGGCGATACCATAGCTGATGACCGACACGGCCCGGTTCATTCGCCGCGCGGCGCCTGCAAAACTGCCGGTATCGACCACCGCCAGAAAGATGCGCAACTGATCGAAGGTCGGCGTGCCCGGGTTGCTCATCATTCTAATCTTTCGAACAATTTGACCGAGATTATCAGTCTAATTTCGAAAAGCGGGCGGGTCTATATCTAAGCCCATCGAGGCCGCACCGACGCGGCCCCCTCTCAGAGAAAGGACCATCGCTATGATCGACCTTCGCCCCTTTGCCAGCCTCGGCGGTGCCAACCACGGTTGGCTGAAGGCCAAACACCATTTCTCCTTCGCCGATTACTATGATCCGAAGCGGATGAATTGGGGCAATCTGCGCGTCTGGAACGATGACGCCATCGCGCCCGATACCGGCTTCCCGCCGCACCCGCACCGGGATATGGAAATCATCACCTATGTGCGCGAAGGCGCCATCACCCACGAGGATAATCTTGGCAATAAAGGCCGCACCGAAGCGGGTGACGTACAGGTAATGTCGGCGGGCACGGGCATCGCCCATTCGGAATATAATCGGGAGGAAGAAACCACCAAGATCTTCCAAATCTGGATCATCCCAACCGAACGCGGCGGCGCCCCGTCCTGGGGTACGAAGCCCTTCCCGAAGGGCGAGCGCAGCGGCCAGTTCGTTACTCTCGCCTCGGGCTATGCCGAGGATACGGACGCGCTGCCGATCCGTACCGATGCCCGCGTTGTCGGCGCCACCCTGAAGGCCGGGGAAACCGCCGAGTATCACCTAGGGGCGAATCGGCGCGCCTATCTGGTCCCGGCGGTCGGCGTGGTGGAAATCGCCGGTCAGCGGGTCAACGCCCGCGACGGTGCCGCGATTTCCGAACTTGAAACCGTGACCATCACGGCGCTCGAAGACAGCGAAATCGTGCTGGTCGATGCCGCGTAACCCTGTCGGGGGGTGTGCCCCCCGACACCCCCGCCCTAAGGGCTGGCAACCCTTTGGGCGGGGGATTTCGTCAGTTACACCGAATAGAGCAAATCAATCTAAGCAATAGATCACCAATACCATCAAAATTATGCGAAAATTAAGTGCATTCTATAAAATCTTATACTTTATAAGTCTAATCCAATCCCCTAAATCGCGTAAGCCCAGGAGAGCGGATCGGTGCGCGCTGCCAGGGCCGAGAGCGAGGTATTGTCGAGAACCCCGGCAATCGCATCGCGCACATCGACCATGATCATCCGCACCGGACAGGTGACGACATCGACGCAATTATCGCAGGACACGAACGCTGTGCGGCTGGCGCAGGCGATGGGGGCGAGCGGCCCGTCAAGCGCGCGCACGGCTTGACCGATCCAAATTTCCTCCGGCGGTTTGGCGAGTGCATAGCCGCCGCCCGGCCCTTTGCGGGAGCGCACCAATCCGGCGTTGCGCAGTTCCAGCAAGATCGCGTCGAGAAACTTCTTGGGAATTTGATTTTGGGCGGCAATCTCGGCGACTTGGGCCGTCTCTCCCGGCGGAAGTGCCGCCAGATGGATCAGCGCCTTCAGCCCGTATTTGCCCTTGTTCGTCAGCATCCCGAGTCCCATACCCCAGCCGTTCCCCGGGGGTCCATATAACCTATTGGCTTTCTAAGCCATATCGAAATCTCGGGCGTTCGCCTGTGAAACAGGCCCCCTGTTGAGCGCGGCCTCGACCGCCGACGCAGGCCTTCTTAAGCAGCCGCCGCATAGACCTCGCGCGGAAATTACAACCATCGCGGGCAGCTTAAAACACCGAGTGTTTTCGCCGGACGACTTACTGCTATACTCATCAGCCACTGTTCACCGCTGGGGGCAAGAGCAAGCATGAGCACCGTAACCACCGCTTTTGAAATCCGCGATCTGCCCGAGATTCTAGGCGCCGAAATCCTGGGTCTCGACCTGTCGCAGCCGCCATCGGACGAAGATTTTGCCCGCATCCGCCACGCGCTGGCGCAGCGGCAGGTGGTGATTTTCCGCGATCAGGAAAGCCTGACGCCGGAGCAGCAGATCGCCTTCAGCCGCCGCTTCGGGCCGCTGGAAATCCATGTGCAGCATCACTTCCATCTGAGCGGCCACCCGGAAATTCTGATCGTCTCTAATGTGGTGGAAAACGGCAAACCCATCGGCCTAGTGGATGCCGGGAAATATTGGCACTCGGACCTGTCCTACCTTGCCCTCCCCAGCCTCGGCTCACTGCTGCATTCGAAGGAATGGCCCGCGCAAGGTGGTGACACGCTGTTCGTCAATATGGTCGCGGCCTATGAGGCGCTGCCCGACGATGTGAAAGCCAAGGTCGATGGTTTGCAGGCCGAGCACAGCTACCTCGCCCGGAACCGCAAGCAGCAGCAGGTGACGGGCACCTATCGCCCGGGCCTGACGGCGGAGCAAGAAGCCCGCGTGCCGCCGGTCGTGCATCCGGTGGTGCGCGTGCATCCCGAAAGCGGCAAACGCGCCCTATTCGTTAGCGAAGGGTTCACCACCCGCATCATCGGTCTGCCGGAAGACGAGAGCGACGCGCTGCTTGCCTTCCTCTTTGCCCATTCGACGGCGGAGCGGTTCCAGTATCGCCACCGCTGGCGCCCGCACGATATGCTGTTCTGGGACAATCGCCAGACCCTGCATCTCGCCACCGGCTGCCCGCCGGAGCTGCGGCGAACGCTGTATCGGACCACGGTGCAGGGCGACGCGCCGCGCGGGATCGCGGCGTGATGGCAGATGGCCCCGGCATGACCGGGGCCGCCTTTTTACAATCCGTTTCGTTGAAATAATATTTTTCTATAGAAATAGTATTTTTCCCCTTTTCAACGGCGAAAACTTGGGCTTAGATAAGGGCCTCGCTGATCGCAGCGGGGCCGAAGGATTTCCTTCCGCGGGCATTTGAGTTTGCAGCTTGCGCCGCGTCACCAAACGCTAAAGCGCCACGACGTTTGTCGTGGTTCCGATGATAGGAGCCGCCTATGACTTTCACCTCTCGCCGCTTTTCCCCCGCCCTTATCGGCGCGATGCGGACCTGTTGTTGTCGCACCTAATGCGCTTTGGGCCTTAGGCCCGCTTTTCCAACACAGGTGTTTCGATAGTCCGCCGCTGGAGGCAACGGCGCGGGCTTGCGGGGGATTATCATGTCTTCTGATGCTATCGTGATTTCCGTCGCCGGAACGGCGGCGGGCCTCGTCGTTCGTCAACGCCGGGGCTATCGTTTCTTCGCCTCTACCTCCGACTTCCGCGCCATCGACCGCCGCTGCTTCCGCCGCGTGCGCGACGCCCAACAAGCGGTAAAACGCATTCTGGCGGGGGAACCCGCCGTGCGCGGGCAGGCTTAAGGCGGAATGGATATGCTGCACTTCAGCTTTATTTCTGAATTCGCGCCCGGATTTCTGGCCGAGCGCGAGACGGAAGCACCAACCGCCCCGTCACGGGTCGCAACGGCGGATCGGGGGCGCGTCACCTTAGAGGCAGTCGGCAAAACCTACCTCGGGGCAAACGGCCCAGTCCCGGCGCTTCAGGATATTTCGCTCGATATTCAGCCGGGCGAAATCTTTGCCATCATCGGGCGGAGCGGCGCCGGGAAATCCACCTTGATCCGCACGATCAACCGGCTGGAGACACCCAGCGCCGGGCGGATCAGCGTCTCCGGCCACGCGGTGACCGATCTTGCGGAGCGGGAACTTCCCGCCCTGCGCCGCCGCATCGGCATGATCTTCCAGCACTTCAATCTGCTGTCGGCGAAAACGGTCGCGGAGAATGTCGCCCTGCCATTACGCTTGGCCGGGGTGCCGAAAGCGGAGCGGGCGGAAAAGGTCAAAGCCCTGCTGGCGCTCGTCGGCCTTGCCGATAAGCATGATGCCTATCCGGCGCAATTATCCGGCGGGCAGAAACAGCGCGTCGGTATCGCCCGTGCGCTCGTCCATGACCCGGACGTGCTGCTGTGCGATGAAGCAACCTCCGCCCTTGATCCCGAAACGACGCGGGCGATCCTCGACCTGCTGCGCGACATCAATCGCCGCCTGGGGCTGACCGTCATCCTGATCACCCACGAAATGGGCGTGGTGCGCCAAATCGCCGACCGGGTGGCGGTCATCGACGGCGGCCGCATCGTCGATCTCGGCCCGGTCGCCACGGTTTTCGCCCAGCCGAGCAGCGCGGTCACGCGCAGCCTGCTGGAGGCCAGCCAATTTGCCCCACCGGAAAGCGGCGGCGTGCTGCTGCGCCTCGCAGGCTCCCCCGCAGACGCCGAAGCGCTAGCGGAAAAACTACGGCGCGACGGCACCGCGATTGAGGTGGTCCGCCATGTCTAACCCGATCCTCGATCTCTTTTTGGAAGCGGCTTGGCAGACATTCGCGATGGTCGGCATTTCCAGCCTGATCGCCCTCCTGGCCGGGGTGCCGCTGGCCGTGATCCTCGTCATCACAGCACCGGGCGGCCTGTGGGAACAGCGGGCGGTGAACCGCGTCTTGGGCGCCGTGATCAACGGTTTTCGCTCCACCCCCTTCATTATCCTGCTGGTCGCCTTACTGCCGATCACGCGGCTGATCGTTGGAACGACCATCGGCACGGCGGCGGCGATTGTGCCGCTGGCCATCGCGGCAACGCCCTTCTTCGCCCGGGTGGCCGAAGTCAGCCTACGCGAGGTCGATAAGGGCCTGATCGAAGCGGCCCAGGCGATGGGCGCGCGCAAGGCGGAAATCGTCTGGCACGTGCTGCTGCCTGAAGCCCTGCCCAGCCTGATTGCCGGTTTCACCCTGACGATCATCACCCTGATCGGCGCATCGGCCATGGCGGGCGCGGTCGGGGCCGGGGGGCTGGGCGATCTTGCCATCCGCTACGGCTATCAGCGGTTCGAGACCGATATCATGCTGGGTGTCATCGCCGTGCTGATCGCCCTCGTCGCCCTGGTGCAACGGACCGGCGACCGGCTCGCGGCCCGCGTCAACAAGCGCGCCTGATCCTTCTTCCCTCTCCCAGTCGTTTAATTCCGGCGCGTCCGACGATGCGCCTTACCGGAGGTTTATTCCATGCGTATCGCGTCTTTCCTGAAAACCGCCGCCATTGCGGCTGCGCTCCTTCTCCCCGGCTTTGCCCAGGCTGGCGATAAGGTGACCGTCGGCGTCTCCGGCGGTGACGGCGAAGTGATCTGGCAGGAGGTGAAGAAGGTGGCGGCCAAGGACGGGATCGATATTCAGATCCGCGTCTTCAACGATTACTTGCTGCCCAATGCCGCGCTGGACGGGGGCGATCTCGACCTCAATGCCTTCCAGCATAAGCCTTTCCTGGAAAATCAGGTGAAGACCAAGGGCTATAAGATCGTCGCCATCGGCGATACTGTCGTCTCCCCCATCGGGCTTTACTCCAAAAAAGTGAAAGCCCCCGCCGAATTGAAGGAGGGCGCGCAGGTCGGCATCGCCAACGATCCGTCGAACGGCGGGCGCGGTTTGCTGCTGCTCGCGGCCCAAGGCCTGATTAAGTTGAAAGACGGCGTCGGCATTCTGCCGCGCGTTCTCGACATCACCGAAAACCCCAAGAAGCTGAAGTTCCGCGAGCTTGACGCCGCGCAACTGCCGCGCAGCCTGGATGATCTCGACGCAGCCGTAATCAATACCAATTACGCGCTGCAAGCCAATCTGCATCCGGGCCGCGACGCGATTGCCGTGGAAGGCACCAAGAATAATCCCTACGGCAATATCATCGCCGCCCGCGAAAAGGATAAGGACAATCCCCTCTATCTGCGCGTGGTGAAGGCCTATCACGACGACGCTATCCGCCAGTTTATCCTGACCCAGTTCAAGGGCGCGCAACTGCCGGTCTGGTAAGCTGATCGTCATCGCTCACACGAAAAGGCGGGTATCCCCCGCCTTTTTGTTGGCTGCCCCCCGCCCATCGGCTGGTCCAGGTCAGCGTCGGCCCGTCGCTCTGACCGCACTTGCGTAACAAAGCTCTCAGCTCCGGTGACCGGCTGACGGAGATGATCCATACGATTTTCGAATTCTTTCGATAACTCTTATTCGTTTTTCTTTTTGATCTCGGGACCGCAGGATCGCGCCATCCGCATTTCCTGAAGGACCCCCGCGATGAAAGCCATTGGTTATACGACACCCTTGCCCCTGCTCGATCCCGCCGCGCTGATCGACCTTGATCTGCCGATACCCGACCTGCGCCCGCGCGATCTGTTGGTGAAAGTTCAGGCGGTTTCGGTCAATCCGGTCGATATCAAACTGCGCGGGAATGTTGCCCCGTCCGATGGAACCCCGCGCGTGCTGGGCTTCGACGCCGTTGGCATCGTCGAGGCCGTGGGACCGGAGGCAAGGCTGTTCAAACCAGGCGATGCCGTTTTCTACGCGGGCAGCATCGACCGCCCCGGCAGTAATGCCGAGTTTCAGGCCGTGGACGAACGCATCGTTGGGCGGAAACCCGCCAGCCTTTCCAACACCGAAGCCGCCGCCCTGCCGCTCACCGCGATCACCGCCTGGGAACTTTTGTTCGACCGGCTGCGGGTACCCTACGGCCAGAAAAGCGGCGGCGACGCGCTGCTGATCGTCGGCGGCGCGGGCGGGGTCGGGTCGATCTTGACCCAACTCGCCCGGCGGCTGACCGGCTTGACGGTCATCGCCACCGCCTCCCGCCCGGAAAGCATTGCTTGGTGCTTTGCCCAGGGCGCCCATCACGTCATCGATCACCGCCTGCCGCTGACGGAAGAACTGGCCCGCATCGGCCTTCCCCAGGTGCGCTATGCCGCCAGCCTAACCGCCACCGATCAGCATTTACCGCAGCTTATCGAAGCCCTGGCCCCGCAAGGCGCGCTCGCCCTGATTGACGATCCAAAGACGCTCGATATCCTGCCGATGAAGCGCAAGAGCCTGTCGGTCCATTGGGAACTCATGTTCACCCGCCCGCTTTACGGCACCGAAGACATGATCCGGCAGCACGAACTGCTGACGGAAGTTGCCGATCTCGTCGATGCCGGGGTGTTGCGCACGACGCTGACGCAAGACCTCGGCCCCCTGTCCGCCGCCAGCCTCCGACAGGCTCACGGCATCGTCGAAAGTGGCCGCAGCATCGGTAAAACCGTGCTCAGCGGGTTCTAAACCGTTAGCTCATCCCCAGATAGCGGCCAGGCCGGTGGTTGAGGGCCAAAACGAGGTTCATCACCACCGCGCCTAGGACCGAGAGCAGCAGCCGGTCTACCGGCAGAACAAAGGCCGCTGCGATCAAAATGGCGAGATCGATCCCAAGCTGGACATATCCCGCCCGCAGACCAAAACGCTCCTGCAAATAAAACGCCAGGATATTGATCCCGCCCAGGCCCGTGCGGTGCCGAAACAGCATCAGTAGCCCAACGCCGCTCAAGGCGCCGCCAATCACCGCCGCATAGAGCGGGTGGAGATGGGAAAAGCCGATCCAATCGGCACTCAGGCGGGAAAACAGCGTCACCAGCCCCACGGCCGAAGCGGTGCGCAGCGTGAAGCCCGGCCCCATGCGCTTCCAGGCCAAAAGATAAAACGGCAGATTCAGCGCAAAGAACATCAGCCCGAAATCCCAGCGGGTGACATAGCTGAGCAGCAGCGTCACCCCTGCGATCCCGCCGAGCAGCAGGGTCGATTGCGCATAGACCGCCATACCAAGCGCCACGAAGGACGTGCCCAACAGTAGTGCCAGAGCATCCTCGTGAAAACGATGGCGCGAAACAGCATCCGGCGCGGGGCTTGCTGAAATTTGGGTCATCGCCTGCCCCCTTTTCGAGCGGTCCAGAACAGCACTGACGGGAAATTGCGGATTATGTCTGATCGCGCCGACCGTCTAAAACCCTTCTAGCAACCTTCATGCCGCAGGCCTTGCCTGGGATAGGCCCCAAGGGGACAGCCGCAGATTAGCAATCTCTTAGCTTCACGCGGCTTATTTCTCGAGTAGAGTAATTGCCATTGACGCCCGCACGCGTGGGCGCCCCCACTCAATTCCCCAGACAACCCCAAGGGGTGCGGCGGCAGATCGTCCGCCCCAAGCGCGTTGCTACCTCAGGCCTCGAGACAGACACAGATGACCAAATTGACCTTCGCCGCCCTCGGCACCGCCCTTCTCGCCGCTCTTCCCGCCTTTGCGCAGACGGCCAAACCGACCGTCGAGCGCGGTGCCTATCTGGCCAGCATTATGGACTGCACCGGCTGCCATACGCCGGGAACCTTTTTGGGAAAACCCGATATGGCGCGGCTGCTCGGCGGCTCGGAAGTTGGCTTTCAAATCCCAGGGCTTGGCATCTTCTACCCGCCGAACCTGACCCCGGATGCCGAAACCGGTCTGGGTAAATGGAGCACGGCTGATATCGTTAAAGCCGTGCGCACCGGCGTGCGCCCAGATGGCCGTCAACTCGCCCCCGCTATGCCGTTCATGAGCTATGCCAAGCTGACCGATACCGATGCCAATGCCCTGGCCGCCTATCTGAAAAGCCTAAAGCCGGTCAAGAATGCCGCCCCCGCCCTGGTTGGGCCGAGCGAAAAGGCCAAAGCGCCTTATCTGACGGTTGTCATGCCCCAGTAATCAGGGATCAAGGAACGCTTGATTTTCTGAAATCATTCTAAAACATCAAGACCATTGAAGACGAAGGCTGACCCATCCCCGGTTCAGCCTTTGTTTTTATAGAGAGGCCTTAGACCGATCCGATAGGGATGCTTTCGACAGTTTCGTAAAAATTTATTAAATGAACCCGATCAATCGCAATTTATCGCCGATTCTCCGTATCACATATCGTGATTTTTAAGACTTTTAGGCTATGCTGGCGCGCAGTAACCGAAGCGAACCCACCCGCGCCGCGACGCGCAGAAAGCGAAGAGCCGGATGAAGATCAACCTGCAAACGCGTGTCATTCTCTTAATATCCGCCCTAGCCCTGGTCCTCCAGGCCGGTTTCTCCACCTATGGCTACATTAATATAGCAAACCGAGAGCAAGCCGACCTATCGGAGTCCCTGGAGCGGATCACCGAAATGCAGGCGGACGCGCTAGCGCGTCCGCTGTGGGATCTATCAGATGGGCAAATTAAATCTATTCTGGCGTCAATCGCCAAAGACGATAATTTCGCCCAAGCCCGCGTTATCGGTACCAACGGTAAGCTTGTGTCGGAAACGGCCAAGCCGGGGATGACTGCCGGTATTACGGAGCGGCGCGATATCATTTATCAGGATGGCGGCAATAAGGAAAAACTGGGCGTGCTGGAGGTTGGGTTCAGCCTCGCCGCGGTGGAAGCGGCAAAGCGCGCGGCTGTGACCGAAGCTATCGTCAGCACACTGCTGATGGTTGGGCTGTTGGCGCTGGCCGTGTTTTTCTCCTTCGCCGCCATCGCCCGCCCGCTGCGTCAACTTACCGACGTGATGACGAAACTCGCCAGCGGCGACCGCACACAGCAGGTTCCCAATACCGGCCGCCCCGACGAAATCGGTGATATTGCCCGCGCGGTGCAGGTCTTTAAAGACAATGCCGTCGAAATGGACCGCATCTCCACCGAACGCCGCACGGAGCGTTTGGCCGCCGAAGCCCAGCGGAAGGAGAGCATGAATGCCATGGCGACCGACCTTGAAAATACGGTCGGCCAGATGGTGGAGGCGCTGACCCGGTCGGCGGCCGATATGCGCTCAACCGCCGATGTTCTCTCGAATACCTCGGAAGAAACCACCCGCCGCTCGTCCTTGGTCGCCGCCGCCAGCGAACAAGCGACCCAGACCGTTGGCACCGTCGCGACCGCCACGGAAGAACTCAGCAGCTCCTCGTTGGAAATCGCCCGGCAGGTCACCTATTCGGCCTCGATGACTGATCAAGCGCGCGTGCAGGCGGGCAAAGCGTCGGAAACCGTGGCGCAACTGATGGATGCTGCGGACAAGATCGGCGCCGTCATCGGCCTGATCTCCAACATTGCCGGTCAAACGAACCTGCTCGCGCTGAACGCGACCATCGAAGCCGCCCGCGCCGGGGAGGCCGGGAAAGGCTTCTCGGTCGTGGCGTCGGAAGTGAAGAACCTCGCCAGCCAGACCGCCAAGGCGACCGAGGATATTTCCGCCCAGATCAACGGCATTCAGGAAGCCACCCGCGCCGCCGTCGCCGATATCGATAGTATCGCGGGCCTGATCGCCAAGATCAGCGAAATCGCCTCGACCGTCGCGGCTGCCGCCGAAGAACAAAAGGCCGCGACCGAGGAAATCGCCCGCAATGTTCAGGAAGTGGCGCGCGGCGCGCAGGATGTGTCGCAGAATATCGCCAGCGTCTCCCAGTCCGCCGACCGCACCAGCGGCGCTGTTGGCACCGTGCTGACCGCCGCGACCGCCATCACCGGTAATGTCGATGGGTTGCGCAGCCGGGTGCTGGGTTTCATTCACGACATTCGCAACGCTTCCTGAGCCTCCTGATCCCCTGGGGCTGGCACGCGGGCCAGCACCAGGGCCTGGACCGACGCGGCGCCTGTCGCCAGCAGAACCTTGGCGCAGGCGTCCAGCGTCGCTCCTGTGGTTAAGACGTCGTCAATGACCGCGATATGCCGCCCGGTCAGTTCTGCGGCTTGGCCCGGCGTCACTCGGATGGCTTGGGCAAGATTCCGCCGCCGCTCGGCCCGGCTGCGGTGGCGCTGCATGCCCGTCGCCCGCACGCGCTGTAACGCCGTCAAGGCAAGGGGCACACCGCTTTCCTGCCCCACCGCTCGCGCCAGCAGCGCCGCCTGATTGAATTGGCGGGTGAGCAAACGCAGCGGATGCAGCGGCACCGGCACCAGCAGATCGACACTCTCCAGCACTTCGCCCCCCGCTCGCACCATCCAACGCCCGAATAAGCGGGCGCCCTCGGTACGGTCGGCGTGCTTGAAGCGCAGGATCAAGGGCTTACTAGCGTCATCATAGAGCAACGCCGCCCGCGCCCGGCGAAAACGCGGCGGTTGGCGCAGGCAGGCCGCGCAGGTGAGGCTTTCCAGCGGCAGCAGCGGCACCCCGCAACACTGGCATAGCGGCCGCGTGCCGAACGGCGGGGCCAGGAAGGTTAGTCGCGGCCAACAGTCGGCGCAGAGGCCGCCATCGGTCGCAACCGTCGCCCCGCACGCAGCACAGCGGCGCGGCAAGGCCCAATCGAGCGCCCAGGCCAGCGGACGGGATGCGCTGCGCAGGCCGCGAACAAAGGTAGAAGACGGGCTTGTCTTCACGGCGTTAACCCCTTACCTTCCGCTCATGTTAAAGCAAATCCCGAGCGGGCGACTTTGCCCGCGACGACGCATTTGCTGAAAACACGAAAGTTTCCAGCCCCCGGCTGCAGTTCGCCAAGGATCATCCCGTGACAGCCCCTGCCGTTCAAGCCCCGACCGCTCCGCCGAAGGAATCGCCGCTGCGCGCCCTCGCCCCGCACCTCTGGCCCCAGGGGGAGACGGAGTTAAAGGCCCGCGTTGTTATCGCCCTGATGTTGCTCGCCCTGTCGAAGGTCGCCGGGGTCTATGTGCCGATCCTGTTTAAGGAAGCGATTGACGCCCTCAGTGCCAAGGGCGTCGATGCCGTGGTGCTAGCCCCCGTTGGGCTGATCGTCGCCTACGGCCTGTTGCGGGTGCTGAGCCAGGCCTTCGGCGAATTGCGCGATGCGGTTTTCGCCAAAGTCGCACAACGGGCGATCCGCCGGGTCGGGCTAGAGACGTTCCGGCATCTGCACGCGCTATCGTTACGCTTCCATCTCGATCGGCAGACGGGCGGCCTTTCGCGCGCGATTGAGCGCGGCACCAAGGGTATCGAATTTCTGCTGCAATTCATGCTGTTCAACGTGCTGCCGACCCTGCTGGAAATCGTGCTGGTCTGCGGCATTCTGTGGAACCTCTATTCCATCGAATTTGCTGCGATCACCTTCGTCACCATCATCGGCTATATCGCCTTTACCATTCTGATGACGGAATGGCGCAGCAAATACCGGCGCGAAATGAACGACCGCGATTCGGAGGCCACCACGAAGGCCGTCGATAGCCTGTTGAACTATGAAACGGTCAAGTATTTCGGTAACGAAGCCCACGAGGCCCGGCGCTTCGATAGCGCGCTGCAAGCTTATGAAAGCGCCGCCGTGCGCAGCCAAACCAGCCTTTCGGCGCTTAATATCGGTCAAGGAACGATTATCGCCATCGGGCTGATCGCCGTCATGACCCTAACCGCCCAGGGCGTTGCCAAGGGCACGATGACGGTCGGCGATTTGGTGTTGGTCAATGGCTTCTTGATCCAGCTTTACCTACCGTTGAACTTCCTCGGCTTCGTCTATCGCCAGATCCGCCAATCGTTGATCGACATGGAGCAAATGTTCAGCCTGCTGAGGGTAGAGCGGGAAGTGGCTGATTCCCCCGACGCCCAGCCGCTCGCCCTCAATGGCGGCGAAGTGCGGTTCGAGGCGGTGGATTTCGGCTACGACCCGCGCCGCCCAATCCTGCACGGGGTCAATTTCACCATCCCAGCGGGCAAGACGCTGGCCGTTGTCGGGTCTTCCGGCGCGGGGAAATCCACCCTGTCGCGGCTGCTCTATCGTTTCTATGACGTAACGGGCGGCGCCATCCGCATCGACGGCCAGGATATTCGGCAGGTGAAGCAGGGCACCCTGCGTGCTGCCATCGGCATCGTGCCGCAGGATACCGTGCTGTTTAACGACACGATCTACTACAACATCCTCTACGGTCGCCCGGACGCCGCCCCGGCGGAGGTGGAGGAAGCGGCGCGCATGGCGCGGATCCACGACTTCATCCTCTCCTTGCCCGATGGCTACCAAAGCAAGGTCGGGGAGCGCGGCCTGAAGCTCTCCGGCGGCGAAAAGCAGCGCGTCGCCATCGCCCGCGTCATCCTGAAGCGCGCGCGCATTCTGATCTTCGACGAGGCAACCAGCGCCCTCGACACCAAAACCGAAAAGCAGATTCAGGAAAGCCTGGATCAAGTGTCGGTTGACCGCACCACTCTGATTATCGCCCACCGTCTTTCGACGGTTGTGGGCGCCGATGAAATTCTAGTGCTGGATAAGGGCCAGGTTGCGGAACGCGGCAGCCACGCCCAGCTTCTGGCGCTGGATGGGCGCTACGCCCGCATGTGGCGCCAGCAATTGGCGGACCATGCGGAGGACGCAGGCCCGGCCCCGGCGCTCAGCGAGTCGACAGTCTGAGGCCCTTGGGGTAGATTAGAGAAATTCTAATATTGGAGAAACACGATGTCCGTTCGCCCTAACCAAGACGTTGCCGCCGCCCTCGGCGTGCTGCTGGCCGACAGCTACATCCTGGCGCTGAAAACCCAGAACTATCATTGGAATGTCGTTGGGTCGGATTTCGTCCAGCTTCACACGCTGTTCGGCGACCAGTATGAGGCGCTGTCGGGCGCGATTGACGAGGTGGCCGAGCGTATCCGCGCCCTCGGTTTCCCGGCCCCGGCGTCCTTCGGCGAGTTTGCCGAACGCTCCAGCCTCAAAAGCACCGCCGGTGCCCCGGCTGCGCGCGACATGATTACCGCCCTGCGCGACGATAATCTCGCCGCCGCCAAATCGGCCTATGCCGTCATTAAGGCCGCCGAAGCCGTGGGCGACGATTCGAGCGCCGACCTTGCCACCGGCCGGGTAACCGAGCATGAGAAGGCCGCGTGGATGCTCTCGGCGCTGCTCGGCTAACCCCCGCGCCGCCCTTACCCATCACAAACCCGGTTCCGGTAACGGTGCCGGGTTTTGTTTTGGTCTCGTATTGAATGTGCAGACACTTACCGCAACCAGGCGCGAAATGCCTCAAAGGCCGGGATCGTTTCAGCACCGGGACGATAAATCAAGCACCACGCCGCCCCTTTCGGCACGCTCAGATCGAAGGGCGCTACCAGCCGCCCGGCGGCCAAATCCTCCGCCACGAAAGGCCGGCGCGCTAGGGCGATGCCAAGCCCATCAAGCGCTGCTTGCAGTGCGAAAGCATGGAAATCGAACCAAAGCGCGCCCGCCGTCCCCATTTTCGGGGCAAGGCCCGCCGCGCGCAGCCAGATCGGCCACTCGTCTTCGGCGTGGCGGACGTGCAGCAGGGTTTCGCCGGTCAAATCGGTCGGGCGCCGCAGCCGGGCAGCAACGCTGGGCGCCGCGACGGGGAACAGATCGGCGGTAAACAAAGGTTCCGCCATCAGCCCATCCGGGCGCAAGCCGGTGGCTTCCGTTAGACGGATCGCCGCCGTCAACCCATTGGCCAGCAGGGAACCGGTGCTGCTTTCCTCAACGGTCACGGAGGTCGATAGCCGCACTTCGAAGCGCGGGTGCCGCCGGTGAAACTCCGGCAGGCGCGGGATCAGCCAGCGCATCGCCACGGTCGGCCCGCAGGCCAGGGTAAGAATATGATCGGGCTGCGCCGCCAAACGTTCCGTTTCGAGAGCGATACGGTCAAAGGCTTCGGTCAGAACCGGCCCATAGGCGGCGCCGCGCTGGGTGAGCGAGAGGACATTGCCGCGACGCTCGAAAAGGGCGAGGCCTAGCCGCGCCTCCAGCCCCTTCACCAATTGGCTGACCGCCGCCTGACTAACCCCCAATTCCGCCGCCGCCGCCGTAAAACTGCCCGTGCGGGCGGCGGCTTCGAAGGCTTTTAGGGCATTGAGGGGCGGTAGACGGCGGCTCATGGGGCTAGAGGAGCGCAAGCGGCGTTAAGGTGCCAGATTTTTTTCCGTTCCCGTGAACCCTTTTGCCCCCCCGTCGCCTCTTCTCCTTAAGAAGCCGCCCCTCTTGCGGCTCGTCTCCAAGGAGTGACAAATGTTTTGGATTAAGAACATTCCCGGTTGGGAGCGCGGTTTACGGGTAGCAGCAGGCGCCGGATTAATTGTGGCAGGCGGTCTCGCCGGCCCGCTGGCCTGGAAGACTGGGCTGATTTTGGGTGGGGGGATTGCTATTCTCACCGCTATCGTCGGGTTCTGCCCGGCCTGCGCCCTGGTCGGTCGGCGGCTGGACCGACGCCTGAAAGGATAGTATGTCCCTACCCGCCCCACTCATCGCAGCCGCGCAGGCCGGGGATGCCGCCGCCCTTGCCGATCTGTTGACGCGCAGCCAGCCGGATATTCGCCGCTACGCCCAGCGCTACTGCGCCCGGAGTGCCGATATCGACGATGCCATGCAAGATGCGTTGATTGCCGTTACCCGCCGCCTCGGCCAGTTACGCCAGGTTGGCGCCTTTACTGGGTGGCTGGTGCAGATCGTTCGCCGCGCCTGCCTGCGCGCCCTCTCCCCTCTTTTTGGGTTCGAAACAATCGAGGAGAGGGACGAACTCTTTTATCATCACCCAACGCCGGAAGGGCTGCGATACGATCTTGCCCGCAGCCTTGCCGCGCTGCAGCCACTGGATCGGCAGATTCTCGTATTGCGCGACTTTGAGCAGTATCGGCTGACGGAAGTTGCCACCACCGTCCGCCTTTCATTACCCGCCGTCAAAAGCCGCCTGCACCGTGCCCGCGCCAAGGTGCGTGCCGACCTGCTAGGGCTGGACGCCCCCTCTGGCCCTGCCTAAACTCCCGTCCCATGGGAGCTTTCTTTCGTCACGAGTTGCGGCTGGCGCTGCGCCAAGCGTCGGACCTGATGCCGGTGCTGATTTTCTTTGTTCTCGCCGCCACCCTGTTCCCGCTCGGCGTCGGGCCGGAGCCGCAGTTGCTGGGGCGCATCGCCAGCGGCATCGTCTGGGTCACGGCCCTGCTCGCCGCTATGCTGTCGCTCGACCGGCTGTTCGAGGGCGATTATGCCGATGGCAGTTTGGAACAGCTCGCCCTGTCCCCGCAGCCGCTCGCCCTGCTCGCCGCCGCCAAGATCGCCGTGCATTGGCTGACCACTGGTCTGCCGCTGCTGCTGCTCTCCCCCTTGCTCGGTGTCATGTTGAACCTGGAGGCCGACGCCTATGGCGCGCTGCTGGCGGCGATGGCGCTCGGCACGCCCTGCCTCAGCCTGATCGGCGCGATCGGGGCCGCCGTTACCCTGGGCGCGCGGCGCGGCGGGGCACTGGTACCGCTACTTGTGCTGCCGCTGGTGCTACCGGTGCTGATCTTCGGGGTGAGCGCAGTGGAGGGGGCGGCAACCGGCCTTGGCGCTGGCCCAGCGCTGTTGATCCTGGGGGCCTTGCTGGCTGTTACTCTGCCGCTCGCGCCGATGGTCGTTGCGTTAGCGTTACGACTGGCAGTGGGCGACTGAAGTTTCGCTATCCGAATAAAATCTCGCAAAAGAAAACCCCCGCCGGATCGCTCCGGCGGGGGTTTCTGTTTCAAGCGTCGATTAGACGTCGAACAGCAGACGGCGCGGATCTTCGATCAGATCCTTTACCTTCACAAGGAAGGTCACCGCTTCACGACCGTCGATGATGCGATGGTCATAGGACAGCGCCAAATACATCATCGGGCGGATTTCGATCCGGTCGCCCGACTTATCGGAGATCACCATCGGGCGCTTCTGGATCTTGTGCATCCCGAGGATACCCGACTGCGGGGTATTGAGGATCGGGGTGGACAGGAGCGAGCCGTAAACGCCGCCGTTGGAGATGGTGAAGGTGCCGCCCTGCAGTTCGTCCAGCGACAGTTTACCGTCGCGGGCGCGCTTACCGAGTTCAGCGATCTTCTTTTCGATGTCGGCGAACCCTAGTTGATCGGCATCGCGCAGCACCGGCACGACCAGGCCCTGTTCGGTACCAACGGCCACGCCAATATCGTAGAAGTTCTTGTAGACGATTTCATCGCCGTCGATTTCGGCGTTCACCGCCGGCAGTTCCTTCAGCGCCGCCAAGCAGGCCTTCACGAAGATCGACATGAAGCCCAGCTTCACGCCGTGCTTCTTTTCGAAGGCTTCATTGTACTGCGTGCGGAAGGCCATTGCCGCCGTCATATCCACCTCGTTGAAGGTGGTCAGAATGGCGGCAGTGTTCTGCGCCTGCTTCAGCCGTTCGGCGATGCGCTTGCGCAGGCGGGTCATGCGGACGCGCTCTTCCCGCGGACCGGCAGCGACCGGGGCCGAGGCCGCAACGGGGGCAGGGGCCGCGCCACCGACCTTGGCGGCCAGTGCATCCAGCACATCGCCCTTGGTCACGCGGCCATCCTTGCCCGACCCGGTAATCGCCGAGGCTGCGAGGTTGTTTTCCGCGATCAGCTTCGCAGCCGAGGGCAGCGGCGCATGCGCCGCCGGGGCGGCAGCGGCCGGGGCCGACACCGGGGCAGGGGCAGGCGCCGCAGCGGCAGCCGCCGGAGCCGCGACCGGCTTCGCCGATCCATCGCCGCCGATGACGCCAAGCAGCGCCGCAACGCCAACGGTCACGCCTTCAGCGGCGACGATGTCGGTCAGCGTGCCCGCTGCCGGGGCGTTGACTTCCAGCGTCACCTTATCGGTTTCAAGCTCGACGACGGCTTCGTCGGCCTTCACCGCGTCGCCGACCTTCTTCAGCCACTTGGCAACCGTCGCTTCAGAGACCGATTCGCCCAGGGTGGGGACTTTGATTTCGATGGCCATTGTATCCTCGAGCTTTATTAGGCAACGGTCAGGGCAGCGTTCACCAGCCCCGCCTGTTCTTGATTGTGACGCTTCAGCAGACCCGTCGCCGGTGCCGCCGCCGCAACGCGGCCGACATAGACCGGGCGCTTGGTCTTATGGTTGATCGCCGTCAGCGTGCCTTCGATGCGACGGTCGACGAAGAACCAAGCCCCCTGGTTTTCCGGCTCTTCCTGACACCAAACCACATCGGCGTTCGGGTATTTCGCCAGTTCATCGGCCAGCTTGGTCTTCGGGAACGGATAGATCTGTTCCAGGCGAACGATGGCGACATCCTTCAGGCCGCGCTTTTCGCGCTCGGCGGCGAGATCGTAATAGACCTTACCCGTGCAGATCACGACGCGCTTTACGGCATCGCCCGCCACCAACTCGCCCTCATTCCCCAGCACGCGGTGGAAGGACGACCCGGGGGCGAAATCGGCCAAGCTCGACTGGCACGCCTTCAGGCGCAGCAGCGACTTCGGCGTCATGATGATCAGCGGCTTGCGGAAATCGCGGCGAATCTGGCGGCGCAGGGCGTGGAAGTAATTCGCCGGGGTCGTCAGATTGCAGATTTGCATATTGTCTTCGGCGCAAAGCTGCAGGAAGCGTTCCGGCCGGGCGGAGCTATGTTCCGGCCCTTGGCCTTCGTAACCGTGCGGCAGCAGCATGACGAGGCCCGACATGCGCAGCCACTTCGATTCCGCCGAGCAGATGAACTGGTCGATAATGACCTGCGCACCGTTGACGAAATCGCCGAACTGGCCTTCCCACAGGGTTAGCGCGTGCGGTTCGGCCAAGCTATAACCGTAATCGAACCCGAGTACCGAGGCTTCGGCCAGCGGGCTATCGATCACTTCGTAGCGCGACTGCTTGCCTTCGGGGCGCAGGTTATTCAGCGGCTCGAAGCGCGCTTCGGTATCCTGGTCGATCAGCACCGAATGCCGCTGGCTGAAGGTGCCGCGCCCAGCGTCCTGGCCCGACAGGCGCACGGGAACGCCTTCGACCAGCAGCGTGCCGAACGCCAAGGCTTCCGCCGTCGCCCAATCGATGCCTTCGCCGGTCTCAATCGCCTGGCGCTTGGCTTCGAGTTGGCGGACGATCTTGCGGTTAACGTTGAACCCATCGGGATATTTCGTCAGCCCAAGGCCGACTTCCTTCAGCACGTCCAACTCAACGCTGGTCGTGCCACGGCGGTCATCGTCCGGGGCGGTCTTCAGGCCCGTCCACTTGCCTTCCAGCCAATCGGCCTTGTTCGGCTTGTAGGATTTGGAGGCTTCGAATTCCTGTTCGAGGTATTCGAAGAACCGGTTCACTTCCGCTTCGGCTTCGGCCTTGCTCTGCACGCCTTCCGCCGCCAAACGATCTTCGTAGATCTGGCGGGTGGTCGGATGGGTGGCGATCTTGCGGTACATCAGCGGCTGGGTGAAAGCCGGTTCGTCCCCTTCATTATGGCCGTGACGGCGATAGCAGACGATATCGATCACCACGTCGCGCTTGAACATCATGCGGAATTCGATGGCGATGCGCGAGGCGTGGACAACGGCTTCGGGATCGTCGCCATTGACGTGGAAAATCGGCGCCTGCACGGCCTTGGCCAGATCGGACGGATAGGGCGTAAAGCGCGAGTAGGACGGGGCGGTCGTGAAGCCAATCTGGTTGTTCACGATGAAATGGATCGTGCCGCCGGTGCGGTAGCCGCGCAGTTCGGCCAGCGCCAGGGTTTCGGCAACAAGGCCTTGACCGGCAAAGGCCGCATCGCCGTGCAGCAGCATGGCCATGACCTTCGTGCGATCCGTATCGCCGCGCTGTTCCTGCTTGGCGCGCACCTTGCCGACAACGACCGGGTCTACCGCTTCGAGGTGCGACGGGTTCGCCGTCAGCGACAGATGGACCATCTTGCCGTCGAACTCGCGGTCGGCGGAGGTGCCCAAATGGTACTTAACGTCGCCTGACCCTTCCACATCGTCCGGGCTGGCCGAATTGCCCTGGAACTCGCTGAACAGCGCCTTGAAGGGCTTCAGCATCACATTGGTCAGCACGTTCAGGCGGCCACGGTGCGGCATGCCAAGAACGACTTCTTCGAGACCAAGCTGGCTGCCGCGCTTCAACACCTGCTCGATGGCCGGGATCAGGGTTTCGCCGCCTTCAAGCCCAAAGCGCTTGGTGCCGGTGTATTTCTTATCGAGGAACCGTTCCATCCCTTCGGCAGCGACGAGGCGTTCAAAGATCGCCTTTTTGCCGCGCTGGGTGAAATCGGTGGTGTTTTCGGTTTCGCCTTCAATGCGCTGCTGGATCCACAGACGCTGGTCCGGGTCCTGGATGTGCATATATTCGACGCCGATGGTGCGGCTATAAACCGCGCGGCAGCGGGCGACGATATCGCGCAGCGTCGCGGTTTCAAAGCCCAGCGCCCCGCCGACATAGATCGGACGATCGAGATCGGCGGCGGTAAACCCATGATATTCGATCGAAAGATCGCTGACCGGCTTCGGCGGCTCCAGACCCAGCGGGTCGAGCGTCGCTTCGAGATGGCCGCGAATGCGATAGGTGCGGATCAGCATCATCGCATGGATACTATCGCGCGCGGCGGCCTGTAACGTTTCGATGCTAATAGCGCCGTCGTTGGCGGGCTTGCCGCCTTTGGCCGGGGCCTTGGCACCCTTGGCCGACGCCGCCGCAGGATCTTCGGCCCCGATGATCTTGGTCCGCGCCCGCGACCAGCTGGCCCCCTTCAACTCGCCCAGCACTGCGCGCGCATCATCGTCCAACCCGGCGAAGAAGGCGGCCCAGCTTGGATCGACCGAGGCGGGGTCGGTCAAATACTGCGCGAAAATTTCTGCGATATAGGTGGCATTGCCACCGGAGAGGAAGGAGTTCTGAGCGAGGGCCTGTGCCATAAGCAATCGGCGGGGCATATGCCCCGCCGCCTTCGGATGAGAGGTTATCGGGCTTGCATCAGCGACAGCATAGCGCTGCCGAGGTGAGCGGGCGACTCTGCAACGGTAATACCTGCTGCCTTCATCGCGTCTACCTTGAAGTCCGCCGTATCGTTACCGCCGGAGATGACGGCACCGGCATGGCCCATGCGGCGGCCCGGCGGGGCGGTACGACCGGCAATGAAGCCGACGACCGGCTTCTTCGTGCCGCTGGCCTGCAGGAATTCGACGCCGCGCACTTCTGCATCGCCGCCGATTTCGCCGATCATGATGATCCCTTCGGTTTCAGGATCCTTCACGAACAACTCCAGCGTATCGACGAAGTTGGTGCCATTCACCGGATCGCCACCGATACCGACGCAGGTGGTCTGGCCGAGGCCCGTCGCCGTGGTCTGCGCCACCGCTTCATAGGTCAACGTGCCCGAACGCGACACGATGCCGATCTTGCCGCGCTTGTGAATGTGACCGGGCATGATGCCGATCTTGCATTCGCCCGGCGTGATAATGCCCGGGCAGTTCGGCCCGATCAGACGGGTCTTCGAGCCTTGCAGGGCGCGCTTCACGCGGATCATATCCTGCACCGGAATGCCTTCGGTGATGCAGACCGCAAGTTCGATTTCGGCGTCGATGGCTTCGAGGATCGCATCGGCGGCAAAGGGCGGCGGCACGTAGATGACGGAGGCATTGGCGCCCGTCTTCAGAACCGCATCGGCCACCGTATCGAAGACCGGCAGATCGAGGTGCTTGGTGCCGCCCTTACCGGGGGTCACGCCGCCGACCATCTTGGTGCCGTAGGCAATCGCCTGTTCCGAGTGGAAGGTACCCTGGGCGCCAGTGAACCCCTGGCAGATGACCTTCGTGTTTTTATCGACCAGAACAGCCATGATTACGCGGCCTCCTTCACGGCCTTCACCACCTTATCGGCAGCATCGGCAAGATTATCGGCAGAGAGGATCGGCAGGCCCGATTCGGCCAGGATCTTCTTACCCAGATCAACATTGGTGCCTTCGAGGCGCACCACCAGGGGCACGTTCAGGCTGATTTCGCGCGCGGCGGCAACAACGCCTTCCGCAATCACGTCGCAGCGCATGATCCCGCCGAAGATGTTCACGAGGATGCCTTCGACGTTCGGATCGCCCAAGATAATCTTGAACGCCTGGGTCACGCGGTCCTTGGTGGCGCCGCCGCCAACATCGAGGAAGTTCGCCGGCTCGCCGCCGTAGAGCTTAATGATGTCCATCGTGGCCATCGCCAGGCCCGCGCCATTGACCATGCAGCCGATATTGCCATCGAGCTTCACATAGGAAAGCTGATGCTTCGAGGCTTCGATTTCGGCGGGGTCTTCTTCGTCTTCGTCGCGCAGCGCTTCGATGTCCGAATGACGGAACAGCGCGTTATCGTCGAAGTTCATCTTGGCATCGAGCGCGATGACATCGCCCGCGCCAGTCACGACCAGCGGGTTGATTTCGACGATCGAGGCATCAAGCTCGACAAACGCCTTATACATGGCGGTCAGGAACTTCACGCAGGCGCCGACCTGCTTGCCTTCGAGACCGAGGGCGAAAGCGACGCGGCGACCGTGAAAGCCCTGCAGGCCCGTCGCCGGGTCAATCGCCAGCTTCAGGATCTTTTCCGGGGAGTGATGGGCGACTTCTTCGATCTCCATCCCGCCTTCGGTCGAGGCCATGACGGTGATGCGGCTGGTCGCGCGGTCCACCAGCATGCCGAGATAGAGTTCGCGCTTAATATCGGCGCCTTCTTCGATGTACAGGCGCTTCACTTCCTTACCCTGCGGACCGGTCTGCTTCGTGACCAGCACCTTGCCGAGCATGGCGGCAGCATTGTCGCGCACGTCATCGACGGACTTGACGACGCGGACGCCGCCCTTGCCGTTCGGATCGTCCTGGAAGCGACCGGCGCCGCGGCCCCCGGCGTGGATCTGCGACTTCACTACGTAAACCGGGCCGCCAAGTTCCTGGGCAACCTTGGCAGCTTCGTCCGGGGTATAGGCGACACCCCCGCGCGGAACCGCTACGCCAAACTTCGCCAAGAGTTGCTTGGCTTGATACTCATGAATATTCATCGGTCCTCCCGTTCGCTCTCTCCCCACCCCTTCGAGGCAGACAGCGGATCCTGATGCCCGGTACCCCGGGCGGGAGCCAAAAGCCGGTCTGTTCTTGTCAAAACGCCCCGGCTTCTGGACACGAAATTACAATAAACGCCTCCCCCACGAACGGCGCGCACCATACCACTGCCCCAGCAGCAAAGAAATGCAGCTTTATCAGGGCTGACGTGTGGCAATACGCGGATTCGTAGGGGAGTTACACTAAGGCTTAGGCCTTGGCGTCGATGTCCTTGCAGATTTGCACAAGAGTACGCACCGCATCGCAGCTCTTTTCAAAGCCTGCCTTTTCGGTCGCATCCAGTTCGATTTCGACGATGCGTTCCACACCGCCCGCGCCGATCACCACCGGCACGCCGACGTAAAGATCGTTCACGCCGTACTGGCCGGTCAGATAGGCGGCGACCGGCAGAACGCGCTTCTTGTCCTTCAGGTATGCGTCGGCCATCGCAATCGCCGAGGATGCCGGGGCGTAGAAAGCCGAGCCGGTCTTCAGCAGGTTAACGATTTCGGCGCCGCCGTCACGGGTTCGCTGGACGATCTGGTCCAGCTTTTCCTGGGTCGTCCAGCCCATCTTGACGAGGTCCGGCAGCGGGATACCGGCAACGGTCGAGTAACGGACCGACGGGACCATCGTATCGCCGTGACCGCCCAGCACGAAGGCGGTGATGTCTTCGACCGAGACATTGAATTCTTCGGCCAGGAAGTAGCGGAAGCGGGCGCTATCCAGCACGCCGGCCATGCCGACGACCTTTTCCGGCGGCAGGCCCGACTTCTGTTGCAGCACCCACACCATCGCATCGAGCGGGTTGGTGATGCAGATCACGAAAGCGTTCGGGGCGTAGGTCTTGATGCCTTCGCCGACCTTGGCCATCACGCCCGCGTTGGTGGCGATCAGATCGTCACGGCTCATGCCCGGCTTGCGGGGGATCCCGGCGGTGACGATGACCACATCGGCCCCGGCGATCGCGCTATAGTCGGAGGCGCCCGTCAGCTTGGCATCGAAGCCTTCGACCGGCGAGGCTTCAACGATGTCGAGGGCCTTGCCCTGCGGCACGCCGTCCATAATGTCGAACAGGACGATGTCGCCCAGTTCCTTCAGGCCAGCCAGCAGAGCCAGGGTGCCGCCGATATTGCCGGCACCGACCAGCGCAATCTTATTCCGTGCCATTGGGCTTTTCCTCGTTCACTCAGAAACAACAGGGGTCCGGCGCAGCCCGGCCCTCAGCCCCTTCTAGACGAGGAACCCTAGCCCCCCAGCGGAAGCCAAGATCGCCAGCCCCGGTGCGGCATGAAGCCCGGACGCGTCATCGTCCCGCTTGCTACAGCGAAACGCCGCCCAGGGCAAGTACAGCGACGCAGCGCACACCGGCCAACCCCTTAAAAAACCGCCATGCAGCGTGTGCACGGCAGCAAATGCGGCAACCCGCCGCAGCAGCCCTGCTTTTGTTTGACCGGGATGTGCTATGCTGGGAGTCTAACCCTATCGAATTCCCTGAATTTGCGGGAAAAATTCGATACGAATGCAACAAAACATCTCTGGCTGGGAACCGCCCGTCCGCCAGGGAATTCGGGAAGAAACGCGCGACGATGACGACGCCCACGCAAAAGAAAGTGACCGACGCCGAAGCCCTTGCCATGCACGCCAGCGGGCGTCCCGGCAAGATCGAAGTTACACCGACCAAGCCGCTGGTCACCCAGCGCGATCTGGCGCTCGCCTATTCGCCCGGCGTCGCCGCCCCCTGCCTTGAAATCGCTAAATCGCCCGATATGGCCTATGATTATACGGCGAAGGGCAATCTGGTCGCGGTGATTTCCAACGGCACCGCCGTTCTGGGCCTCGGTGATCTCGGGGCGCTGGCGTCGAAGCCGGTGATGGAAGGCAAGGCCGTTCTGTTCAAGCGTTTCGCCGATATCGACGGTATCGACATCGAGGTTGATACCCGCGATGTCGATGAATTCATCAATTCCGTGCGCTACCTCGGCCCGACCTTCGGCGGGATCAACCTTGAGGACATTAAAGCGCCGGAATGTTTCATCATCGAACAGCGCCTGCGCGAGTTGATGGATATTCCGGTTTTCCACGACGATCAGCACGGCACCGCCATTGTCGCCGCCGCCGGGCTGATCAATGCCCTGGACCTGACCGGTCGCTCGCTGAAAGACATTAAGATGGTGGTCAACGGCGCCGGGGCCGCCGCCATCGCCTGCGTCGAACTGGTCAAGCTGCTGGGCGTTCCGCACCAAAACGTTATCCTCTGCGATACCAAGGGCACGATTTACCAGGGCCGCACCGAAGGGATGAACCAATGGAAGTCGGCGCATGCGGTGCCGACCGACGCGCGCACCCTGGCCGACGCCATGAAGGGCGCCGATGTTTTCTTCGGCCTGTCGGCCAAGGGCGCGGTAACGGCCGATATGGTCGCCGATATGGCGGCAAAGCCGATCATCTTTGCGATGGCCAACCCCGATCCGGAAATCACCCCGGAGGAGGTGAAGGATGTGCGCGGCGATGCGATTGTGGCAACGGGCCGGTCGGACTATCCGAACCAAGTGAATAACGTCCTCGGCTTTCCCTATATCTTCCGGGGCGCTTTGGACGTACGGGCCACCGCCATCAATGATGCGATGAAGATCGCCGCCGTCCACGCCATCGCCGATCTGGCCCGCCAGCCGGTGCCGGAAGAATTGGCGGCCGTTTATGCCGGGCGCAAACTGCGTTACGGCAGCGAATATATTATTCCCGTGCCCTTCGATCCGCGCCTGATCGCCACCGTCCCGCCCGCCGTCGCCAAAGCGGCCATGGACAGCGGCGTCGCCCGGAAACCGATTGGCGACCTCGTTGAATATGCCCGCGCCCTCGCCAGTCGCCTCGATCCGACGGCGGCCAGCCTGCAAGGCATCTTTAACCGCGTGCGCCAGAACCCGCGCCGCGTCGTTTTCGCCGAAGGGGAAGAGGAACGGGTGATCCGAGCTGCCCTGGGCTTCCGCGCGGCGGGCTACGGCCAGCCGGTGCTGATCGGGCGCGAACATCGCATTCAAGAAACCATTCGCGCCGCCGGGCTGGTCGGGGCGGAAGATCTTGAAATCGTCAACGCCGCTGTCGCCCGCCATAACAAGAAGTACACAGACTATCTCTATCATCGGCTGCAACGTCAGGGCTTCCTGTACCGGGATTGTCAGCGGATGGTGAACCAGGATCGCAATGTGTTCGGGGCTTGCATGGTTGCGCTGGGTGATGCCGACGCGATGGTGACCGGCGTTACCCGGTCCTTCTCGACGACGCTGGAAGAAGTGCGCCACGCCATCGACATGCACGCCCAGGAACGGCTGTTCGGCCTAACGCTGATGCTGCTGCGCAACCAGACGCTGTTCATCGCCGATACCCATGTGAACCCGGTGCCGACGCCGGAAGAACTGGCCGATATCGCCATTCAGACCGCCGCCAAGGCGCGCAGCATGGGGCACGAGCCGCGCGTGGCATTGCTGTCCTATTCCAACTTCGGCAATCCGATGACGGCCAATGGCGACCGTATTCGCGAGGCGGTGAAGATCCTCGATCAGCGCAAGACCTACTTCGAATATGACGGCGAAATGTCGCCGGATGTGGCGTTGGATGCCGAGCTGATGAAGCTCTACCCCTTCTGCCGCCTGTCCGGTCCGGCCAATGTGCTGGTGATGCCGTCGCTGGCGGCGGCGAATATCTCCGCCAAGCTGATCCGTCAGCTCGGCGGCGGCACCGTCGTCGGCCCGATGCTGATGGGCCTCGATAAGCCCGTCCAGATCGTACCGATGAGTGCGACGGTCGGCGATATCGTGACGATGGCGGCGCTGGCCGCTGCAACCGTCGCCGCGTAACAGCGCTGGGGTGGCCGATATGACCGGACGTCCGCCGGACCCTGCGGCCCCCCCGCCAACCGATCCGCTCGCCGGGATGGGCGTGCGCGGGGAGGATATCGACCTAACCCCGGTCCCCTTGCCCGATCCGCCGCTGCCTTTCAGCCGCATCGCGCTGGCCGTGCTGATGCTGGGCCTTCCGCCGGTCGGGCTGATCGGGGCCGCGCTGGTGCTGGGGTGGATCCCAAGCCCGTGGATCGCGGCCCTCGCGGCGGCGGCCCTGCTGTTCTATTATGTATTGATGGCACGGCGGCACGCGCGGGCGATTTATGATCTGCGCAATTTTGCCGACGAATTGATCGGCGGTGACCGCCCCCTCCCCGCCTCCGCCCGATTAGGCAGCCCGGCGCTGCGCGACCTTGGCTATGCGATTGCCCGGCTTTACCGCGCCAAACGCGACCGCAATGACGAAATGATGCGACTGGTTCAAGCGCGCGATGGGGTGCTGGACGCCGTCCCCGATCCTGTCTTCGCGCTGGATCGCGGCGGACGGGTTTTAGGCGCCAATCGCGGGGCGGTTGAAAGTTTTGGGTCGGTCATCGGGCGCGACGCAACGCTGCTGTTCCGCCAACCCGCGTTACAAACCGCCTTGCGCAGTGTGCTGAGCGGCGGCGAAAGCCGGGCGACGGCCACCCTCAGCCTCGCCCCGCCGGTGGAACGGGAATTCACCGTCGCGGTGCAGCGCCTGCAATCGGTGGCGCCGGACGGTACCTGCGCCGTCCTGACCCTGCACGATGTGACCGCCCTGCGCCGCGCCGAACAGACCCGCGTCGATTTTGTGGCCAATGCCAGCCATGAAATCCGCACGCCGCTGACCACGCTGCTCGGCTTCATCGAAACCCTGCAAGGCCCGGCGAAGGACGATCCCGAAGCGCAGGCGATGTTCCTCGATATTATGCAGGGCGAGGCGCAGCGCATGGCCCGGCTGGTCGAAGATCTTCTATCGTTAAGCCGCATTGAACAGCACGAGCATGAGCATCCGACCACCGCCCTAGCCCTCGGCCCGCTGCTCGAGCGGGTGATCGCCGGGCTACAACCCCAGGCCGATCAGCGCCGCGCGCGGATTCTGCTGACCGTGGACGGGGATGATCGGGTTATCGGCACCGCCGATGAATTGGTCCAGCTTGCCCAAAACCTAATCGTTAATGCGCTGAAGTATGGCCGCGAGGGCGGGACGGTCACGGTCACCGTGCGCCATAAACCGACGCCCCCCGCCGCCATGCCGCCGCCCCTCTATGGCGCCGTCGCCCTGGCGGTGCAGGATGACGGCGAGGGTATCCCGCGCGAACATCTCCCGCGTCTCACCGAACGTTTTTATCGGATCGACCCGGCCCGCTCGAAGTCGCAAGGCGGGACTGGCCTCGGGCTTGCCATCGTCAAACATATCGTCAACCGTCATCGGGGGGCGCTACGCATCGAAAGCGACCCCGGCAAGGGCACCTGCTTTACCGCTTTTTTGCCCGCCGCCGAGCGCGGGTAAAGCCCAGTCCTCTTGGCGCAATTGATCTGCTTACGTCGCATAGCTTTGATCGCAAACAGCGGTGTATCGCGGGCAAGACCAGGAACACCATTGGGGTGGAGACCTGGATTTGCGGTATTTGAAAACCGCAATCCCTATCAAAACCCTACCTGTTAATTATGCCAGGGCGCACTGTCACATATCCGCAATGTTTTCGTCATAAAAGAGAGGCCTGACGCCGCTAGGGTCCGCATCAGTCTTTGAGGTCGAGGAACTCTCCGCCGACCCAAGGCGACGCTATTGACCCGGGGTGGACCTGCGCCCTGGCGACGCATGCAGAAAGGCTTGAAGGCATGATGAAGAAGACCCTTGCGGTGGCCGCTGTTGCCGCTGCGATGATTCCGGCGGCCGCGTTCGGCCAGGCGCGGGATCAGATCCGCATCGTCGGTTCCTCGACGGTGTTCCCGTTCTCGACCGCCGTGGCCGAAACCTTCGGCCGTCAGGGCAAGTTCAAGACCCCGGTCGTCGAATCGACCGGTACGGGCGGCGGTATGCGCCTGTTCTGCGCAGGCGTCGGCACCGGTCACCCGGACATGACCAATGCCTCGCGTCCGATGACCAAGTCGGAATTCGAAACCTGCGCCAAAAACGGCGTGACCGATATTACCGAAGTGAAGATCGGGTTCGACGGTATCGTCGTTGCCGATAAGCTCGGTTCGGCCAAGATGAACCTGTCGCGCAAGGACATCTATCTGGCGCTGGCCGAAAAGGTTCCGATGAACGGCGGCCTCGCTGAAAATCCGTACAAGACTTGGGCGCAGCTCAATCCGAACCTGCCGAACACCAAGATCGAAGTGATCGGCCCGCCCCCGACCTCGGGCACCCGCGATGCGTTCGTCGAACTCGTCATGGATTTCGGCTGCAAAGATTTCCCGGAAATCAAAGCAATCACCGATGCGAAGGTGAAGGCCCAGGCCTGCTCGAAGCTCCGTGAAGACGGCGCTTATATCGAAGCCGGTGAAAACGACAATCTGATCATCCAGAAGCTGAACACCTCGCCGGACGCCCTGGGCATCTTCGGCTACAGCTTCCTCGATCAGAATAAGGACAAGGTGCAGGGCAGCCAGATCGAAGGCTTCGACTCGACCTTCGACAATATCTCGGCTGGCAAGTACCCGATCTCGCGTTCGATCTTCTTCTACGTGAAGAATGCGCACGTCGGCGTTATTCCGGGCATCAAAGAATTCGTCACCGAATTCGTCTCGGAAAAGGCTTACGGCAAGGAAGGCTATCTGGTCGATAAGGGTCTGATCCCGCTGCCGGATGCCGAACGCGCCAAGGTGCGCGAAGCTTCGGTCGGTCTGACCAAGCTCGCGATGTAATAGGGTAAGGGGTCCGGTAACGGGCCCCTTCTCTTGTTCGCCTAGGGCACGCTTGCCCGTCAGAACAAGACCGCCGATCCGGTTTTCCGTTATTTCGAATACATGAGGGGTCCAATGTCCCCGTCTTTGGTTTTTTTAGCGATTGCCGCGCTTGCGGTTTTCGGTTTCTTCCTTGGTCGTCGCCGAGTGCTTGCGCTGGAAGGCACGCGCGTACGGGCGAGCATGCATTCTTTGCCCAGCTATTATGGCTATTACATGGCGCTCTGGTGCCTGGCGCCAGCGGCGCTGGTCATGGCGCTGTGGAGCGTGCTGGAGCCGACCGTCGTTCAGCATCTGGTCCTGGGCAATATGCCCGCGTCCTATCAGGCGATGAGTTCGAACCAGTTGACGCTGGTGATGGCCGATATCCGTAACTTTGCCTATGGCAATGCCGGAACCCGCACCCCCGATCCCGCGATTGCCGACGCCGTACGCCATTATCATGCGCTGCACGAAACCAGCGCGATCATCATCAGCCTGATCGGCGCGGTTCTGGGGATCGCCGGGTTTGCCTTCGGCTTCTGGCGCATCAACCCGCAAATGCGCGCGCGCAACCGGGTCGAACGCTTTGCGATGGCGATCATGATCATCGCCTCGACCATCGCCGTGCTGACCACCGTCGGCATTGTGCTGTCGCTGGTGTTCGAATCGCTGCGCTTCTTCACCAAATACCCGGCCTTCGAATTCCTGTTCGGTCTGCAATGGAGCCCGCAGACGGCGATCCGCGCCGATCAGGTCGGCTCCTCCGGCGCCTTCGGCTTTCTGCCGCTGTTCACCGGGTCGCTGCTGATCACCGTGATCGCCATGCTGGTCGCTGTGCCGGTCGGCCTGCTGTCGGCGATCTATATGGCCGATTACGCCAGCCCGCGCCTTCGCTCGGTCGCTAAGCCGGTGCTAGAAGTCTTGGCCGGGATCCCCACCGTGGTTTACGGCTTCTTCGCCGCGCTGACCGTCGCCCCCTTCGTGCGCGATATCGGGTCGGCCGTCGGGCTGAATGTTGCGTCCGAAAGCGCGCTGGCTGCGGGCGTCGTGATGGGCATCATGATCGTGCCCTTCGTCTCCTCGCTGGCCGACGATGTGATCCACGCGGTGCCGCAAAGCCTGCGCCACGGCGCTTATGGCCTTGGGTCCACCAAGTCGGAAACCATCCGTCAGGTCGTGCTGCCCGCCGCCCTGCCCGGCATCGTCGCCGCCGTCATGCTGGCGATCAGCCGCGCCATCGGCGAAACCATGATCGTGGCGATGGCCGCCGGTTTGGCCGCCAACCTAACCTTCAACCCGCTGGCCGCCGTGACCACGGTGACGGTGCAGATCGCGACCCTGCTGGTCGGCGATCAGGAGTTCGACAGCCCCAAAACCCTGTCGGCCTTCGCCCTTGGGCTGGTGCTTTTCGTCATCACCCTGTGCCTGAACGTCATCGCTCTGGCCGTTGTCCGCAAATATCGGGAAAAATATGACTGATATCGTCGAACGCCCCGCCCTCGGTGTTCACGCCACCGACGAGGCTACCAAGCGCTTGAAGCGGCGATATGCGGCTGAAAAGCGGTTCCGCGGTTACGGGCTGGCCGCCATCCTAGTCTCGATGCTTGCGCTGGCCGTGCTGCTTTGGAGCATCGTCAGCCAAGGGTATACCGCCTTCACGGCGACCACCCTGACGCTGACGGTCACCATCGATCCGGCAATGGCCGATCCTGGCGGCAAGCGCAACCCGGACGACATGCGAACCGGCGACTTCCAGGGCATCGCCCGCGCCGGGCTGCGCAGCCTGTTCCCGGATGTAACCGACCGTAGCCAGACCCGCGCGCTCTACACCCTGCTCTCCAACGGCGCCGGCGATGACATTCGCGATAAGGTTCTGGCGAACCCGGCACTCATCGGTCAGCAAGTGACGATTAAAGTGCCGGTCGCGTCGGACTACGACATGTACGCCAAGGGCCATTTCGGTAAAACGCCGAAGGGCGGCGAGGCCCGCCTGTCGCCGCAGCAGATCGCCTGGTTCGAAACGCTGCGCGCCGACGGCAAGGTGCACCGCAGCCTGAACATTTGGTTCCTCTCCAGCGGCGATAGCCGTCAGCCGGAACTGGCGGGGGTTGGCGGCGCCATCATTGGCTCCTTCCTGACCTTGGCGGTAACGCTGATTATCGCCTTCCCGCTCGGGGTAATGGCGGCGATCTATCTTGAAGAGTTCGCCCCGAAGAACCGCTGGACGGATATCATCGAGGTGAACATCAACAACCTCGCCGCGGTTCCTTCCATCGTCTTCGGTCTGCTCGGCCTCGCGGTCTTCCTCAATGTCTTCGGCCTGCCCCGCTCTGCCCCGGTTGTCGGTGGCGTCGTGCTGGCGCTGATGAGCTTGCCGATCATCATCATCGCCTCCCGCGCCTCCTTGCGTGCCGTGCCGCCGTCGATCCGGCAAGCGGCCCTCGGGCTTGGGGCCAGCCGGGTGCAGGTGGTCACGCATCACGTGCTGCCGCTGGCAATGCCGGGCATCCTGACCGGGACGATCCTGTCGATGGCCCATGCGCTGGGCGAAACCGCCCCACTGCTGATGATCGGCATGGTCGCCTTTATCGTCGATATTCCCCAGGGCTTCACCCAGGCCGCAACGGTGCTGCCGGTGCAGATCTACCTGTGGGCCGATAGCCCGGAACGGGGCTTCGTTGAAAAGACCTCCGCCGCGATCATGGTTCTACTGGCCTTCCTGCTGGTCATGAACGCGATTGCGATTTTCCTCCGCAAGAAATTCGAACGGAAGTGGTAATCCCCATGTTGGCGACCGAAACGAAAACCGCTGCTGCCGTGAATGGCGCTGCCAAGCACGTAAAGATGAAAGCCTCGGACGTCGAGGTTTACTACAGCGAAAAGCGGGCGCTGAATAAGATCAGCCTAGATGTGCGCGAACATGAGGTAACGGCGCTGATCGGCCCGTCGGGCTGCGGGAAATCGACCTTCCTGCGCACGCTGAACCGCATGAACGATGTGATCGAAGGCTGCCGCGTCGGCGGGACCATCCTGCTCGACAAGCAGGATATCTACGATCCAAGTATCGATGTCGTGCAACTGCGCGCCCGGGTGGGGATGGTGTTCCAAAAGCCGAACCCCTTCCCGAAGTCGATCTACGATAATGTCGCCTATGGCCCGCGTATCCACGGCCTCGTCCGTAACCGCGAAGAAACCGATGCGGTCGTCCAGCGGTCACTGGAACGTGCCGGTCTGTGGAAAGAAGTGAAGGACCGTCTGCACGAAGGCGGCACCGGGCTTTCGGGCGGTCAGCAGCAGCGCCTGTGCATCGCCCGCGCCATTGCGGTCGATCCCGAGGTTATTCTGATGGATGAGCCCTGCTCGGCGCTCGATCCCATTGCCACTGCGAAGATCGAAGAGTTGATCGACGAACTGCGCAGCAATTACACCATCGTCATCGTCACCCACTCGATGCAGCAGGCCGCGCGCGTGTCGCAGCGCACCGCCTTCTTCCATCTCGGGGATCTGGTCGAAGTCGGCGATACCGCGCAGATTTTCACCAATCCGAACGACGAGCGCACCCAGGGCTACATCACGGGCCGCTTCGGCTAAGCCGGGGGCAGAAGGAATAGATCATGTCGAATGAACATATCGTTTCGTCCTTCGACGAAGAGCTGCGCGCGCTGCATAAGTCGATCATGCAGATGGGTGGGCTGGTGGAAGCCCAGATCGCCCAGTCTTTGCAGGCGATGAATAAGCGCGACAGCCAATTAGCCTCCGCCGTCGTCGCCAACGACGGTCAGGTCGATGCACTGCATCACGAGATTGACGAACAGGTCGTGCGCATGCTGGCCCTGCGCCAGCCGATGGCATCCGACCTGCGCACCGTTGTTGCGTCGCTGCGCATTGCGACCGATCTCGAGCGGATCGGCGATTACGCCGCCAATATCGCCAAACGCACCCTGGCGCTGAACGTCTCGCCGACCGTCAAACCGGCGGCGGGCGTGCTACGCATGGGCAAGATCGTCCAGAGCATCGTCAATGACGTGCTGGATGCCTATGCCGACCGTAACGCCGACCGCGCCGCCGCGATCCGTGAACGCGATACGGAAGTGGATGAACTCTACACGTCGCTGTTCCGCGAGCTTCTGACCTATATGATGGAAGACCCGCGCAACATCACCGCCTGCACCCATGTACTCTTCATGTCGAAGAACCTGGAGCGGATGGGCGACCATGCCACCAATATCGCCGAAACGATCTATTACATCGTGCGCGGTAAGGTTCCAGCGGAAGAGCGCGCCAAGGGCGACCTGTCGAGCGTAACCGCGATGACCGAGAAGGGTGAAACCTTCGTGGCTGCCGACAGCAAAGGGAACTAAGGGCATGTCGCCCGTCACACCGTTAGTCCTGGTGGTCGAAGACGAAACCGCCATTGCCACACTGCTACGCTACAATCTGGAACGCGAAGGCTTCCGGGTTTGTACTGCCGCGGATGGCGAGGAAGCGCTGATCATCGCCGCCGAGCAGAACCCCGATCTGGTGCTGCTCGACTGGATGCTGCCGATGCTGTCGGGCATCGAAGTCTGTCGCCGGTTGCGCCGCCTGCCGACGGCGCGCGCGACCCCGATCATCATGCTGACGGCGCGCGGTGAGGAAGGCGACAAGATCCGGGGCCTTGATAGCGGGGCGGACGATTATGTGACGAAGCCGTTCTCGGTCTCGGAACTGATCGCCCGCGTCAAGGCTGTGCTGCGCCGCACCCGCCCGTCGGTGGATGGCGAAAGCCTGAATTTCGCCGATGTCATGCTCGATCTGGCAGCGCATCGCGTGCGCCGGAACAACCGCGACATTCACCTCGGGCCGACCGAATTCCGGCTACTGCGCTATCTGATGGAGCATCCAGGCCGGGTGTTCAGCCGCGAACAATTGCTGGATGCGGTGTGGGGCGCCGATGTCTACGTCGAGCCGCGCACGGTGGACGTTCACATCCGCCGCCTGCGCAAAGCCCTGAATGGCGAGGGGGAAACCGACATCGTGCGCACCGTCCGCTCGGCGGGTTATGCGCTGGATGAAACGGTGGATGCCACGGGCTGAGGGTCTTCGGCGCCAGTTTTCAACGGAAAATTGAAAGGCCAGGACGGGAAACCGCCCTGGCCTTTTCGCAGGCATGCAACCAATGCACGTCATGTCTGAAAAATACCTAGTCGATATTTATTTAAAAATAGTAAAATATACGGGAAATTTACAGCTTTTCCCGATCCCCATCGGGAACCCCGCCCGGAGGGCCGCCCTATGACGACCAGTCGTTTTTCCTTTGCAGGGCTTGGCGTTCAGCAACGCCTGATCCTGACCTTCGTCGCTTTGGCCGCGATCCTGGCGGGGGCGATTACCCTTAACGCCTATCGCGTGATCCGTGCGGCCCTGGTCCATGACGTACAGGCCGACGTCAATCGGGGCCTTGAGGTGATGAAACTGTTGGTTGCCGAGCGCGGCGGCCGGTTCGAGCTGGTCGGCGGGCACCTTACCCTGTCCGGGCTGCCGCTTGCGGGCGATGCGACCTTGGTCGATGCGGTCAGTAAACTATCGGGCGGGGTAGCAACGATCTTCCAGAAGGACGAACGGATCTCCACGACCGTTCAAAAGCCCGATGGGGGCCGCGCCATCGGCACCAAGCTGGCGCAAGGCCCGGCCTATGACAGTATCTTCCGCGACAAACGCACCTATAGCGGCCCGGTCGATATTTTCGGCAAACCCTATCTGGCGGTCTATGATCCGATCCTGGATGGGGCGGGCGAGGTGATCGGCATTCTATTCGTTGGCGAACCGACCGCCGTGGTCGCTGCCGAAAGCGCCACCATCCTGCAGGAAAATCTGATCGGCGCCGCCTTGGCCCTAATCTTGGGCAGCGCTATCGTCGCCCTCGTCGTCCGCTCGCAACTGCGCCGCGTCTCGCATTTGACCGATCTGTTTGCCACCTTGCAAAGCGATCCACGCATTCTGACGCCCGCTGAAACGAACCGACGCGACGAAATCGGCGCCCTGGCGCGGGCGCTGGCCGACTACTCGCGGCAACTCGACATGGCCCGCCAGCACGCCGCTGCAGAAGCGCGCAAGATCAAGCAAGAGATTGCCCGCAAGATGGCCCTGGAAATGGCCATCGCCGATTTCGGCAATAGCATCGACGGCGTTGTGGCCACGGTGGTCTCCGCCGCCGCGCAATTGCAGCAGAATGCCGAAACAGTTAACGGCAATGCCATGATGACCTCCGAACAAAGCAACGAGGTCGCGGTTGCCGCCGAACAGGCAACCGCCAATGTGCAAACCGTCGCCTCGGCCTCCGAAGAACTCAACGCCTCGATCCGGGAGATCAACCGCCAGGTCGCCGAAGCCGCCGCCATCGCCGGAACCGCTGTAACGGAGGCCGAGCAAACGGGCAGCATCGTCCGCACCTTGTCCGACGCTGGGCAGCGGATTGGCGAGGTTGTGGGGCTGATTTCCGAAATCGCCGCGCAAACCAATCTGCTGGCACTGAATGCCACCATCGAAGCCGCCCGCGCTGGGGAAGCGGGCAAAGGGTTTGCCGTGGTGGCGTCGGAAGTGAAGAACCTTGCCGGGCAGACCGCGCGGGCGACCGAGGATATTCAGGCCCAAGTCGGCGCCATTCAGCAGGCAACGCAGCAGGCCGTGACGGCGATCACCACGATCACCCGCACCATCGAGCGTATCAACGACATTAACCTCGGTGTTAAGGTCGCGATGGAGGAACAGGGGGCCGCAACCTCCGAAATCGCGCGCAATGTCACGGAAGCCGCCAGCAGCACCCAAAATGTGACGGAAATCACCATCGCGGTCACCCGCGCCGCTGTGGAAACCGGCAGCATGGCGGGCGAGGTGCTGTCGGCGGTCGGTAGCCTGACGGCCCAGGCGGAAACCCTGAAGACGGAAGTGGCGGATTTCCTCGAAAAAGTGCAGGAAGACGAGGCCGCCTGATCGGCTGCACCGGTTTTCCCAGCCTCAAGCGTATGACAAACACCCGGCCCTGCGCCGGGTGTTTTTGCGTGCGTTGATCCATGTCATGGGAAAGGGGCCGAAGCCATGCGAAATTCGCACAGTGCATTGAAATAAATACTTAACAATCACAAACGCTCTTTATTAATAATTGCCTGTGAAAATACACAGATCAAACGAAATTCCTTCTCGAAAGAAAGAATGAAATGAAGTCATTTGCCAAAAATATGAGCATTACGAATCGCATTCTTTTAACATTCTCGCTCTTATCTTTTTTGATATCTGCTGCCATCGTCGGCGGTTCGTATTTCATCGTCCGCGATGCACTAATGTCGGAAGCCTCCGATGCTTTGGAGCGTAACGGCCAATTGCTCAAAACCCTGATCGCCCATCGCGGAACGCTGGCAATCACCGACGGTAAATTGGGCCTGAACGGCAAACCGCTGGAGGGGGATGCGACAATTGTCGATGAATTCGCCGCCCTGACCAACGGCACCGCAACGATTTTCCAGGGCGACCGGCGCATTGCGACAACAGCGCTGGATGCGGCAGGCAAGCGCATCATCGGCACGCAGATGGGTCCGGGGCCGACCTATGACGCAGTTTTTGGCCGGAAACAGACCTATACCGGGATCGTGCAGGTCTCCTCCCGCGCCTATCTTGGCCGCTACGAACCGGTTTTGACGGCTGACCGCACGGTTATGGCGGTTCTGTTCGCGGGCGTGCCGCTCCAGCGGGTGGAAGCCGAGAGCGCGCGCATCATCGAACAGAATGTCGTCGTCGCCCTGGTTATGACCGCCCTCGGTATCGCCATCATCGCCTGGATCGTGCGCGGCCAGATGCGCCATGTCGGCCATCTCGCGGGTCTCTTTACCGTGCTGCAAACCTCGACCGAACCGCTGACGGTCACCGATACCGACCGCAAAGATGAAATCGGCATCCTTGCCCGCGCCTTGCAGGATTATTCCCGGCAATTGGACCTCGCCCGGCAACATGCGGCGGACGAAAAGCGCCACGCGGAGGCGGAATTACGCCGCAAAGCGGGGATCGAGCGGGCGATTGCCGGGTTTAGCGGCAGCGTCGATCAGGTCATCACCTCGCTGGTCTCCGCCTCGGAACAATTGCAGCAGAATTCCGAAACCCTGAACCAGAATGCCGCGCTGACTAGTCACCACAGCGGCGATGTGGCGGCGGCGGCCCATCAGGCGACCGGCAATGTCCAGACCGTTGCGTCTGCGACCGAGGAGCTAAACGCCTCGATCCGCGAAATCGCCCGTCAGATCGGGCAAGCGGCCACGATTGCCGGGACCGCCGTCGATGAGGCGAAGCAAACCGGGTCGGTCGTCCATACTCTGTCCGAAGCCAGCCAGCGCATCGGCGAAGTGGTCAGCCTGATCACCGATATCGCCGCCCAGACCAATCTTCTCGCCCTCAATGCCACCATCGAAGCGGCGCGCGCCGGCGACGCGGGCAAGGGCTTTGCCGTAGTGGCGGCGGAGGTGAAAAGCCTCGCGGGCCAAACGGCGCGGGCGACGGAGGAAATTCAAAGCCAGATCGGCGCCATTCAATCGGCCACCGGCCATGCGGTAGCGGCGATTGCCGCCATCGCGGGCACCATCGAGCAGATCAATGGGCTGAACCTGGGTGTGAAAGGCGCGGTCGAACAGCAAAGCGCCGCAACATCGGAAATCGCCCGTAATGTCAATGAAGCGGCCCAAAGCACCGAAAACATGAGCGGGATTACCCAGGAAATGGCCGAGGCCGCCAGGCAGACCGGCGAGACGTCGAAAGAAATCGCCGCCGCCGTTGCCAGCCTGAACGCTCAAGCCAATTTGTTACGCCAGGAAGTCGCCCGCTTCTTTACCGCCGTGCGAATCGAAGAAACGGCCTAAGCCTAACCGACCAGCCGCCGCCCCCGCGCGGCGGGCGGCGGTTCCGGGGCGCGGGCCAGGCGCAGCGCTCCGTCGAGCGCAGTGCCTTCTGGCGCGATCAAGCGGGCGGTTGCTTCCGGCGGCAGATAGGGCGCCAGCACTGGCGCCAGCGGCCCGGTCAGCGCCAGGGGCAAACGGGCGTCCGGGTCGGCCGCAGCGGCCATCGCCCCCACTTCGCGCCCTGCCTCGGTCAACAGAAGCTGCGCGAGCGCATCCTCCGCCGCCGCCATTTCGGCAATCGGCGCGGCTAAGGCGGCATAATCGGCCTGGGTTGCCGTCGCGACCTGCTCGAAGAACGCATCCCACGCGCCGCCCCAAAGACCGTAACAGAGGCGCGTCAAAGGCTCCCAGGGCTGCCGCCCGTCGAGCGCGCGCTGGGTTAGGGTAACAAGCTGTTGCCCCAACCAGGCGGCGCTGCCCTCGTCACCCGTGGGAAAGCCCCAGCCGCCGATCTCGTACCAAGTGCCATCGGCACGGCGGGCGGCGAGAACCGAGCCCGCCCCGAGAAGAATGACACTGCCGGGTTGATCCCCTAACCCGCCAACGAGGGCTGCGTAAGAGTCTGGGCAGGTCCAGATAATCCCCGGGAGCGGGTTCAAGGCCGTGAAAAGTTGCTGCTGGGCCGGAAGATTGAGCCCCGGTAACGCTAGCACAATGCGCGCATCGGTTAGGGTTTCGGTCGCCTGCCCCAAGGGTTTCAGCGCTGCGGACAGGGTTTCGAGCACCATCTGCCAGGCTTTGCCGGTGCCGAGCGTCAGCGAAACGGCAGGGCCGGTTGCCGAGCTTAGCCCTACCCCATCCTCTGCTTCCACTCGGACCCGCAGACCGGGGCCGCTCCCGTCGATGCCGATGAAAATCATAGTCTGACATCCTCTTTAATCAGCATCTGCAAAGCGGCTAACCCGGCCACCGTCGTCCCATAGCGACTGAAAGCCGCCGAAAGCGCTGCCGCCTGGTCCAGCACCGGCGGGCGCCGGTCGGGGTCCATCAGAACCTCAGATGTTGTGGCGAGTTCCAGCACCGTATCGCGCCAGAGGGTCACCAGCCCCAAATCGGGCGGCGCTTGCAAAGCAAGGTCGGCCATCGGCCCCAACCCCGCCGCAGACGCCGCCGGATCGCTGCGCGCCAGGGCTATAATCCAGCGCTGCACGGCCATCGCCCAGAGACGGCGAACCGCGAAGGGCGTGCTGTCGGCCAAAAGATAGGGCTCCATCGCCGCAAAAATCGACACGCAGCCAATCGGATCGGCCGCCGCGCGGACGGAGACGAAGGATAAGGCGCCCATCGCCCAATAGGAGATTAGGGCGCTTTCCTGCGGATGGGCGGTCGCCGCCTCCGCCAGATCATCCAGCAGGCGGCGGGCGGCAATCGGGTGATCGGCGGTCCAGCGGTCGATCCAGGCGCAGGCGCGCATCGACCAAGCCGCCCGCAGGCGCGCGTGACCGCGCCCGCCTTTCGCATCGGCGTCGAGCTTGGCGAGCGCCGCGTCCGGGTCGCGCCCCAGCCGCCGCCCAAAGGCCTCCACCGCCGCCATCGCGCGTCCGTCGCGCCAGCGGTCGGCCGCCCGACGCAGCAAGGTACCCAGCCCTGCGGTCCAATCCGTCATAACAGTTCCGCGTGTGGCATCTGTGGGATAGCGACTAACAATATAGTCAAGTTTGTAAGCCTATGGCACACTTGACGCGATGACGGCAATTCCTTCTCCTCCGGTCCCTGCGGACGAGTCGGCGCGGCTCGAAGCGCTTCATAGCTTTTGCGCCCTCGACACGCCCGACGACCCGCGGTTGGATCACCTGGTCCAATTGGCGACGCGCCTGCTCGATTGCCCGATCGCGCTGGTTAGCCTACTCGATTCGGACCGGCAGTGGTTCAAGGCGAAGATCGGTCTCGATGTGACCGAAACCCCGCGCCGGATTGCCTTCTGCGCCTATGCCATTCTCGACGACGATATCATGATCGTCGAAGATGCCCTGCTGGACCCGCGTTTTGCCGGTAACCCGCTGGTCACGGATGCGCCGCATATCCGCTTCTATGCCGGAGCCCCGCTGATTTCCGAAACGGGGTTCCGCCTGGGAACCCTGTGCGTCATCGATCAAAAACCCCGACAATTTTCCGAAGCGCAGCTCAATCTTCTGAAAGAGTTGGCGCAACTGGCCGTCGATGCGCTGGATCTGCACCGCATTATCGCCCAAACCCGGCAAGATAATCTGGCGCGCACGCGCTTTCTCTCCAGCCTTAGCCACGAGTTGCGCACGCCGCTGAACGCCATTATGGGGTTCAGCGAAATGATCCTGCTACAATCGCCGTCTGACCGGATCGCCGATTATGCCCGCGCTATCCACCAGGGCGGCACCGGGCTGCTGCAACTGGTCGATGATATTCTCGACTATGGCCAGATCGAAGCGGGCGAACGGCCGATGACGCTGGAGGCGGTCGATCTCGATAGCGCCATTCTGGCCGCTGTGCGGCAGGTGCGCCCGCTAGCCGACCGGCGGCAGGTTCATCTGAAGCTCATGTTGCCGACGCTGCTGACCGTGCAGGCCGATAAATCCGCCCTCAATCAAGTGCTGGTGCATCTCCTAGAAAACGCCGTCAAATTTACCCGGGCGGGCGGGAATGTGCGTGTCGCCGCCCAGGTTGCGGAAACCTGGGGCGATGATGAATGGGTGCATGTGACCGTGACCGATACCGGCATCGGTATCGAGCCGCAGACGCTGGCCCGCTTGGGCGACCCGTTTCTGCGGCCTGAGAATGCCATGACCTCCTCCGAACGCGGTGCGGGTCTTGGCATTGCCTTATCGCGGCGGCTATTGCAAGCGATGGGCGGCTCGGTCGCCTTTTCCAGCAAACCCGATCACGGCACCAAGGTCACTCTGCGGCTGCCCCTAGCGAAGCCGACGTCCGGCGCGTCGCTACGGCCCCAAAGCGCGCCCGATACACCTCGGGCGTAAGCCCCAGGCCGCGCTTGGCCGCACGGGTCAAGGCATCGATCGACCCGAACCCCGCCGCCACCGCGATTTCGGCCACCGGATGATCGGTGCTTTCCAGTAGCAGCCGCGCCCGATCCAACCGCGCCGTTTCGACGAACCGCGCCGGGGTTTGCCCCGTGCGGGCGGTGAAATGACGCAGAAAGCTGCGCTCCGTCATCCCTACCCGGGCGGCGAGCGCCGGAACGCGCAAATCTTCCGCCGGATGGGCTGAAATCCAGGTCAGGAGATCGCCGAACTTCCCCTCTGCCCGCTTTTCCGCCGCCTGGGCCTGGGTCGCCAGCACGGCAGAAAACTGGGATTGGCCGCCCGGACGGCGCAGATACAGCACCAGTTCCCGCGCAATCGCCAGCGCCACCGGCTGCCCGAGATCGGCTTCCACCAAGGCGAGGGAAAGGTCAATCGCCGCCGTGATCCCTGCCGACGTATAGAATGGGTCGGCATCGACATAAATCGCGTCCGGCGCCACTGTAATGGCGGGATAGCGCGCCGCTAACTCCTGACACGAATGCCAATGGGTCGTCGCCCGGCGCCCGGCCAGAACGCCGCTTTCCGCCAGGATGAAAGCGCCGGTGCAGGCGCTGGCAAGACGGCGAACCCGCCCGGCCTGAGCCTTTACCCAGGCGGGCAATACCCCTTCGGCAATCGCCATCTCCACCCCCGGATTCCCGCCGACGATCAGCAGCGTATCGATCAGCTCCGGCAGGTCCGCCAAGGGCAGCGTCGGCCCCAGCGACAGGCCGCAACTGGTCGGCACGAAACCGCCCGCGACCGACCCATGCACGACCCGATAGGGCTGCGGCGCGTCCGGCCCGTGCAACTGGCGAACATGATAATTCGCCTTGGTAAAAACCTCCGTCGGCCCCAGGCAATCCAGGCTTTGGCACTGTGGAAAGGCGATAATGGCGATGGTGCGCATGGCGGCCTCCGGGCGATCCTATTGGCGGATTATGCGGGTCGTCTGTCCTTTTTGACAAGGGCGGCGCTGACTAAGCTGGCACCATCCCTTTTGCCGGAGATGCCCATGCCCGCCCCGCTTCCCCCCCTCGCCCGCCGCACGGCCCTAACCTTGGCCGTCGCCCAATGTTTCGCCTTCTGCGCCGTCGCTATCGGCCTGACCTTGACCGGCTTGGTCGGCCAGTCGCTCGCCCCGCGCCCTGATCTCGGCACCCTGCCCTATGCCGCCGTCATCCTCTCCTCGGCGGCAACCACCATTCCCCTGTCGCTTTTGATGGGAAAGATCGGGCGGCGCGGCGGGTTTTTAATCGGGGCCGCCAGCGCCATTTTGGCCGGAAGCCTCGCCGCCCTTGCCGTGATTCGCCGCGATTTCGCGCTCTTCTGCTTGGGGAACGCTTGCCTGGGGGTCTTTCAGGCCAGTTCGCAATATTACCGCTATGCCGCGACCGACGCGGTGGACGATCCCGCCGGGAAGGCCCGCGCCCTATCCTGGGTAATGCTCGGCAGCCTCGCCGCCGCCTTCCTGGGGCCGCAGATTGCCGCCCTATCGCGGAATATCTGGGATCTCGTGCCCTTCGCAGGGTCTTATGCCGCGATTGCGGCGTTGGGCGCGGCGGCAGTGCTGGTGCTCGCCACCCTGCCCGCTGCGCCCCCCATGACCATCGCCCAAGGCGCCCGCCGCCCTCTGGCCGCACTCATCCGCCAGCCGCGCTTCCTCCTCGGCACCGCCTGCACTGCCCTTGGCTTTGGCACGATGACCTTTGTGATGACGGCAACGCCGCTCGCGGTCGTCGCCTGCGGTTTTTCGGTCGGGGCCTCCGCCTCGGTCATTCAGGCCCATCTGGTTGGCATGTTCGCCCCGGCCTTCGTGACCGGCAAGCTGATCGCCCGCGTCGGCGTGATCCCCGTTTTGGCAAGCGGGCTGATCCTGTTTCTGCTCAGCGCCCTTGCGGGCCTCAGCGGCCTCGATCTGCCGCAGTTCACGATCGCGCTGGTGCTGAACGGCATCGGCTGGAACCTATTGTTCGTCGGCGGCTCCACCCTGATCGCCCAATCTGCCGAGGCGCCACAGGACCGTGCCCGGCTGCAGGCCCTATCGGAATTCACCGTCTTCGGCCTATCGGCGCTCGCCGCCGTTACCGCTGGGTCGATCCAAACCAGCCTGGGCTGGGACCGCGTACTGAACCTCAGCCTAATCCCGGTCACGCTACTGGGGGCGGGGGTGATGCTCTACCGCCTGCGCGGCGCCAAAACCGTTACCGCATAAAAAAACCGGGTTTCCTGCATGCAGGAAGCCCGGTCCTCACAGGATAATCAGGCTTTTAGCCCTCGCCGGGCGGGCGCTCCGCGCCCTTGGCCGCCGCCGCAATGGCGGCTTCTAGAGCTGCGTCAGAATTGACGCAGCTCTAGAGCGCGCTGGTCAGCCAGGCTTGCAGCATGGATTTCGGCATCGCGCCGACCTTCTGCGCCACCACCTGGCCGTTCTTGAACAGCAGCATGGTCGGAATGCCGCGCACGCCATATTTGGCCGGGGTTGCGGGGTTATCGTCGATATCGACTTTGGCGATGGTCACCTGCCCCGCGAGTTCGGTCGATAGCTCTTCCAGCGCCGGGGCGATGGCTTTGCACGGGCCGCACCAGCCCGCCCAGAAATCGACCAAGACTGGGCCGGGGGCCTTCAGAACATCGCTTTCGAAGCTGGTATCGGTAACGGCAACGGTGGCCATGATCTTCTTTCCTATCATTAGGCCGGGTGAACCGGCGGGATATGAGAGACATTTAGGGATGCCCCACCCCCAGCGTCAACCATTCCGCCGCGCAGAATGCTTAACGCTGTTCATCAAAATCTGCAGAGCGGGTGACGGTTAAAAGCTCGGGATCATCAAGCAGCGCGTCCGACAGCGGCATCAGCCGCGCCCCATCGGTCCAGATCAGCCAGCAGCGCACGGGCTTATCCGGGTAAAGCTGCCGCAGCACGGCCCGGTAGAGCGCCATTTGCTGGCGGTAGGCTTTGGAGACCCCAACCTCTAAGCGAGGTGGCGGGCGGTTGGTCTTGAAATCGGCGACCAGCACGGCATCCGGCCCCACCCATAGCCGGTCCACCTGCCCCGAAACGATGACATCGCCAACCCGGCCGACCAGCGGCACTTCTGCCCGCGCCTCGGCCCCGAACAACGGCGCCAGATCGGGGTGCCGCAAGACGCTTTCGGCTTCCCGCCACAGGCTGTCCTGATCCTCCGGGGTTACCCCGTGGACGGCGCGGGCGAGATAGGCCACCGCGCTCGCCGCCCAGCGGGCCTGCGGCAGATCGGGCAGCATTTGCAGCAGGCGATGCACCAACCGCCCGCGCTTCAACCCGGCTGCCCGCGCCCCGTCGGCGGGAAGCTCGGCCTTTTGCCCGGCCAGCGGCGAGCGGGCGGGCGGTTCTTCGGCCAAGCGGGACGGGGTGAGCGGGCGGCTCGGGGTCGGCTCTTCCGGCGGCGGCGCGAACAGCCACGCGGGGGGCGCCCCGCCTTCCGCCACGGCGGCAACCGCCGGCGCCTTATCCTGAGGCGGCACCTGCTGCGGGGTCGCAAGGCGCACGCCCTTCCCCGCCCATTCCGGCGCGCCATCGGCGGTGAAATCGAGATCGAGGGTCTCGGCCTCCCCGCGCGCCGCCATCGGATCGAGCACCGATTGGATCAGCGCGTACCACGTGCCGTCTTTCGCCTCCTCCTCCCGCGCGCCAAGCCAGCCGGTGACATAAAGCCGGTCTTCAGCACGGGTGAGGGCGACATAGAGCAGACGGCGATATTCCGCCGCTTCCTGGTCGGCCTGCGCGTCTCGCAGGGCAGCCGTAACGGGATCATCGTCCGCCTTACGCGGCGACCAGACCGGCCCCCAGTCGCTCTCTTCCGGCCAGAACAGCGTGCGGCGGCTTTTCGGCGCGCTGGCGCAATCGGGCAGAAAAACGATGGGCGCCTGCAAGCCTTTGGCGCCATGCACCGTCATGATGCGCACTTCGTTGCGCCCGGCGGTGTCGCTGTCGCGCTTGATTTCCTGGTCCGACAGGTCAAGCCAATGGATAAAGCCTTGCAGGCTGGGGGTATGGATGCGCTCGAACGCCAGGGCTTGATTAAGAAACTCGTCAATCGGGTCGGCGGCTTCCGCCCCCAGCCGCTCCAGCAGCGCCTTGCGCCCACCCTCGCGGCCCAGGATTTCGGCGTAGAACTCGTAAGGCCGGGCGAAATCGACCTTGGCGCGCCAGCGGTTAAGCCGATCTTCCGCCGCCTTCAGCGCCGGAAGGTCCGCCGCCCGCGCGCGTAGGGCGTGCCACAGGCTTTGGCCCTCGCGGCCCTGGGCGGCGTGGAACAACGCCTCTTCCGTCAGGCCAATCAGCGGCGATTTCAGCAGGCAGGCGAGCGATAGATCATCGGCGGGCAGCAGCAGAAAGCGCCCGAGCGCCAGCAGATCCATGACCGCCAGATGCGCCGTCAGCCGCAGCCGATCCGCCCCGGCCACCGGCACCGCTTCCTGTTTCAGGGCGCGCACCAACTCGCCGACAAACGCGCCGCGCCGCCGCACGAGAATGAGGATATCCCCGGCGCGCACCGGGCGGCCCTTGGCGGTGAGTTCTTCCCCATGATCGAGCCACGCGCGGATGCGCCGGGCGATGACGCGGGCGACCAGGGCGGGCGGATTGCTCGCCCCTTCCCGCCGCAGCGGCAGCTTCCAATCGCCGCCTGCCGGGTCTTCCGGGGCGCGTTTGGGCAGCACGGGCCAGAGTTCGACCAACCCGGCTTCGCCCAGACGAGAGACTTCGTGACGCAGCGGCGCCCCCGCTTCCACCACGCCCGCCGCCGCCTCGGGGGCCGTAAACACCCGGTCCACCGTTTCCAGCACGACGGAGGTCGAGCGGAAGGAATGATCGAGACTTTCGACCCAAAGCCGACGCTCCACCTGCGCTAAGAGATCGGTAAAGGCCTGGCGCATGGTCTGGAAGGCGCGCGGATCGGCGCCTTGAAAGCTATAGATCGACTGTTTGGCGTCCCCGACGACAAAAAGCGTGCGGATACCTTCGGCCCGGCTTTGACCCGCAAAAAACTCCTGCGCCAGCAGGCGGACGATTTGCCATTGGTCGGGGTTTGTGTCCTGTGCCTCGTCGATCAAGATATGATCAAGCCCGCCGTCGAGCTTGAACAGCACCCAGGACACGCCGCCGTCGCGGGCGAGAAGCTGCACCGTATGCAGGATGAGATCGTCGTAATCCAACCAGGCGCGCTGGCGCTTCATCGCGCTATAGGCGGCGAGAATGGCCGCGCCCAGGCGGATCAGCGCGGCGGTGCCGGTAAAGATTTCCGCCCGGCGCACGGCGTCCTGCACCCGCAGCAGCCGTTCGGCTTCCGTGCCCAGCCAATCGGCAACATCGGGGGCCGCCGCCTGGACCGACTTGGTGCAGAGGCTTTTGCGAATCGTGCCTTTATCGGTCAGAAAGACCGACCGATACACCTCGAACCCGAGCGGCGAGGGTTCGGCGGCAAAGGCCAGCAGGGTTTCGGCGGACGCTTTATCCGTCTTGCCCGTCCCCTGCCCCAGCGCGCGCGCCGCCGTTCTGAGCTGATCGGCCTGGGCGACGGTTGCGTTGAAGGCGGCTTGCCAAAGTGCGGCGGGGGAGGCGCTGGGATCAACCTCCAACCGCGCCGCCAGGGCAGCTATCAGCGGGTCGATCCCATCGGTCGCCGCTAAGCGGCGCATCCAATGCCCGCGCTCTGCCACTAAGGTTTTCAGCAGTTGGTGAAAACTATCTTCGTTTAGCCGGTCGGCGACGATCTGCAAGGCGGCGCCAAGGTCGGCCAGCCCGGCGCCACCGCGCGCTTCGGCCAGCACCTGTTCGCGCGCATCCAGCAGCAGTTCTTCGGCGCTGGCCTCGTCCATCGCCTGGAAATGCGGCGGCAGCCCGGCTTCGAGCGGAAAGCGCGCCAGCACCGACTGGCAAAAGGAATGGATGGTTAGGATTTTCAGCCCGCCCGGCGATTCCAGCACCAGCCCGAAGAGTTGCCGGGCGCGGCGCAGTTCGACGTCCTGCGGCGGGGTGCCGCCTGCGAGCTTGGTGAGGGCGGCGATGAGATCCGGTAAGGGCTGGCTAGCCCATTTGCCCAAATCTTCCATCAGCCGCTTTTCCATTTCGGCAGCGGCGGCCTTGGTATAGGTGATGCACAGGATGCGGTGCGGCGCCGTGCCCGCCAGCAGCAGGCGCAGCACGCGGCGGGTGAGCACGCTGGTCTTCCCCGTGCCCGCCGACGCCGCCACCCAGACCGAACGGTCAGGGACGGTCGCCGCCGTCTGCCGGGCCGTCGCGGCGTCGATCACCGCTTGGCGGTTTTGGTCGAGCGCGCTCATTCCTCCGCCTCCCCATCGCCACTCCATTCCGCCACACGGGCCAGATGGGCGTAATCGGAAAAGCGCGGCGCGAACTGCGGGCGCGGGGCGACCGGATAGGGTGTCTCAGGCTGATCATATTGGTCGATCAGCGAGGCAAGACCGTCGCGGGTTTCATCGAGCAGCGCGGCCATCCCGGCCTTAATCGGCACGATCTTACCGGGGGTCGCACCGCCAGAAAGCTGCCAAAACTCCAGCCCCGCGACCGGCTTGGCAGGGAGCCGGGCGAAACCGCCACCTTCCGCGATCAAGGCTTCCAGCGGCAACTGCGGTGCATAGCCCGCCAGCACGTCCTTTTCCGGCGGCGGGGCGCCGGTTTTGTAATCGACGATGCGATAGGTACCATCGGTCAGATATTCGATCCGGTCGGCCTTGGCCTTCAAGGTGAAATCCCCCGCCCGTCCGGCCAGGGTCAAGCCGCCCTCGGTTTCCGTGGCGAGGCTGGCGATATCGGCCCGACGGCGGCTTTCTTCGGCCAGGAACCACTCCGCCACCCGTTCGAAGCGGGGCCACCAAAAGGCGTGCAAACTGGGGGAGGCAAGCAGCGAGCCGAATTCACGATGCCCGATCTCCAGCAGCTTGGCCAGCGCATCGACCGGCAGCGCGTCGGGATAGGCTTTCACGAAGGCATCGAGCGCCGCGTGGATCACCTGCCCCCGGTCGGCTGCGCCGGGATCGGCATCCAACGGGTCAAGCGCTTTCAGCCCCAGGATGCGCTTTGCATAGAGCGCATAGGGATCGCGCCGCCACAGCTCGATATCCGTCACGAACAGCGTGCGCGGGCGGCTCGCCACTGGCGGGCAGGGCATCGGCGCGGGTTGCGGCGCATAGCGGGCCGGGGCATCGAGCGCCGCCGCCCAACTAGGCAGCGCCGAGCCCGCCAGGGTCCGCTGCTGCCCGGCCAGCAGCACGCCCAAGCGTTGCAACCAGCGCGACGGCACAGTCGGGGTGCCGTCCACCCGTTCGGCGCGGGAGAAAATCACCTCCGGCGCCATCGCCGCCTGCACGAAATCATGCGCCGAAAGACCAATGCGCCGTTCCAGCGCGGGCAGGCCGAAGGCTTGACGCATCGGGCGCGACATCCAGGGATCGCCCGGCGGCTCCTTCGGCCACGTGCCCTCGTTCAAACCCGCCAGGATCATCAGATCGGGCCGAGCGAGGCGCGCTTCGAGCGGCCCGAGAATGGCAAGGCGTGGGTGGCGGTCATAGACTTGCCGCACCGCGACCGGCACCATGAAGCTCATCAATAGCGCCGGAAATTCGGCGGGATCGTCGAGGGTCAGAGCGCCCGCGTTATCGACGAGATCGGCGAGGAAATCCGCCGCAGCTTCCCCCGCTGGCCCCGCCCACAGCCGCTCTTCCCCCGCTTGATCGTCGGTGCGGCAAAAGGCTTCGGCAGCGGTCAGATGCGCCAGTAGCAACGCGCGGAACGATTGCCCCGGTTGCGCCAAGGCCGCCTCCCATGGCCCTAGCGCCTCGGCCAACCGATCGAGATAATCGGTGAGGTCCGGCGACGGTTTTTTAAGCTCTGCCGCTGCGGCCCGCAATCCGGCAAGCCCCGGCCCAGGGCGGGGGCCGCGCAACAACAAGCGTTCGAGCAATTGCGCCCGCCGCCGCGCTTCCGGCAAATCGAGGCCGAGGCCGGTCAGCGGGTGTTTCAACAGCGCCAGCAGCGGCGCCGGGGCCAGACGGTCGCGCGCGGCTTCCGCCAGCAAGCGCAGGAAAACGCCGGGGACCGACCCGCTGAGCGGTTGCCCCGCCGAATCGTCGCAGCGCACACCGTAGCGCGCCAGTTCCGCCGCCACCCGGCGGGCAAGGTCGCGGTCGGGGGTAATCAGCGCGGCGGTCCGGCCCGGGGTTTCCAAGGCTTCGCGCAGGGCAACGGCGATGATCGTCGCCTCTTCCTGCGGGGTTGCCGCCGTCACTTGGCGAACGCCCGCCAAAGCCGCATCGAGATTGAGGACTGGAGCGGGACGATCCTCCGGCGCCGCAACCGAAAGCGCTTCCGCCAGCAACACGGCCCGATCGGGCGAGGTTCGGGCGGCCCCAGCACACCCCGGCCAGAGGCGAACCTCCGCGCGCAGTAAGCCCATCGCCGCCAGTAAATCCTGTAAGCCCGACTGCGGGTGCGTCGGGTGGGTGGGGAGCGCCACCCATTCATCCTCCGGCATCGCGGTATCGAGGCCGGGCAGAATCACGTCGCCTTGGGGAAGGTTGGCCACCACGGCGATCAGGTCGCGCGCCGCTTTTTGGCTACCCGTTGTTCCCGCGACCAGAATGCGCCCCGGCGGCGGTGCCTCTGCCCAGGCCGCCGCTTGCAAGCGGATCAACCGGTCGCGGCGGTCGATGGGATCGAGCGCGTCTTCCGCCGCCAAAATTGTCGGCCATGCCTCGGTAACGATGCGCAGGAAATCGAGGGTAATCTGCCAGTGATGGGCGAGGTTTTCCGGCACCAAGCGCACCAGCGCGTCGAACCCCAGGCCTTCCGCTTGGGCTTGGTTCATTAAGCGCGCCAGTTCTGCCGCCAGGGCAACGGCCCGGTCGAGCGGCAGGCCGGGTTCGCGCGCCCGGATCAATTGCGCCAGCATCGCCTGACGCTTCACCGCTGGAATTGCGGGCGGTAGATCGGCCGCGATACCGCCGACCGCCACCGAATCGCTGAAGGTCAGATCGTCTTCATCGATATCGCCAAGGGCGCTGAAGCTGGGCAACACCAAGGCCCGCCCATCGGCAGCGCGCAGGAACGCATCGCGGATCGTCCGGCAGGCGCGGCGGGAAGGGAGCAGCAGGCGCAAGCGCGCAAAGGCCAGCGGGTCGCGGTCCGCTTCCGGCAGCAGCCCGCGCACCAGTGCCTCGGCAAAGCCTATTCCGGCAGGAATGGTATAGACGGCCACGCCCGCCCCCGGATCAGAACTTCAAACGCAGAAAATCTAACCGGCCCGCCCAGGAGGTGCCACCTTGCAGGCTAATCTTGCGGGCATCGGGTGCGTCGGCAGGGGCGAAATCGATGATCAGCGGATCGCGCGGCAACCCATCGCCCAAGCGTTCCGGCCATTCGATCAGCGTGATGCCGCCGAAGGCATCGTCCAGCCCCAGTTCGTAAGCGTCGCTGGCGTCGTTCAGGCGGTAGAGATCGAAATGCGAAATCAGCCCCGACGGCAGCTCGTAGGTTTGCACCAAGGTAAAGGTCGGGCTGGGCACCTCGATCGGCACGCCGGCGCGGGCCTGGATGAAGGCACGGGCAAAAGCGCTCTTACCCATCCCCAGGTCACCGCGCAGCGCGATAACATCGCCCTTATCGGCCAGGGCCGACAGCTCTTGGGCTAGGCTTTGGGTGGCGGTCAGGCTTTTAGCCGTAAAGGAAAAGGCGGCGGCAGAGGGAACGGTAATCTTCATAGCCGCCCCAGGCTACGCGAAAAGCCCCCGCCCGCAAAGACTCGAAAACCTTAGTGCATGGGGGGTTGCATCGGCGCAACGCGCGCGCCACTCTGCGCGCCGGTTTGCGCGTATGACAGTTTTGAGGGAAGCGATGACGGTCAAGACCGATGTGGTGATTATCGGCGCGGGTCCTGTTGGGCTGTTCGCGGTGTTCGAATGCGGCATGCTGCGCCTGAAAACCCATGTGATCGACACGTTGGCCGACGCAGGCGGGCAATGCACCGCGCTGTACCCGGAAAAGCCGATCTACGATATTCCCGCCCATCCCGCCATCTCGGGCGCCGACCTGATCGATAATCTGATGCAGCAGGCGGCACCGTTTAACCCGGTCTTCCACTTTGGCGAACAGGTGATGCAGCTTACTCGCACCGACGCCGAAACCTGGAAAATCACCACCTCCAAAGGCACCGAGCTTGAAGCCCCCGTCGTGATCGTCGCGGCGGGCTGCGGCGCCTTCGGCCCCAACCGCCCGCCGCTGGAGGGGCTGGAGGCCTATGAGGCGACAGGCGGCGTACAATATTTCGTGCAGCGGCGCGAAGCGTTTCGCGGCAAAAAGATCTGCATCGCCGGGGGTGGCGATTCGGCGGTCGATTGGGCGATTTCCTTGAGCGAGGTCGCCGAGCGGGTACAGGTCGTCCACCGCCGCCCGAAGTTCCGCGCCGCCCCGGAAAGCGCGGCGAAACTCGATCAATTGGCCAAAGACAGCAAGATCGAGATGATCATCCCCTATCAGCTCGCCGGGCTTGAGGGGGTGAACGGCCAGCTTTCGGGCGTTATCGTCGAAACCCTCGACGGGCAGCGCCGCACGCTCGAAGCCGATCACCTGCTGCCCTTCTTCGGTCTCGCCATGACCCTGGGGCCGATTGCCGACTGGGGGTTGAACCTAGAGCGCAATCAAATCGCGACCACTCAGGCCAATTCCGCCACCTCCGCCCCCGGCATTTTTGCGGTGGGCGATATCGCGACCTACCCGGGCAAGCTGAAGCTGATTCTGTCGGGCTTCGCCGAAGCCGCATCCGCCGCCCACGCCGCCCACGCCATCGTTCATCCGGGCGAGGCGCTGCATTTTGAATATTCGACCAGCAAAGGCGTGCCCGGCGCGGCGTAAAAACGAAAATCGGGGGCAATGCCCCCGATTTCACCGAGACGCGGCGTTTTACGCGATCACGCCCCCATCAATGGTCAGTTCCGTCCCGGTGATGAAACTGGCCGCCGGGCTGGCGAGGAAGGCCACACCGGCTGCGACTTCTTCAGGCCGCCCGTAACGCCCGAGGGCGATGGCCGACAGCATTGCCGGGGCGGCGGGGCCGTCTTCTGGGTTCATATCGGTCGCAATCGGTCCCGGCTGTACCGTATTGACGGTAATGCCGCGCGGCGCCAGATCGCGGGCAACGCCCCGGGCATAGAGTTTAACGGCCCCCTTCGTCGCCGAATAATCGGCCAGACCGGCGAAGGGCACCCGCTCCCCAACCACCGACCCGATGATAACGATGCGCCCGCCATCGGCCAGAACAGGGGCCGCCGCACGCACGGTATTCACTACGCCCTGCACATTCACCGCCCACATCCGGTCGAGCGCGGCAACATCCACGCTCGTATCATCCGCCTTGCCGCCCGCCAGCAGACCGGCATTGGCGACCAGAATATCGAGCTTGCCGAATTTCGCGACCACCGCGTCGATCAGCCCGCGCACCGCCGCTGCGTCGCCCTGATCGGCGGCGAAGGCCGCAGCCGTGCCGCCCTGGGCCGCAACATCGGCCACTAGGGCGTTCGCCGCAGTTGCCGAGGCGGAATAGCTGAGGGCAACCGTGGCGCCTTGGTCGGCCAGGGCTTTAACCGTGGCGGCGCCGATGCCGCGCGCGCCGCCGGTGACCAGGGCAATCTTACCGTTAAGCGTCTTCGTCATGATGATCTCCAAGGGGGAAGATTTTTGTACCGTTCGATACATAAATAGGAGTCTCGACAGCGCCCGTCAAGGAGATTATGTATCGATCAGTATAGAAATTCCTGGAGACGAATCATGGCAACGGGACGCCCGCGCCAGTTCGACCCCGAAACCGCCTTGCAACAGGCCGCCTGCCTGTTCCGGCGCAAAGGGTATGGCGCCACCTCGCTGAATGATCTGACCGAGGCAATGGGGATCAACCGCCCTAGCCTCTATGCCGCTTTCGGCAATAAGGATGCGCTGTTTCTCGCCGTCGTCCGCCGCTATCTGGCGCAGTTGGACGCGGTTAGCACGCAGGCGTTCGCCGCGCCGACAGCGCAGGAAGCCGTGCGCCAGATGGTGCATGGCATCATCGATCTGGTCGCCCGCGCCGATGCCCCGCCCGCCTGCCTAGCGCAGATCGGCCTCTTCACGGCAGCCGAAGCATCGGCGGAGGTGATTGCGGAACTGGCCGCCACCCGCCGCGCCTCCCAAGCCCGCTTGACCGAGCGGCTGACGGGCGAATGGGACGCGCCGGACCTGCGCGCCGCCGCCATTATCGCCTTGACCCAGGGCCTTGCGGGGCAAGCCTATGACGGCACCCCCGCCGCCGAGTTGCACCGGCTGGCCGATCTTTTGCTGGAAGGGGTGTTCGCGCCTACTCCTTCCAAAAGCCCGGCCCCAAAATAAAAAGGGCGCTTCCCGCATGAAGCGCCCCAGAGAGGTCTGTTTAGAGTGGTTTCCGTTCGCTTAGGCTCGCGTCAACCACTCTAAACTATTGTTTTTCTGCAAATGCGTCGTCGCGGGTGAGCCCACCCGCTCGGGATTTGCGCTAGAAAGGCTTAGCCCTTCTTCGGCGGCGTTGCCGGCCACGACTTGATCAGCGTGTCGTAATCGACCGTTTCGCCCTTCGGCTTTTCGTTCTGAAGTTTCCGCTGCGGTGCGATGGTGCCCGCCGCTTCGGCCTTCTTGAACCAATCTTCCGCCGAGGTCTTCGGGTTCAGCTTCGGCCCGCATTCGCCTTGAACATTGGCGCGTTCAAGCCGTTCCAGCACCGAATCCTGCGCTGCCGCCAGGGCGTCCATCGCCGCTTGCGGGGTTTTCGCGCCCGAGGAAGCATCGCCGATGTTCTGCCACCAGAGCTGCGCCAGCTTCGGATAATCCGGCACATTGTTCCCCGTCGGCGTCCACTGCACGCGCGCGGGCGAGCGGTAGAATTCGACAAGGCCACCCAGCTTATTGGCGCGTTCCGTGAAGCTCTTATCCCAAATATCCGTTTCGCGGATGAAGGTCAGGCCCACGTGGCTCTTCTTCAAGCTGGTGGTCTTGGCAATGGTGAACTGGGCATAGAGCCAGGCGGCCTTGCGGCGATCCAGCGGCGTGGACTTCAGCAGCGTCCACGAACCGGCATCCTGGTACCCCAGCTTCATGCCGTCTTTCCAGTAAGACCCTTTCGGCGACGGGGCCATACGCCATTTCGGCGTCCCATCGGCATTCATCACCGCCAGACCCGGCTTCACCATGTCGGCGGTGAAAGCGGTGTACCAGAACATCTGCTGGGCGATATTGCCCTGGGCCGGCACCGGCCCGGCTTCCGAGAAGGTCATGCCCTGCGCCTGGGGCGGGGCATATTTCTTCAGCCATTCCAGATATTTGGTGATGGAGTAGACCGCCGCCGGGCCGTTGGTATCGCCCCCGCGTTCGATGGAGGAGCCGACCGGGCGGCAGCCATCCATGCGGATACCCCATTCATCGACCGGCAGACCGTTCGGAATGCCCTTATCGCCGTTCCCTGCCATCGACAGCCACGCATCGGTGAAGCGCCAGCCCAGCGACGGGTCTTTCTTGCCGTAGTCCATGTGGCCATAGACTTTAACGCCGTCGATTTCCTTCACATCGTTGGTGAAGAATTCGGCGATGTCTTCATAAGCCGACCAATTCACCGGTACGCCCAGTTCATAGCCATATTTGGCCTTGAACTTTTCCTTCAGGTCGGCGCGGGTGAACCAATCGTAGCGGAACCAATAAAGGTTCGCGAACTGCTGGTCGGGGATCTGATACATCTTCCCGTCCGGCGCCGTGGTGAAGGACTTGCCGATGAAGTCGTTCACATCCAGCGACGGCAGCGTCACGTCCTTGCCTTCGCCCGCCATCCAGTCGGTCAGCGGAATGGCCTGCTTATAGCGGAAGTGGGTGCCGATCAGGTCGGAGTCGTTGATCCAGGCGTCGTAAATATTCTTACCCGACTGCATCTGGGTCTGAATTTTTTCGACGACGTCGCCTTCCTGAATCAGATCGTGGGTCAGCTTGATCCCGGTGATTTCGGAAAAGGCCTTCGCCAGCACCTTGGCTTCATATTCGTGCGTGGTGATCGTTTCCGACACCACGTTGATTTCCATGCCTTTGAACGGTTCCGCCGCTTTGATGAACCATTCCAGTTCCTTCAACTGCTCTTCTTTCGAGAGCGTCGAGGGCTGGAATTCATTGTCGATCCAGCGCTTTGCGGCTTCCATATCCGCCCATGCCGACGCCGATGCGAACAGCATCGCGGCGGTCGAGACGGAGACGATTAGATTACGGGTCATCGGCGTCCTCCTGTTTATGGTTCGTTAGTGCCGGTTCTCTCCGGTCTTGTTACCCAAAGTTCCCTAAACCCAGCGAAACACCGCTGCGGCATAAACAAGGGAAACCCCGGAAGCCCACCAGACCTCGGGCGAAATCAGCCCCAGCCAGGCGAGATGGATGAAGGCGCTGCCCAGAAGAGAGATGAACAGCCGGTCACCGCGCGTCGTGGGGATGCGCAAGACGCCGACCCGTTCAATCTCCGGCCGGAACAGGGCCAAAAGCGTGAGGGTGACGAGGAGGGTCAGAATCCCCCCAAAAAACAGGGCCGTCTGCCACGTCCAGGCCATCCAGGCGAAATGGTCCATGACGGTTCTCCTTAAACCCGCCCGAGGGCAAAGCCCTTGGCGATGTAATTACGCACGAACCAGATGACGATGGCGCCGGGCACCATCGTCAGCACCCCGGCGGCGGCCAAGAGGCCCCAGTCCATCCCGGCGGCGGAGATTGTGCGCGTCATCGTGGCGGCGATGGGTTTCGTATCCACACTGGTCAGCGTGCGCGCCAGCAGCAGCTCGACCCAGGAAAACATGAAGCAGAAGAAGGCCGACACCCCGATGCCCGACGCGATCATCGGCATGAAGATCTTCACGAAAAAGCGCGGGAAGCTGTAGCCGTCGATATAGGCCGTCTCGTCAATCTCCTTCGGCACGCCCGACATGAACCCTTCCAAAATCCACACGGCGAGCGGGATGTTGAACAGGCAGTGGGCCAGCGCGACGGCAAAGGGCGTATCGAACAGCCCAATCGCCGAATAAAGATTGAAGAAGGGCAGCGCGAAAACGGCAGGTGGCGCCATACGGTTGGACAGCAGCCAGAAGAACAGATGCTTATCGCCCAAGAAGCGGTAGCGCGAGAAAGCATAGGCGGCAGGCAGGGCGAGGGCGATGGAGACCACCGTATTGATCGCCACATACTTCAACGAGTTGAGATAGCCCGAGTACCAGGACGCATCGGTGAAAATCTTGATGTAATTATCAAACGTCAGCGTATGAGGCCACAGGGTGAAGCCGGAGATGATCTCGCTGTTCGTCTTCAGGCTCATGTTGATGAGCCAGTAGATCGGCAGCAGCAAGAACAGCAGGTAAAAGCCCATCACAAGGCGGCGGGTGAGCATGGTCATTTCCTCCGCGGCGCGTCCATCTGGGTCATCACGGTATAGAAGACCCAGCAGACGGACAGCACGATGAGGTTGTAGACGATCGACAGCGCGGCGGCCTTGCCGAGGTCGAACTGACCCAGCGCCAACTTCACGAGATCGATGGAGAGGAAGGTGGTGGAATTGCCCGGCCCGCCGCCCGTGACGACGAAAGGCTCGGTATAGATCATGAAGCTATCCATAAAGCGTAGCAGCACGGCGATCAGCAGCACGCGGCGCATTTTGGGCAGTTGGATCTTCCAGAACACGGCAAAGCGCGAGGCGCCGTCGATGCGCGCCGCCTGATAATAGGCGTCGGGGATCGACTTCAACCCAGCATAGGACAGCAGCGCGACCAGCGAGGTCCAGTGCCACACGTCCATGATAATCACGGTCGCCCAGGCCGACAGCGCATTCTGCGTATAGTTGTAGTTGATGCCGAGGCCGTTCACGACCGCCCCGAACAACCCAATGTCCGACCGCGCGAAGACCTGCCAGATGGTGCCGACGACGTTCCAGGGAACGAGCAACGGCAAGGCCATAACGATCAAGCACGCCGCCACCGTCCAGCCCTGGCGCGGCATGGCCAGCGCCACCGCGATACCCAGCGGTACTTCGATCGCGAGAATGATCCCGGAGAATAGAAGGTTCCGCCACAGCGCATCGAAGAAGCGCCCGCCGAGATCGCTGGACGGGTTCAGCAGTTCCGCAAACCAGCCAATCCCATTCCAGAAGAACTGATTATTCCCGAACGTATCCTGGACGGAATAATTCACCACCGTCATCAACGGCAGAATCGCGCTGAAGGCCACGGTCAGGAAGACCGGCAGCACCAGCAGCCAGGCTTTGTTGTTTTCGGTCTTATCCATGATGCCCCCCAGACGCGGGCTGAAGACGGAAGCCGCCTTCGTAAAGATGCAGGGCGCGCGGATCGAAGGTCACGCTCGCCTCACTGCCGTTGATCGCCACCCCATCGGGAACCGTCGCAATCATTGGCTGCCCGGCCAGGGTCACGCGGGCCAGCCGGACGCGGCCAAGATCATCGATCCGGGTGATCTGCACCGGCAGCCCGGCCCCAGCGGGGGCGAGGGTGCAATATTCCGGGCGCACGCCAAGTTCGAGGGCTTCGCCGCGCGTCGGCGTTCCAACCGGCGGAACGGCGACCGCTTGATCGCCGATATAAGCGGTTGCGCCCTCCAAGCGGCACGGCAGGACGTTCATCCCCGGCGAGCCGATGAATTTACCGACGAACGTATGGTCGGGCCGTTCGAACAAATCTTCCGGCGTGCCGCTTTGCACCACGCCGCCGTCGTACATAACGACGACCTGATCGGCGATGGTCAGCGCTTCGGTCTGATCGTGCGTCACATAGATCAAGGTGATCGGTAATCGCCGATGCAGTTCCTTGATCTTGGAGCGCAGTTCCCACTTGAGGTGGGGATCAATCACCGTCAACGGTTCGTCGAACAGAATCGCCGCCACGTCGGAGCGGACAAGGCCGCGCCCCAGCGAAATCTTTTGCTTGGCATCCGCCGTCAGACCGGTCGCCGGGCGCGACAGGTCGCGGGCGAGGTCGAGCATCCCGGCAATCTCGCGCACGCGGGCGTCCACCTGCTTTTCCGGGACTTTCCGGTTGCGCAGGGGGAAGGCGAGATTGTCGTAAACGCTCATCGTGTCGTAGATGACCGGGAACTGGAACACCTGAGCGATGTTGCGCTTTTCGGTCGGCAGGGTCGAAACATCCACCCCGTCGAACAGGATTTTCCCGCGCGACGGCACCAGCAGGCCAGAGATGATGTTAAGCAAAGTGGTCTTGCCGCAGCCCGACGGGCCGAGCAGCGCATAAGCCCCCCCGTCCTGCCACACCCGGTTCATCGGCTTCAGTGCGTAATCCGCGTCCGACGCCGGGTTGGGGTGATAGGAATGGGCGAGGTCTTGCAGGTCGATACGGGCCATGATCGCCTCACGCAACCGGGGCCGCGTCGGCGGCTGCAACCAGCGCACCGGACGGCGAGAAAAGGAAAAGATGCTGCGGATCGAGCGATAGGCGGATCGGCGCGCCGGGATCGACCTTCACCACGCCGGATGCAAGTGCCACCCAACGGTCGGCCCCGGCATCGACATGGATATAGCTTTCCGATCCGGTAATTTCCGACACGGCGACGTGACCGGCCAGATGCAGCCCCGGCGCGTCGGACAGGCGGGCGTGATGGGCGCGGAAACCGATCAGATAGGCGCCATCGGCCACCTGGAAACGCCCGGTTTCGAAACTCGACCCATCCGGCAGCCGGTAGGTATTGCCGCTCTTCGCCACCGACACCGTATTCAGCGGCGGATCGGACAGGACCTTCGCGGTAATCAGATCGCGAGGGGTGCGGTAGATTTCTGCGGTGCGCCCGAACTGCGTCACCCGCCCCTCCCACAGGGTGGCGGTATGGCCGCCGAGCAGTAGCGCTTCCGTGGGTTCGGTGGTGGCGTACACAAAGATACTGCCAGTCGCCGCAAACAGGCGGGGCAGTTCTTCGCGCAATTCTTCGCGCAGTTTATAATCGAGGTTCGCCAGCGGCTCGTCCATCAGCACCAGATCGGCGCCTTTCACCAGCGCGCGGGCGATGGCCGTGCGCTGCTGCTGGCCACCGGAAAGCTGTAACGGCGTGCGGTCGAGGTACGGCGTCAGGCGTAGCAGCGCCGCCGCTTCCTGGCCCCGCTTCTCGATCTCGGCCTTCGATGCCCCCGCCACCCGCAGCGGCGAGACGATATTTTCGAACACCGTAAGCGTCGGGTAATTGATGAACTGCTGATAGACCATCGCCACCGAGCGCTTGCGCACGTCGAGGCCCGTGATATCGCGCCCGTCGAAGGTCATCGTGCCCGCGGTCGGCTTATCCAGCCCGGCCATCAGCCGCATCAGGCTGGTCTTGCCCGACAAGGTTGGGCCGAGCAGCACGTTCACCGTGCCATGCGCCAGGGTCAGGGAGACGTCGCGGATATGATCCTCGCCCGCGACCCGCTTACCAATGCCGGTGAGGGTCAGGCTCATGCTGCGCCCTCCGCCGCTTTCGCTGCCGCCGCCATATACTGATCGAGCGCCGCGCTATCCGCCGCCGAGAGATGCAGGCCGAGCTTGCTGCGCCGCCAGAGGATATCCTCCGCCCGGCGCGCCCATTCGTGTTTCATCAGATAGAGAACCTCGCGTTCGGTCAAATCGGCCCCGAAGTTCCGCCCCAGGTCGGCGGCGCTATCGGCCCCGCCCAGCAGCAAGTGCGCGCGGGTGCCATAGGTGCGCGCCAGCCGCCAAGCGTGCGCAGGGGCCAGAAAGGGGTAGCGTTTTTGCACATCGGCCAGCAGGTCGGTAAAGCCCGTGACGGGGAAATCGCCGCCGGGCAACGGCTCGCCGCCGGTCCAGCCTTTCGGCTTTTTCAGGGCTTCCGGCAGCAGGGGGCCGAGCTTGTCCAGCACGGCTTCCGCCAGCCGCCGATAGGTAGTGATCTTGCCGCCGAAGACCGACAGCAGCGGCGCGGCACTGCCCGGCGCATCAAGCGTCAGCACATAATCGCGCGTCGCTTCCTGCGCTTTCGAGGCGCCATCGTCGTAGAGCGGGCGGACGCCGGAATAGGTCCAGACGACATCGCTTTCCTGTACCGGCTTCTTGAAATATTCCGAGGCCGCCGCGCAGAGATACGCGATTTCCTGCGGCGTCGCCGCCACTTTGGCCGGATCGCCCTGGTAATCCTGATCGGTGGTGCCGATCAGGGTAAATTCCCGCTCATACGGAATCGCGAAGATGATGCGGCCATCGGCATTCTGAAAAATATAGCAGCGGTCGTGATCGAAGATTTTGCGCACAACAATGTGCGAACCTTGGACCAGCCGCACCTTGGCCTGACTGTTGGAGCGGATGCGCTGGCTCAGCACCTCCGCCACCCACGGCCCCGCCGCATTCACAAGGGTGCGGGCCTGAATTTGCTTCGGCTCCCCGTCGCCGCTCTGCACGGTCAGCACCCAGCGGTCGGCCTTGCGCTCCGCCGAAACAAAGCGCGTGCCGGTTTCCACGGTCGCGCCGCGCGCCTTGGCATCCATCGCGTTTAGCACAACCAAGCGCGCATCCTGTACCCAGCAGTCGGAATATTCGAACCCGCGCGTGAACCCCGGCTTTAGCGGTTCGCCCGCCGCATCGCGCGTCAGATCAAGCGTTCGCGTGGCAGGCAGCAGCTTGCGGCCGCCGATGTGATCATAGAGGAACAGGCCGAGGCGCAGCAGCCATTGCGGGCGCAAACCCCGATGATGGGGCAGCACGAACCGCAGCGGCCAGATGATGTGCGGCGCGAGGGACCAGAGGATTTCCCGCTCGATCAGCGCTTCGCGCACCAGCCGGAATTCATAATGTTCGAGATAGCGCAACCCGCCGTGGATAAGCTTGGTGGACCAGGAGGACGTGCCGCTGGCGAGATCATTCTGTTCGCAGACATAGACGGACCAGCCGCGCCCCACCGCGTCGCGCGCGATGCCGCAGCCGTTGATACCGCCGCCGATGATGGCAAGGTCGAAGACCTGCTCCATCCGTTCCCCCCGTGTAGCGCGGATTGTTTCGCCTTCAGGCTTCATCCGCGCGTTTCTTGATTTCGTTTTATCCTATTCGCGCCTTTTCGCGAACTCAAGTCCGAAACGCGGGTGTGCGATGCAATATTTTCGCAACGATCAAGCGACCGTCTCTTCTTCGAAGCTGCCGACCTCTTCCACTTCGACCGAGTGCGCGCGGCAGATTTCTGCGATTTTTCCATCCGGCAGCCGGTCGGTGACGAAAAGATCGATTTCCGAGACATGACCAATGCGGACCGGCGCGGTTCGTTCGAATTTCAGCCGATCCGCCACCAGAATAACGTGCCGGGCATTTTCGATAATAGCGCGGGAAACGCGCACTTCCCGGTAATCGAAATCCAAAAGCGCACCCTCTTCATCGATCGCGGACGCTCCGATGACGGCGTAATCGACCTTGAACTGATGAATGAACTGCACCGTGGCCTCGCCCACCACCGCCCCGTCGGACCGACGCACCGGCCCGCCCGCGACGATCACATCGATATTGGGGTTGGGATACAGCAGGGTCGCGACGTTGAGATTATTGGTAATCACCAACAAATCTTCGTGCCCGCCCAGGGCTTTCGCCACTTCTTCCGTCGTCGTGCCGATATTGATGAACAGCGAGGCGCGGTTGGGAATATGCTTTGCCGCCGCCGCACCAATCGCCTCCTTCTCCACCTGCGCGACAAAGCGCCGGGCCTGATAGGCGAGGTTGCTAACGCCCGACGAAATCACCGCGCCGCCATGCACGCGCGACAGCAGCCGCCGGTCACAGAGATCGTTGAGATCCTTGCGAATGGTCTGCGGTGTCACTTCGAAGCGCGCCGCCAAATCCTCCACCGTCACCCGGCCCGCCGCACGGGCGAGCTTCAGGATTTCCTGCTGGCGGTCATTGGCAAGCCCCTGCAGCACCGGGCTGTGCAGGCGCGGATCACTCCGGGTTAGGGAAAGCGGGACACGGACCATGAGCGGCCTCCCAGGGCAATGAAGCTAACCGGGGCGCGGCTTAAACCGCCGCCCGGACTTTCGTAACGAAATGATCGACTTCCGTGGACAGATGCCCCGTATCGTCGCGCAGGACTTGCGCCGCCGTCAGGGTTTCCGACGCCGACCGCCCGACCGTCGCTGCCGTTTCGGTAACGGTCGCGAGCAAGCCCGCCGCTTCGGTACTGCTATCCGCCGCAACGTGCAGGCCACGGGCGATTTCACGGGTGGAGGCATCTTGCTCATCCACCGCCGCCGCGATGGACGCGCCGATCCCCTCGATCCCAGTAATCACCGACTGCACCGTGCGGATTGCCTCGGCAACATTGGCGGCGATCTTCTGCACCTGGGTGATTTGGGCCGAAATCTCGTCGGTTGCCTTGGCCGTCTGGGTGGCGAGTTGCTTCACCTCCCCCGCGACCACGGCGAAGCCTTTGCCCGCTTCCCCGGCGCGCGCCGCTTCGATAGTGGCATTCAGCGCCAAAAGATTGGTTTGCGCCGCGACCTGATGGATCAGATCGACCACCGCGCCGATCTTCTGCGCCGCCGTCGACAGGCCTTCCACCGTCTCGCGCGTCGCCGTCACGGTCTGAACCGCCGTGCCCGACATTTGCGCCGACTCGCTAACCCGGCGGGCAATTTCGGTGATGGAGCGCGCGAGCTGTTCCGCCGCTGCCGCCGCCTGCGCCACGCTTTGATTGGCCTGTTCAGAGGCTTCGACCGCCTGGGCGACCTTGGCTTGGTTCTGCCCGGTCAGGTCGCGCATCGCCGCGACGCTGCCGAAGACCTTATCGACGGCGCCCGACACGCGCGTAGCGACCTGCTGCACATCGGCCTCGAACATGGTCGCCATCGATAGCATCGCCTCGCGCCGCTGCTGTCCGGCGGCAGCGCGTTCGGCCTCCACGCGGGCAGTGGCCGCCACCGCATCCCGCGCCGTATCGCGGAAGACTAGCAAGGCGCGCGACATGGCCGCCACCTCATCGCCGCCGCGCGTCGTGATCGGCGTATCAAGCTCGCCCGCCGCAATCCGGCGCATCGCATCGGCCAGATGCTGCAAGCGCCGCATCACCGACCGACCGACGTAAAGCCAGGCCAGCAGGAAAATCGCAACGATCATTGCCGCACTGATACCGAGTTGCAGGATCAGCGAAAGTTCGGCCTGGCCCCGGGTTGCCGTTGCAGTCGCCGCAGCCGTGCCGCGCTGGGCGCTTACCAAATCCGCCACGATCTGCCCGAGCGTTGCCGAGCCGCTGGCGAGTTGATCTTCGGCCTGGGTTACCTCTTCCTCAAGCTGCCATTGCCGCGCGCGGGTTTCGAACACCCCCTCCGCCCCCTGACCGCGCTTCAGGATCGCCCCGGTCAGTTTCGCCAATTTTTCCTTATCGGTGGGGTCCGGGTAGGCGTTGATCGCATCCGTAATACGGACTTCGGCCCAACTATAGCGAGGGTGAAGCGTATCGTACCCAGTGCCGCGCGGTACGCTGGCCGCCGCCGTCAGCATGCCGATGGCAAGATTGGTGTTCGATTGAATATCGAGCAGCAGCCGTAGGGTTGGCAGATCAGCGGTGGAGAGTTTTTGCGCCAATTCCGCCGTTTTTGCCCCGGCATCGCTGACCGAGCGCACCGTGCGCTTCAAATCCATATCGGTGGTTTCGATCAGCGGGCGCAGATAATCGTTGAAATCCTCAAAATCAAACATCGTATCGGCGGTGATTTTCGCCAGATGCTCATTGACGGCAATCTGTTTGGCCCCAAGGTCCGCCAACCGTTTGATCTGCGCATCGCCCTGGTTGCTGAGCATGGCAATTTTCTCGACCACCCCCTCGGCCCCCAGCAGGGCTGATAAGGCCGCGAGCTTTTCTTTTTGAGCGGCAGCGAGGCCCGTCACCAAATCGGTGCGCTGTTTCAAATCCTCGGCGGTTTCAACCCGGGCCAGCCCCGGCGCTTCGGCCTGCAAACTGGCCGTGACTTGCGCGAGTTCTAGCGAGGCGATGACCGACGGCAGCACGGCCCCGCCCAAGCGGTCCACCCCGTCGCCGGTTTCCGTCATCGAAAAGAACGCCGCACCACCGTTTATAGCGGTTAAGCAGGCGATCAGCGCAAAAGTCCCATAGAGACGCGCCTTGATCCCAAACCGGGATCCGCCGGTTTCAGGCTGCATCGTTTTTCTCCCCCCATCGAAGCGCCTTGTCCCCAGGTGCTTTCGATTTTTCGGGCATTTCTTTCGTTTGTGCCCGTTTAGGAGAAAATGGTGCCAGCTTTAACGGCGCGTGACAATCGTCTCGTATCCAAAAACGCTAAGTAACCATTAGGTGATTGCTAAGGCCCGCCGCAAATCGGCGTCGCGCACGTCGAGGTCCTGCCCGCGATACGCATCCGCCGCCGGGGCCAGCAGCGCGGCGATCACCCGCGCCGGATCATCGGCCTGGGCCAGATTAGCGCGGTCGCGCAACCGTTCCGGCGCATGGGCCGACGCGCGGATTGCTGCCTGCATCCCCGTATCGACCACCCCCGGCGCAATCCCGAACACCCGCACCCCGGCGTCGGCATATTCGGCGTGCAGGGCATAGGTCAGCATCGCCAACCCAGCCTTGGATGCACAATAGGCGCTCCACCCCGGGATTGCCCGATGGGCGGCGCCGGAGGACACGTTGATGATGGTGCCGCCGCCCTGCGCCAGAAACAGCGGCAGAACCGCCTGCGTTACCCAGGCGGTCGCGGTCAGATTAACATCGATGGCTTCGGCCCAAACGTCCGGGTCCGCCTCGTGGAATTTTTCCAGCGGGCCAATGATGGCGGCATTATTCACCAGCGCCGTCAGCGGGCCGAAATGCTCTTGCAGTTCATCCAAGGCCTCGCGCAGCCCTGTGCGGTCGCGGATATCAGACGCCAGCGCCAAGGCCGATCCGGCGGGCAGCGTCGCCACCACCGCCTCAGCATCTATCCGGCGACGGGCGAGCACGCCGACCTTGGCGCCCTGGGCCGCAAGCTGCTGGGCAAGCGCCGCACCGATGCCGCGCCCGGCGCCAGTGATGAGAACGACGGGCTGGGTCATGGCATCCTATCCTTTAGTGAAGCAGCGTTCCTGCCGGAACCGGCCAACCGCGCAGCAGATCGGCGGCGGCGACCGGGCCTTTCCCGGGGCGTTGTAGGTGGGTCAGGCGCAATGCGCCTTCCCCGGTCGCAATCGTCACAGCATCGTCGAGCGCGGTGCCAGGCACCCCGGAACCGGGAGCAGGAACCGCCGCCAGCACCTTCACGCGCTCGCCGTTGATCTCCGCCCAGGCGCCCGGCTTGGGGGCGAAGGTGCGGATCACCCGGTCGAGCTGCCCGGCGGGCAGCGACCAATCGAGCTTCAATTCGGCCTTGTCGATCTTGGCGGCATAGGTCACGCCGTCTTCGGGCTGAACCTCCGGCGGGTAGGCCGCCGGATCGGCAAGATACTGCACCATCAACCGCGCGCCAAGATCGGCAAGCGCGTCGTGCAGGCTGCCGCCCGTTGTTTCCGCCGTGATCGGCAGCACGCCCTTCAGCAGCATTGGCCCGGTATCGAGCCCCGCTTCCATCTGCATGATGGTGATACCGGTTGCGGCATCCCCGGCCAGAATCGCCCGCTGGATCGGCGCCGCCCCGCGCCAGCGCGGCAGCAGGGAGCCGTGAATATTGAAGCAGCCGCGTTTCGGGGCCTCCAGCACGGCGCGCGGCAGGATCAGCCCATAGGCGGCGACCACGGCGGCGTCGAGGTTCAGGGCGGCGAAGGCGGCTTGTTCTTCCGGCGCTTTCAGGCTGATCGGCGTGAACACCGGCAGGCCATGCTGACGGGCGAGGTTTTCGACCGGCGAGGGCTGCGGTTTCTGCCCGCGCCCTGCCGGGCGGGCGGGCTGGGCGTAGACGGCGGCGATCTCGTGCCCCGCATCGATCAGCGCCTGCAACGCCACCGCCGCAAACACCGGCGTGCCCATAAACGCGAGCCGCATGCTTAAGCGACCGGCGCGGCAGAGGTGGCGGATTTCTTCGTCTTCAGCAGCTTCCGCAGAATGATATTCCGCTTCAGCGCCGAGATATGGTCGATGAACAGCACCCCGTCGAGATGATCGATCTCGTGCTGGATGCAGGTGGCGAGCAAGCCCGTTGCCTCCAGCTCCCGCTCGGCATTCGTTTCGTCCTTATAGCGCACGCGGATCGCGGCGGGGCGGACGACGTTGGAATAATGCTGCGGAACCGATAGGCAACCTTCCTCGAAATCCGCATCCTCGTCCGAAACCCAGATGAGTTCCGGGTCGGCCATGCGCAGCGGCGCGCGCTTCTCTGGCTCCGGCGAGATATCGACGACGATGACCCGCTTCAAAACGCCGACCTGCGGCGCGGCCAAGCCAATGCCGGGCGCGGCATACATGGTTTCCAGCATGTCATCCATCAACTGCCGCACTTCGGGCGTGACAGTGCCGACGGGCGTGGATTTCTGCTTCAAGCGCGGATCGGGCGCGGTCAGGATGTTGAGTAAAGCCATAGGGTTCACATAAGCCGGGCATGCAGAAGCGTCAAGCATGGCAGCCTGCACAGCAGCCCCCTGCCATCCCGGCCTTCGCTTCGCTATAAGGCAGGGTTAAAGGATCATCCCATGTCTTACAGCGTCAAGGAAGCCTTCAAAACCCTGCAAGGGGAAGGGGCACAGGCCGGGCGCGCGGCAGTCTTTTGTCGCTTCGCCGGATGCAATCTGTGGAGCGGGCGGGAAACCGACCGCGCCGAGGCCGTGTGCCGCTTTTGCGATACGGATTTCGTTGGCGTCGATGGCGACGGCGGCGGCAAATTCGCGCGCCCGGAGGATTTGGCCGCCCATTTGGCCGCGCTGTGGGGGCCGGACCGCGCGTTTCGTTATGCCGTCTTCACCGGCGGCGAACCGCTGCTGCAACTCGATGCCGCCCTGATCGCCGCGATGAAGGTCGAAGGGTTTGAGATCGCCGTCGAAACAAACGGCACGCTGCCTGCCCCGGCGGGGATCGATTGGATCTGCGTCAGCCCCAAGGCGGGCGCGCCCTTCGTGCAGACTTGGGGACACGAGCTGAAGCTAGTGTTTCCACAGCCCGAGTTGCTGCCTGACGTTTTCGAAACGCTGGACGCCGACGCCTTCGGCCATTATTGGCTGCAGCCGATGGATGGTCTTTCCGACGGCGGCGTGATGCGGATCAATTCCACCGCCGCTGCCGTTGACTATTGTCAGGCCCACCCACGTTGGCGCCTAAGCCTACAAACCCACAAGATGATCGGGATTCCGTGAATTGTTCGAACTCTCTAAGCAATTCTATTTCGAAGCCGCCCATACGCTGGAGCGCGTGATCGAAACCGAGAGCAGCCGACGCATCCACGGCCATACCTACCATGCCGAAATCACCGTGCGCGGTCGCCCCGACCCGGTGAGCGGGATGATTCTCGACCTTGGGCTCTTCACCCGGGCGCTCGAAGCGGTGCGGGCGCGGCTCGACCATCATTTCCTCGATGATGTGCCCGACCTTGGCCCGGCGACCCTGGAAAACCTGTGTGTGTACCTGTGGCGCACCCTTGCCCCCGATCTTGCCGGGCTGAACCGGGTCACGGTCTGGCGGCAGGCGAGCGGCGATAAATGCACCTATTTCGGCCCGGAGGTAAACTGATGTCGATTCCAGAAACCGCGCTGGTGCTTTTCTCCGGCGGTCAGGACTCCGCGACCTGCCTTGCCTGGGCACTCGACCGCTTCGACCGGGTGGAAACCATCGGCTTCGACTATGGCCAACGCCATAAGATCGAGCTTGAGTGCCGCGCGACCATCCGCGACGAGCTGGCAGCGCAGTTTCCGCAATGGCGCGGCAAGCTGGGGCCGGATCATCTGCTCGACCTAAGCGTCGTCGGCGCCATCGGCGAGACGGCCATGACCGCCGATACCGTCATCACCTATGCCGAAAACGGGCTGCCGAATACCTTTGTGCCGGGGCGGAACATTCTGATGTTCACGGTAGCGGCGGCGCTGGCGTACCGGCGCGGGGCGCGGCATCTGGTGGGGGGGATGTGCGAGACTGATTACTCGGGCTACCCCGACTGCCGCGACGATACGATTAAGGCACTGCAAGTGGCGCTGGGCCTGGGCATGGATAAGCGCTTCGTGCTGCATACGCCGCTGATGTGGCTCGATAAGGCGGCAACCTGGAAACTGGCGGAAACCCTGGGCGGCGTCGATCTGATCGAACTGATTCGCCGCGAAAGCCATAGCTGCTATCTCGGCGACCGCACCCATCTGCACCCCTGGGGGCACGGCTGCGGCACCTGCCCGGCGTGTCAACTGCGGTCGCGCGGCTGGGAGGCCTATCGCGCCGACCCGCCCGATTTGGCGACAACCCCCTGATTGAAAGCGGCCTGCGGGCCGCTTTTCTTTTGGGCTTGAATATCCTCTCCAGGGGGATAGGATAAGGGCATGCATGCCTCGCACCCCAAAATCATCGGGCGCCTTAAGCGCGCCGATGGCCACCTGCGCGCCGTCATCACCATGATCGAGGCTGGCAAACCCTGCCTGGAGTTGGCCCAGCAGCTTCAAGCGGTGGAAGCCGCCATTGCCAAAGCGAAGAAAGAGCTGATCCAGGATCACATTTTCCACTGTTTGGACGATGCGGGCAGCAATGTCCCTGCGGCTGTCGAAGAGCTAAAGCAGCTCGCCAAATTCCTGTAGGAAGCCATGCCGGACCTCGCCCAGATCATCGTAAACGGCAGCCATACCCCGTGGCTCTACCTGCCCGCCGCCCTGCTGCTGGGGGCGCTGCACGCCGCTGAACCAGGGCATTCGAAATCGCTGATGGCGGCCTTCATCGTCGCCATTCGCGGCACGCCAAAGCAGGCGGTGCTGCTGGGAGTTTCCGCCGCCTTGGGCCATTCGCTGGTCGTCTGGGCGATTGCCCTGATCGGCCTCAGCCTCGGGGATGCGCTCATTCTGGATAAAGCCGAACCCTGGTTGTTGCTGGCATCGAGCGCGATTATCGCGGTGCTGGGCGGGCGGTTGGTCTGGGCGGCAGGGGCGCCGCACCGGCACGACCATGACCATGCGCATGACCACCACGACCATGATCACGATCACGACGCCCATGCGGCGGCCCATGCGCGCGACATCGCCGCCCGCTTTGGCGGCGCGGGGCCGGTCGGGGCCGGGCAGATCGCGTGGTTCGGTTTTACCGGCGGCCTAACCCCCTGCCCGGCCGCGATCACGGTGCTGATCGTCTGCCTGCAAGTGAAAGCCCTGGCACTCGGCGCGGGGATGGTTGCGGCGTTCAGCATCGGGCTGGCGGTTACCCTGGTCGGGATCGGCATTGCCGCTAGCCTCGGCCTGCGCCATGCCGCCGGGCGCGGCGGGCGCCTCGCGGCGTGGGCGGAGGCACTGCCGCTGATCTCCGGGCTGCTGATCCTCGTCCTAGCGCTGAATTTCGCCGTTAAAGGGCTGCGCGGCCTAGGCGTGCTGTAAGCCCGGCTTGACACTCCCGCCGTTTCCCCGTCCTGATGGCCGGGCATAGGGTGTCCTATGGCGGTCTCATCCACCGCCGGGATGAAACGGGAATGGGATTGGCGCCTGCGCCCCAACCCCAACCGCCCCCGCGACTGTATGCGGCGAGCCGCCCCGAACCGTCACTGAGCCGCAAGGCTTGGGAAGACCGGGATACGGCACCGACCCGCGAGTCAGGAGACCGGCCCTGTGCATCGTGAAACCGCAAGCCGTCGGGTGTGACGGCAGAGGAGAGTGAGATGCATATCGAACCCGGTCTGGTCGAGGGCGGGAAGCTCTGGCTTGGCTATACGACCGCCGCCGCCCTAGGCGGCTATACCGTCAAATCTGCCTGGGACGCCGTAAAAGCGCGCGGCCCGCTGTCGCCTGCGGCCCGTAGCATCCTGGCAACGGCCCTGGTGTTTTCCTTCTTTGAAATCCTGCCGCATTACCCGGTCGGCGTGTCCGAGGTTCATTTGATCCTCGGCTCCACCCTGTTCCTCATCCTTGGCGCGGCGCCGACCGCAATCGGGCTGATGTTGGGCCTGCTGATCCAAGGGCTGTTCTTCGCGCCCTTCGACCTGCCGCAATATGGGATGAATGTTACGACGCTGTTGGCGCCGCTCTTCGCGCTGCGCTATGTGGCGGGCAAGGTGATTTCGGCGGGCACCGCCTATGTCGATCTGCGCTACGCCCAAGCGCTGGCGCTATCGGCGACCTATCAGGCGGGAATCGTCGCCTGGGTAGCCTTCTGGGCCTTCTTCGGCCAAGGGGTCGCTGGCGAGACGTTAACCGCCGTCGGCAGTTTCGGCGGCGCCTATCTGCTGGTGATCGCCATCGAACCGCTGATCGATCTCGCCGTCTTGGCGGGCGCTAAGACGCTGCGGTCGCTCGCGGGAAGCGGGCTGGTCGACCGCCGGTTGTTCAACGCCGCGTAAAGGCCCCGGCCCTCATGAAACGGCGGTGTGTGCCACGGCACCCCGCCGTTTTTTATTTGCGGCCTCAACCGCCTGCCGCACAATGACAGCCGAATAAGGGTTGGGGAACGATGGTCAAGCGGCGGCGGCGCAATGGGTTCATGGTCGGGGTCTTCGTCACCGTCGTTGCGACACTGGCGGCGATGGGGGCCATCCGCATCGCGCTCGATGGGCCGCCCGCCAGCACCCGCCCGATCAAGATCGGTCTGCTGATCGCCCGCACGGGGCCGCTGTCGGTCGCCGATCGCAATGTCGAAAAAGCCCAGCGCCTCGCGATCCAGGAAATCAATACCGCCGGTGGCTTGCTCGGGCGCCCGCTGGAGGCCGTGACCGCCGATACGATGTCGGACAATGCCGTCGCCCTGGCCGAAGTGCAGCGCCTGCTGGGGCGGGAGAAGGTTCCGGCCATTTTCGGCTGCGCCACCTCCGGCTGCCGCAAAAGCGTCCGCCCGCTGATCGAAGCCGCCGACGCCGGGTTGATCTACCCCTATCCGACCGAGGGGATCGAGGAGTCGCCGAACATCCTCTATCTCGGCTCCGCCCCCAACCAGCAGATCATCCCGGTGATCAAATGGTCGATGGATACGCTGGGGCGCCGCATTTTTATCGTCGGTCTCGATGGGGTGAATGCGCGGATCGCCGCCCGGCTGGTGCGCTTGCAAACCAACGCCCTGCGCGGGCAGGTGGTGGGGGAGGAATATGTGTCCCACACCACCCAGGATTTCGGCACAGTCCTGGCGCGCATTCAGGCCGCCCGCCCGGATGTGATCTTCAACTTCAGCGCCGGCACGATCAACGGCCCCTTCACCACAGCCCTGCGCGGGGCGGGCATTATGTCGAACCATACACCCGTCATGTCCTTTGCCGTGACCGAGGATGATATCCGCGCCATTGGTCCGTTGCTGATGGCGGGCGATTACGTGGTGCAAAGCTCCTTCAACAGTATCCGCACGGCGGAAAGCGAGGCGTTTAAGGCCCGGCTGCTGCGCGGCTTCGGCCCCGAAGTCCCCGTCACGGCGGCGATGGAGGCGGCCTATGTCGGCATTCACCTGTGGGCGCGGGCGGTGCGCGACGCCCAATCGGTTGCCTGGCGCGACGTGCGCCCGGTTTTAGGCGGCCTGTCCTTCCTGGCGCCGGGCGGGGTGATCTCGATTGATCCCTTCACCTTCTATGCTTGGAAAACCGTGCGCATTGGCAAGATTACCGACGACGGCCAGATCGACACTGTGTGGGACAGCAGCCGCCCGGTGCGCCCCGTCCCCTTCCCCACGTTGCTCGACCCCGACGACTGGCAACACGCGCTCGACCGGCTGTACGACGCTTGGGGCGCCCGCTGGGAGCCGCCGCTTGCCGACGCGCGGACGATCCGATGAGCGACGCGAAACCCTTTCGTCCCGCCCGCCGCAGTTTCTGGCGCCGCGCCCGCATTCCGTTGGCCGCCGAAATTGCGCTGGGAACGCTGTTGCTGGCAGTGCTGCCGCTGATGTCGCTGGTCTGGCTTTATTTCACCGCGACGCAATCGGCCTTGGAAACGGAAACCCGGGCGCGCATGGCCTCGCTGGCCGATCAAAAGGCCGCGCGGATCGAAAGTTTCGCCCGCGACCGGCTGTCGGAAGTCAGCCTGCTCGCGCGCATGCCCGCCGTGATTGCCGCCGTGTCCGACTTCGGCAACCTCTTTCGGCGTCAGCAGGCGGAAGCACGCTATGCCGAAGACCTGAACCGCTACCGGGTGGCCATCGGCGCCGCCGATATTTTCCTGATCGCCGCCGATGGCACGGTGAAATTCGCTGATATTGATAAATTCCACATCGGCATCAATTTAGCGCGCGGGCCGGGCCGCACCTCCGTTCTCGCTGGGGTGTTCGACCGGGCGCGGACACTGTTGCAGGCCGAAGTGTCTGACTTCTCCTACCTCGAACGGTCGGGCGATCTTGCGGCGTTCGTCGCAGCCCCCGTGTTCGAGGATGGCACGCTGATCGGCGTCGTCGCCCTGCAAATCGATAAGCGCACGGTGATCGACATCATCGGCGATACCGCCGCCCTGGGCCGGTCGGGGGAAGCGATCGTCGGCGGTAAAGGGGTGCAGGCGGCACTGCTGTTCGGCCCGGTGCGGCATCGGCAGGAGTTAGGGTCGCTCTATTTCGATACCCCCCTCGGCACGGCGATGGCGAAAGCCCTCAACGGCGACCGGGGCACCGATATTCTGGTCGATTACCGGGGCGAGCCGGTCATTGCGGCATGGCGCTATCTGCCGACCTTCCGCTGGGGCTTGATCGTCAAGGCCGATCAGGCGGAAACTCTGAGCACGGTCGAACGGTTGAAGACGGCGGGCACGCTGACGATGATCGGCGCGCTGCTGCTAACCCTGCTGACCACCATTTTAATCGCGCGCGGCATCGCCGCCCCTTTGGGTGCCTTATCGCAGGCCGCCCGGTCGCTTGGCGGCACGCAGGCCCCGCTGCCCGCCCCCGTGCAAGGCAGCCGGGAGGTGGCGGGACTGGCGGAAGTCTTCAATGATATGGCGGGCAAGATCTACGCCTATCAGACCGGCCTGCGCCGGATGGTCGATGACCGCACCGCCGAACTGCGCGCCGCGAAGGAACAAGCTGAAGCCGCGACCTACGCCAAGACCGAGTTTCTGGCGGTGATGAGCCACGAGTTGCGCACGCCGATGAACGGTATCATCGGGTTGGCCGAACTTTTGGAGGCGGAGGCGCTCTCCTCCACCGCCCGCGCCTATGTTGCGACCATCCGCCAATCGGGCGAAATGCTATCGGTGCTGCTCGATGATCTTTTGGATATGTCGCGCATCGAAGCCGGGCAGGTGAGTTTCGACAACCGCGACTTCAACCTTGGGACGCTGTTGCGCGGCCTCGTGGACCTAACGCGCGTGACCGCCGAACCCAAGGGCCTGCGCGTCGATCTGACCATCGAACCGGATCTACCCGCCCACCTGATGGGCGACCCGGCCCGGCTGCGCCAAGTGCTGTTCAATCTGCTGGGCAATGCGGTGAAATTCACCCCGCGCGGTGCGGTGCGCCTGACCGTTACCCGCGCCCCCGTGCAAGAATCGGCGACCGAACGGATCGCCCTGCGTTTTACGGTGGAGGATACGGGCATCGGCATCCCGCCCGAGGCACTCCCGCGCCTCTTCGATGCCTTCTATCAGGTCGAAAGCGGCACCGCTCGGCGCTTCGGCGGGTCGGGCCTCGGCCTCGCCATCGGCAAGCGGCTGGTGGAAGGCATGGGCGGGCGCATGGGGGTCGATAGTCTGGTTGGCACCGGCAGCCGGTTCTGGATTGATCTCTCCTTCGCCCGCTCCAGCGCCGCCCCGGCAACCCGCCCGGCCAACCGCCGCCGCGACGCGCCCTCACTGGTCGCCCTGCTGGTGGAAGACGAGGAGGTCAACCGTCAGGTGCTCTCCGGCCTGCTGCGCCGGGCGGGGCATCGGGTGGTGATCGCCAAGGACGGGCCGGAAGCGCTGACCGCCTTTGAAAGCCATCGGGTCGATGTCGTGCTGGTCGATCTGCGCCTGCCGGGCATGGACGGCTACGAGGTGTCGCGCCGCCTGCTCGCCCGTGCAACGGAACGGGCGGAACCGCTGCCGATCCTGGCCGTTACCGCTAATCTGATGCCGGATATTTTCGCCGCCTGCCGCCGGGCGGGGATGTCTGGCGTTTTAGGCAAACCGATCGACTCCGCCCGCCTCGACCGGGCCTTGGCCGTGCTGTCGTCCGGCGAAATGCTGTGGGATCAGGAGGATAGCGCCCTCTCCCCCACCTGGCGCAGCGAACCGGCGGAAGACCCCGCCCCGCCCGATGCCGACGCCGGGCCGCCGTTGCTCGACCCGCAACCGCTCGATGAACTCTGCGAAGCCCTGGGGGAGCAGGAAACCCGCCGCCTGCTCAGCGTCTGCCGCTCGGTGCTCGACCGCTATTTGACCGACCTCGCCCAAGCCGTCGACGCGCCCGCGCGTGCCGATGCTGCCCATAAGCTGGCGGGCGCGGCGGGGAACTATGGGTTCGCCCGGCTGCGCGCCTTGGCCCGCGACCTCGAAGCCGCACCCGAGGAGCGTGGTAGCATTCCTACCCTGCGTGCCACCCACCGCGACGGGCTAGCGGTGCTGGCCGCCTGGGAAGCGCAAAGTCTTGGCGGCGACGATCTAGCCGCCGACCCCGGCCTGTGACCGAGCGGACGTTCAGCCGCTTAGCGCGCGGTCTCGGGCCGCTGGGCGTCGTCGGTTCCCTGCTGCTGCACGCCGCTGTGCTGGCCGCCGTGCTACGGGCACCGCTGCCGCGCGATGCCGTGCCGCCCCCCGCCCCGCGTGTAACGGTCGCACTGGTCGCCCTCGCTCCGTCGCCTGTGGAACCGGCGCCGCAAGCCGATAGCCCGCCGTCACCGGCCCCTGCCGCCACGCAGGAGGCGGCGCAAGCCACACCTGACCCGCTGCCGGTTGTACCACCGAGCGCGGCCCTGCCGGCACCGAAACCGCGCCCAGTCAAGTCCGCCCCCCGCTCGGCGCCCCCGGTGCCTGCGCCGGTAGCCGCCGCTCCCGCGATGGCGCCAGGGGCGTCAACCGAGATCGCAGCGGCGGCACCTGTCATACCAGAACCATCCATCCCAGGGCCGCCCGCCCCGGTCCACCTGACCGCGCCGACATTCCGCCACCGCCCAGCACCCGCCTATCCAGCCCAGGCGCAGCGCGACGAGATTGAAGGCACGGTCCGGCTCAAGCTGTTGATCGGCGCCGATGGCCGCGTGGCGGAAGTAAGCCTGTTGCGCAGTTCCGGGCATCGGTTGCTGGATCAAACCGCCCTGAGCGCCGCGCGTGCCTGGGTTTTGGAACCGGCGCACGAAAACGGCACACCAACCCCCGCCTGGGCAGAGGTGGAGGTGCCGTTTCGGCTAACCGATTAAGCGCGGGTCAAAAGGGGGCCGAATTCGGCCAGAACTTGTTCATACAGGCCGCGCTTGAACGGCACGATCGCCGTTAGCACGTCTTCCGCCGACGACCAGCGCCAACGGCTAAACTCCTGTTCGTGCGCATCGAGGCGAATATCGCTATCGGCGCCGGTGAAGCGCAGCAGATACCATTTTTGCATCTGCCCGGCGTATTTGCCCTTAAAGGCTTTCCCGGCCAGAAAATCCGGGAAATCATAACGCAGCCAATCGGCGGTTTCGGCCTCGATCACCGCCGCCTCGGTGCCGATTTCCTCGCCCAACTCGCGCAGGGCCGCCGCGCGCGGGTCTTCGCCGTCGTCGATCCCGCCTTGCGGCATTTGCCAAGCGCCCGGCGTATCCTCGCGCTCGCCGACGAAGATCAGGCCGTCGGCATTGACCAGCATCAACCCGACGCCCAACCGGTAGCGGACGCCGTTGACTTCCATCGTTGCGGTCATGGGCGCACCGCATCCCGTTCATCTTGGCGGTTGGCGATAGCGCTGACCGGGGCGAGGGCGAAGCCGCGCGGCTCTACCGTCTTGGCCCAATTGGCCAGTGTCACGATAGCAACCGGGCTGACCGGCACCAAGGCCATGACCGACCGCTGTTTCACCGTCGATTTTTCCAGCGCGTGTAAGGTGGCGACCAGTGCCTCCGCCTCATCCGCCGAACCGAAGGGCACGGTGGCATCGGCAAAGGCCCAGGGCACCGCGAAATCGCGCGACAGGCGGATCATCGCTGGCTGCGGGCTGGCGCGGTTATCCACATACATCAGCCCCCGTTCGCGCAAGGCCTGCGCAATCGGGGCCATCGCCATTGCACTCGCGCCGAAGGAGTCGCCGAACTGGGCGATTACACCGATGGTGCCCTGCGCCCGCGCCAACACCCAGTCCAGCCGCGCAACATTATCGGTCGCAGAATAGGTCGAAACCAGGGTCGCCGGGCCGGGATCGACGGTCGGGTAGTTGACCGGCTCCAGCGCGAGATCAAGCAACGCCTCATGCCCGCGCTGACGCGCCGCCGCAACGGCGCTCGGCGTCTCCGCAGCATAGGGGCTGAAGCTCAGAGAAATCTGCGGCGGCAAGCTCGCGATAGCCCGGTCGGTTACATCTTTCGCCAGCCCAAGGCCGGTGACGACGACCGAGATGCGCGGGCGCGTGTCGCTCGCGTCGAAGGGCGCGGCATAGACCTGCCAGGGGGCGCGCTTGCGGTCCGCCGACAGGCGCGGAATCGGGCCATAGGGGCTATCGCGCAGCAGGGCCGGTTCGATCGCGGCCAGCGGTTGCCCCGGAAGCGCCGGGGCCGGGGGCGGCAGCACGGCAACGGAGGCGGGGGGCGACACCATCGCGGGCGCAGGCGTCGGCATCGGCGCGGGCGTTGCGGTTGTCGGGGCCGGTTTTGCGGCTTCTGCCTTCGGGGCCGCCGCGACGGGCGCGGGGGCCACTGGCTTCGCCGGGGCAAGGGTGACCGTCGCCGACGCCAAGGGCTTCAGCGCCACCGGAACCTCCGCCCCGCGCGTGACGGCGAAAACCCAGGCCGCTACCCCGGCGAACAGGGCGATCAGCAGGAGCCAAGCGGCCGCGAGAATCCCGCCGCCTCGGTTCTGCGGCGCAGCGCCGCTGGGATGGGACATGCTGGACATGGCGGTCGCTCAGCCTTCTGCTGGTTGGCCCGGCTCAGTTCGGAGCGCGGTTGACGTAGATCGAAATACCGCGCAGCAGATCGACCGCGCGGGCAAGCTGGTAGTCATCCGCCGACCCAAGGGTGAGCGGCGCCTGCTCGCCATTCGCCGCCGGAGCTGGGGCGATGGCGGGCGTTGCCGCACCGCCGCTGCGATCATTCGGGTTGCGGATGGAGCCGCGCAGCGACGCTTCACTCCGGCGTTCGCCGGTATTGATCGCCTCGACACGCGCCAACGGCACGACGATATCCGGCTCGATCCCCTTCTGTTGGATCGACCGGCCCGACGGCGTGTAGTAGAGCGCGGTGGTCAGGCGCATGGCGCCATTCCCTGGCCCCAGCGGCATGACCGTCTGCACCGAGCCTTTGCCGAAGGACTTCACGCCCATGATCACGGCGCGCTTATGGTCCTGCAAGGCGCCCGCCACGATTTCCGACGCCGAGGCCGAGCCATCGTCGATCAGCACGACGATCGGCAGGCCGCCGGTAATATCGCCGGGCTTGGCGTTAAAGCGCGTTGCCCCTTCCGGGCGGCGCGGGCTGGAGGTGGAGGTAATTTCCCCCTGCTCCAAAAAATCATCGGACACGGCTACCGCCTGATCCAGCAACCCGCCCGGATTGCGGCGCAGATCCAGCACGATCCCCTTCAGCTTAGTGCCCGCCTGTTCCTTGAACTTCTTCATGGCGTTCTGCAAACCGCTATCGGTCTGCTGGGTGAAGCTGGTGATGCGGATATAGCCGATATCCTCGCCTTCCAGGCGCGACCGGACGCTTTCCACCTTAATAACGGCGCGCGTCAGCGTCACGTCGAAGGCATCGCGGCCCTCGCGCCGGATGGTCAGGCGCACCTCGCTATTCACCGGCCCGCGCATTTTCTCGACCGATTCTTGCAGCGTCAGGCCCAGCACTGCTTCGCCATTGATATGGGTGATGAGATCGTTGGGCTTTAGCCCAGCCTTGCTGGCGGGGGTATCGTCGATGGGGGAGACGACCTTAATCACGCCCTGTTCCTGGCCGACTTCCAGCCCCAAACCGCCGAACTCGCCGGTGGTCTGCACCTGCATTTCCTGGAAGCTCTTGGCGTTCATATAGGACGAATGCGGGTCGAGCGAGGTCAGCATGCCGTTGATGGCCGATTCGATCAGTTGCTGATCGGAAACCTTATCGACGTAATCGGCGCGCACCCGCTCGAAGACCTGACTGAACAGATCAAGCTGGCGGTAGGTATCCGAGGTTTTGGTCTGCGCCAAGGTTTCGGGGATGCTCAGCGCTTGGCCGATAACCACGCCCGTGCCGATCAGCAGCCCAATGGCGGCGCCGCGCGCAAGATAACGAAGCCGGGACGACCGGGTTTCAGGCGAGAGAGGAGGCTGCTGCATTACCACTCCTAATTGGCACGTTGCGCCGACACCCAGGTCTGCGGGTTCAATGTCTGCCCCTGACGGCGCAGTTCGAAATAGAGCACGGGCGCGTGATCGCCCCCCTCCGCCATCGCCCCCACCGGCTCGCCGGGATCGACCTGCCGCCCCACTGTGGCGTCCAGCCGACCTAACCCTGCAAGCAAACTATGATACCCATCCCGATGTTCCACAATCAAGATCAGCCCATAGCCCCGGAAAGGACCGGAAAAGATGACCCGCCCCCCAGCAGGCGACAAAACCACCGCCCCCGACCGGGTTTCGATGGACATGCCGCGCGCCGTGGCGCCCACATCGGTCGCCTGACCGTAGGCGCCGGTGATCTTTCCGGCTACCGGTAAAGTGCGGCCAGATTTAGGCGTGATTTCGGCGTCACCGAGGGTAACGTGCCCCGCCGCCTGTTCGCGGCGCACGGCGGACCGGCCCGCTTCCTCCGCCCGGCGGCGTTCGTCGGCTTGGCGTTCGGCGATCAGCTTATCGAGAAGCTCGCGCACATCCTTGGCGCTGGCGGAAAGCTGCTTCAGCTTGGCGCCGGACTTATCAACCTCGCCCTCAAGCTGTTCTTCCAGCGCTTCCTTGCGCTTTAGCAGGGCGGCAATCTGCGAGCGCTCCTGCGCAAGACCGCGCACTTGCGCCGACACCCGGTCGCGCTGGCGGCGGATGGTATCATCGACCTTGGCCAGTTCTTCCAGTTCCCCGCGCAGGGCCTGTAACCGCTCCTGCACGGTCGGCACCGTCCCGCCGATGATCAACCCAGCGCGAATGGCATTTTGCGGGTCGCCGGGCTGCATCAGCAAGGCGACCGGCGGAAACTGCGCGAGGCGTTGGCCGGTCGCCAGCAGTTCCACCAGTTCCGCCCGGCGCAGGGCGATGGTGACGCGCTTATCCTCGGCATCCGTCTCAAGATCGCGCAGGGCGCCCTCGAGATCCGACAGCGCCTTTTCATTTTCGCTGGCTGACCGTCCGGCGACGGTCAGTTGCGCACGCAGGCCTTCGACCTCGTCCTGGGCGGCTTTACGCTGCTGCTGCAATTTCTGCTGCTGGGCCCTGGCGGCCGCGAGATCGCTTTCGATCCGCTTCAGCTCCAGAGCCTTCTGTTCCTCAGGGCTGCGCTGCTGCGCCCCGGCGGGCAGGGCAACGGCCAGCGCCGCCGCGAGCATCAGCCCGCCGCGCGCCGCCGCCCCTCTCCGCCGGAAGGCCATGCTATTCCGCCGCCGCCGGAACCGCCGTTTCCGATAGAAGCGCGCGGCCCGTCATCACGGCGGGCTGCGGCAAGCCCATCAGCGCCAGCAAGGTCGGGGCCACATCCGCCAGCGCCCCATCGCGCAACCCTTTCACCGACGCTGGACCGTTGACGAGGATCGTCGGCACGAGGTTGAGCGTATGGGCCGTGTGGGGTTCGTGGGTCTCCGGGTCTTCCATCTGTTCAGCATTGCCGTGATCCGCCGTGATCAGCATGGCACCGCCCGCCTTGACCACCGCCGCTTCGAGCCGCGCTAGGCACGCATCGACCGTTTCCACCGCTTCAATCGCGGCACTTAGAATCCCCGAATGGCCGACCATATCGGTGTTGGCGTAATTGACGACCACCGCATCGAAGCGGCCGCTTTCGATGGCGGCCACCAGCTTATCGGTTACTTCCACCGCCGACATCGACGGCTGCAGGTCATAGGTTTTCACCTTCGGGCTGGGAACCAGAATGCGCTCCTCGCCCGGAAACACGGTTTCAACCCCGCCATTGAAGAAGAAGGTGACGTGGGCGTATTTCTCCGTCTCGGCAATGCGCAACTGGGTCTTACCCGCCTTAGCCAGCACTTCGCCAAACGTATCGGGAATATCTTCGGGCGGGAACAGTGCCGGGAAGAAAGCGTTGAGCGCGCTGGAATATTCGACCATGCCGAGCTTGGCCGAAAAATCGACCGTCTTGGCGCGCGCAAACCCATCGAAAGCCGGATCGACCAGCGCGGTCAGGATTTCCCGGGCGCGGTCGGCGCGGAAATTGACCATCATCAGCCCATCGCCGTCGCGCATCCCGGCATAGGCGCCGATCACCGTCGGCTGAATGAATTCATCGAACTCGCCCGCAGCATAGGAGGCGTCGATAGCAGCCTTGGCGCTCGCGGCGGTTTTGCCCTGGGCCTGGACGATAGCCGAATAGGCGGCCTCCACCCGGTCCCAGCGCTTATCGCGGTCCATCGCATAGAACCGGCCAGAGACGGTGCCGAGGCTCACCCCGGCAACGCCCGCCAGCGCGGCTTCGACCTGCGCCAGATAGGTCAGCGCGCTTTGCGGCGGCGTGTCGCGGCCATCGGTGAAAGCATGGATGACCACCGGCACGCCCTGCGCGGCCAAAATCTTCGCGACGCCGACAATGTGATCCTGATGGCTATGCACGCCGCCGTCCGACATCAGCCCCAGCAGATGCGCCGCGCCGCCCTTGGCCTTCACAGCGTGCGCGAAGGCCGCTAGCCCCGGTTTGGCCGCCAGCGAGCCATCCAGCAGGGCGTTATCGATGCGGGGCAGGTCCGGCACGACGATCCGGCCCGCGCCAAGGTTCATGTGCCCAACTTCCGAATTACCCATCTGGCCTTCCGGTAGACCAACGAACCGTTCAGACGCATTCAGCCGCCCGGTCGGGCAGGTCGCCCTGAGCCGGTCGAAAGTCGGGGTTTTCGCTTGGGCGATGGCGTTATTCTCGGTCTCTGCCCGCAGCCCCCAGCCATCGAGAATGCACAAAACAACCGGGCGCTGGGACATAATCGCTTCCTTTCGTCGGACGGAACAGCCTTTCGATATCGCTCAGTTTATATCGGGCAGAATGGTGCAATCAGCAAGAGACAGTCTTGCGCTGCGGAATTGTGCTCCCTCCAGGATTCCCCCTGTGATCTCTCACCGGTCACAAAGCTCGGCTCTGGACGGGCGCGGTGCAACACGCCATAAAGAAACGATTTCGCGTCTCGACACTCCTTCGGGTAAGGGCGACCTTTATGCTGGGCATGTGGACTTTTAGAATCATGGGCTTAGCCTTGGCGCGCGAAATTTTTACCGCCGCCGCCACCGCGCACAACGCCTGATCGTCTGGACTCTCGATGCCCTCCTTGACTGTTGCGACCTGGAATATCAATTCCGTCCGCCTGCGGATCGATACTGTTTTGCAGTTCCTGCGCGACGCGGCGCCCGATGTCCTGTGCCTTCAGGAAATCAAAACGGAAGATGCGCTGTTCCCCGGCGCGGCCTTTACCCAGGCAGGCTATCCGCATCAGGCCGTGCGCGGCATGAAGGCCTATAACGGCGTTGCCATCGTCTCGCGCATCCCCCTCACGCGCCCCCATAGCCTCGATTGGTGCGGCAAGACCGACAGCCGCCATATCGCCGCCGAGGTGGCGGGGGTGGAGATTCATAATTTCTACGTTCCGGCGGGTGGCGATATTCCCGACCCGGACCAGAACGAAAAATTCGCCCATAAGCTGCAGTTTCTCGATGAAGTGACGGCTTGGTTCAGCACCAATCGCCGCGCTGAAACGCCGATGATGCTGGTGGGCGACCTCAATATCGCCCCGCTGGAGCATGACGTCTGGTCGCATAAAAAGCTGCTGGACGTCGTCAGCCATACGCCCATCGAGGTTGAGCGCATGGGCCGCTGGCAGCAGGGGCTGGCGTGGGTCGATGCCGTGCGCCATTTCGTGCCGGACGATCAAAAGCTCTATTCCTGGTGGTCATACCGGGCGAAAGATTGGGATTTGGCCGATAAGGGCCGCCGCCTTGACCATGTTTGGGTGACGCCACCGCTGAAAGAAAAGCTGGAAGCCGCCGAAATCCAACGCCCGTGGCGCGGGGTGGAAAAAGCCTCCGACCATGTTCCCGTTCTCGTGCGACTGGCGGTGCCCGCGTGAGCCTGCATCGCTACGATATCCGCCTGCTCTACGGCGATTACATCCGCGCCGGGTTGGGCATGATCGCGACCATTGCCCCGATTGCCATCATGCGCCCCGATTGGCCGATTGCCATGATGCTCGGATCTATCGGCCTTTTGTGCTTCTACTTCGTCGCGCAAACCTACATCCGGCACCGAACGGTCGTTGGCATCGACGACGAAGGCATTTTTATCCGCGGTATCAATACCGTGTCTTTCCGCTGGACCGAACTGTCGCGCTTCAACCTCAATTACTATTCGCTGCGCCGCGACCGGCTGAACGGCTGGATGGAATTGACCGTGAAATCCGGCACGCGCACGATTACCTTCGATTCGCGGCTGGAAGATTTTGTCGTCATCGTCCGTCGCGCCCACGCAGCGGCGAAGGCCAATCAACTGGCATTGAACGGTATCACGCAGGCCAATCTTCTGGCCCTGCGCATTTACTAAAAGTTGAAAGGGAGAAACATGGCCGGGTTTCGGACGCTCGATCAGGTCGAGGTTGCGGGCAAGCGCGTGCTGGTGCGCGTCGATCTTAACGTGCCGATGAAGGATGGGGTCGTGACCGACGCGACCCGCATCGACCGCGCCGCGATCACCCTGGCCGAACTGGCCGATAAGGGCGCCAAGGTCATCGTTCTGTCGCACTTCGGGCGCCCGAAGAACGGCCCGGATAGCGAAAACAGCCTGTCGCGCCTCGTGGCCCCGCTCAGCAAGGCCCTTGGCGGGCGCCCAGTCGCCTTCGCCGAAGATTGCATCGGCCCGAAGGCGGATGCCGCCGTCACCGCCCTGGCCCCCGGCGGCGTGCTGCTGCTGGAAAACCTGCGTTTCCATGCGGGTGAAGAAAAGAACGATCCAGCCTTCATCGCTGCCCTCGCCCAAAACGGCGACCTGTGGGTGAACGATGCTTTCTCCGCCGCGCACCGCGCCCACGCCTCGACCGCAGGGTTGGCGAACAAGCTGCCCGCCGCCGCCGGCCGCCTGATGCAGGCGGAACTGGATGCGCTGACGAAGGCCCTCGGCGGCGGCGACCGCGCCAAAACGGTGGCGATGGTCGGCGGCGCCAAGGTTTCGACCAAGCTTGATATTCTGACCAACCTCGTTACCCGCGTCGGCGCGCTGGTCATTGGCGGGGCGATGGCGAATACCTTCCTTTATGCCCAAGGCCATTCGGTCGGCGCTTCGCTGTGCGAAAAGGATATGGCGGATACCGCCAAAACCATTCTGGAAAAGGCCGCCGCCGTCGGCTGCAAGATCGTGCTGCCGGTCGATCTGACCGTGTCGGGCGAGTTCAAGGCCGGGGCGGAAAACAGCGTGGTTGCCGCAACCGAAGTCCCCGATGGCAAGATGGCGCTCGACATTGGCCCGGCCAGCGTCGCCGAAGCCCGCAAGGCCTTTGAAGCCGCGTCGACCCTGGTGTGGAACGGCCCGGCGGGCGCCTTTGAAATTCCACCCTTCGATGCGGGCACGGTCGCTCTCGCGCAGGCCGCCGCTGAGTTGACCCAAGCTGGGAAGCTCATCTCGGTCGCCGGTGGCGGCGATACGGTCGCGGCGCTGGCCCATGCCGGGGCAGTGGAAAAATTCACCTATATCTCGACCGCAGGCGGCGCCTTCCTGGAGTGGCTGGAAGGCAAAACCCTGCCGGGCGTCGCCGCGCTGGCAGCTTAGGGGGATACCCCTCCCCCGCTAGCCGAGAACCGCAGGCCAAGCGGCGGCATTCCGGTCGGAAAACAGCCGGATATGGCCGATGCGGCGGGCGCCGATGCTGGCGGGGGAAATGGTGCGGTGGTCTACCTGGGCTTCCGGGTAGAACTGCCGTAACCGCGCCACGGTAGCGGGGGGTAGCATTTCATCGTCGGCAATGCTGATGAGCGTCACGGGGCAGCGCACGGCGGCAAAGCGCGGCACGGGCAGGCTTTTCCCCCAGTCGCGGCGGTAAAAGCGGCGCGAGAGGCACCAGCGCCGCCACTGCCAGAATACGCCCGCCGGCAGGTTTTCCCCCAGCCCCAGCAAGCGACCGGGCGTATAGCCGAACAACAGCGTCAGCAGCGGCCCGGCCAGCCACCAGAAAAACAGCACGGTCGGCATGAACGTCAGCGGATGCCCCGACCAATGGGCGGGGCCAGAGGCGACGGCGATCACCCGCTCCACCCGGTCTGCCTGGGCATGGAAGGGCACGAACAACCCGCCGAGCGAATGGCCGATCACCCACAGCGGCAGATCGGGATAGGTTTCCAGCAGAAAATCCGCCGCTGCCGATTGGTCACCTACGCCCCAATCGGCCATTGTCGCGCGCGAGGTGCGCAGCGAACCACCCGCCGACGCGCCGAAATCGCGATAGTCGTAGGTCAGCACCACGGCCTGCTCGGTCTCCGCCAGCCAAGCGGCGAAGCGGGCGTAGTAGCCATGCGGCACCCCCGTCGCCCCATTCATCACAATCGCCCGGCACGGCGGCGCATCGGGCAGAAACAGGGTGCCGTTAAGGACCGCGCCGGGGGCGCTGTTGAACTGCACGGGATGGGTCTTCGGCATGGCGGCGCCTATTCTATGGTGGTTGCCATAGAATTATTACCACTAGACCGATCGCCATACAACTGGCATTTCTGGGCCTATGGCTCGACCGTCCGACGCAAAATCGCGCTTCATCGCTACCGCCGCCGATCTATTTCGGCGGCGCGGCTATCATGGGGTTGGATTGTCGGAGGTGATCGAGATCAGCGGCGCGCCAAAAGGCTCGTTCTATCACCATTTCCCCGGCGGGAAGGAGGAGCTGGCCGAAGCCGCCATCGCCCTCGCGGTCGCCGGGCTAACGCGGGTGATCGACCGCGCGTTTGCCGAGGCCGTGGATTTCCCGGACGGCCTAACGCGCTTCACGCACGCGGTGTCGGAAATTCTCGTGTCGTCGGGCTGGCAGGCGGGTTGCCCGGTCACGGCTATCGCACTGACCGCTGTCCCGGAGTCGGAACGGCTGCATGTGGCCGTTCACGCCGCGCTTGAAACCCTGTTGCAGCGGATCATCGCCGAGGCGGAGCGCCTGGGCGAAACGGGGGCGCTGCGCCCCCGCGTACTGCGCTTCTTTGCGGCACTGGAGGGCGCGTGGATCCTAGCGCGGATCCAACGCTCCACCGAACCGTTTCAAACCGTTCTGGACGGGGTTTAGAGCAAATCCCGAGCGGTTGGGCGCACCCGCGACGACGCATTTGCTAAAAAAAATAGGCTAGAGCGGCTGACGCGAGCGGAGACCGCTCTAGGCCGCGCTCAGCGCCTTCGAGAAGCTCTCGTAGGTGCCGTGATCGGCCTTCTTGCCGTTGATGAACAGCGTCGGCGTCGAATCGACCTTCAGCTTTTCCGCCGCTTCCAAGCGCTGGGCCAGAATGGCATCGCCCACCACCTTATTGGCGAAGGCCGCGTCGATATCCGACGCGCCGAGACCGGCCAGCTTCGCGAGCTGCGACAGGGCCGCCTTGGTATCCTTGGCCGTCGCCCATTTTTCTTGCTGGGCGAACAGCGTATCGATGAAAGCGAAATAACGGTCGCCCGGCACGGCGCGCGCCAGGATCGCTGCTTCATAGGCAACACGGTCGAGCGGGAAATCGCGGTAAACCAGCTTGGCCTTGCCGGTCTCAACCCAATTTTTCTTCACCTCCGGCAGCACCTTATTGGCAAAATGGGCGCAATGCGGGCAGGTGAAGGACGCATATTCAACAATGGTGATCGGCGCCTCGGCCTTCCCCAACACCCGGTCGCCCTCGCGCGCCAACAACAGCGGATCGACGGCAGCGAAGGCCGGTTGCGCGCCAAGCAGGGTCGGCAGGGTCACGGATGCGGCGGCAACGGGAAGGAACTGACGGCGGGTAAGCATGGGGCCTCTCCGGTTAACAGGGATCAGCCCCAGTAGTAGCCCCCGGAGTGTGGCGGAACAAGGGCGGGGATAACCCCGCCCGCCCCGTTACCCAACCGCGCCGATCTGATAGGTGATCGCCGTGCCGATGCGGCGGATCAGTTCAAAATAACCGCGCATCGGGCGGAACAAGCGCTCGTGTTCTGCCTCATAGGTTTGGCCCACGCCGCCGCGATAGGTGGCCGGTTCGCCGAAATCGAGCGCGGTCGGCGCATCGGCATCGGGTCGCGCCGGGAAAACATCGGCCAGGAAATCCAGCACCGGTTCCAGATCAAGGTGCAGGACGCGGGCGAACATTTCCTCAAACGTCGTGCCGTGCTGCGGGCTGAAGTCGGGAATATGGGTCGCCAGCAGGAAAATACGGTGGATCAGGGCAACGCGGATGGCGTGCAACAGCACGAGATCGTTGCGCTCCGTCTCGCCCAGCCCCACCGGCGGCACATCTAACCCCTGGGCACGGCAATAGGCCAGCGTATCGCGCAGGGCGAGGAAATCGGCCTGGAGCTTGCGGAAGACCTTCGCCAGCCGGTGATGGGAATCGAGCCGCTCCAGATGCCGGGCGAGGACGCGCAACTCCTCCCGCCGGGTCGGCAGCTTGGTCCGGCCCGAGCGGTGCAGCCACATGCCGGGGTCAAGCGTATCAAGATAGGCGCGCATGACATCGAGGTCGCTGACCGACATACCATGTTCGACCAGCGCCATCGCCCGGCGGAAGCGCGGGGAGGATTTGAGCAGCGCCGCTGCAAGATCGGGGTCTTTGCTCATCGCCCGCCCAAGGCCGCCGATGGTGTTGGCGAGCAGGCCCAACTGCTGCAACACGCCATTGTTGGGAATGGCGCGAAGCTGCGACGGGTGGGAGAGGTCGGGCACGCGGCCCCAGGCTTCCGACTGGCGCTTTACCGGGCGGGAGCCGGTGCGGTACAGCATGGCGGTTCCATACACACCGAGCAGCGCCGCATAATTGGGATCGTCCACTAACTCCCCGAAGAATTGCTTTACCGCCGCAAAAAACTCGGTGGAGAAATCGCCCTGGCCGTAGATCGGATCATTCTCCGCCTCTGGGCTGGGCACGAGGGTCGCCTCGACAATCCGCGCCACTGCTGCATAGGCGAGATCGGGCGATTGGAAGATCAGGTAACCATCGCCGCCCTGGAAGCTGCTTTCTTCTTTGACCGCGATACCATTGTTGGTGAACTCGCTGCGGCTGAACGGCGGGGCGAGGTAATGCAGCCGGTCGGTCAGGCTCAGCGGATGGCCGCCGCGCCCGATGGATTCGCCGTGGGTATTGAACAGCACCACCTGCACGCCCGCCAGGCCCGCGCGCTGCAACACAGCGGCCAAACGCAGGCGCAGCCGTTCGATATGGAAGGTCGCCGCCAACTGCCCGATATAGCGCCCGGAGTCGGAATAGCCGAACTGGATGCACAGCTTGCCGGACTTTTGCACATAGGCGCGATAATGGGGGGAGCGCAGCGCGTCTTCGATGATCTGGTCGCCGTGTTCCAGTGCATAGACCGTTTCGAACAGCGGCGAGATTTCGATCTGGTCCTCAAGCCCAAACAGCTTGGCGTAATAGAGCGCGGTCAGCAGCGTGAAGGCGCTTTCCGTTTCGGCAATCAGGAAGCGGATCGGCGTTTCACGGTCGATGGCTTTCGCGAGTTCGGCGATCATCATGAACATGCGCTTCGCTGACGCCTGTTCGGCCAGCAGCGAACCGATATTGATGCTGACCGGCTGCGCCCGCTCCATCAGATCGTTGATGGCATTGTAATAGCTGCGGCGGTGCGCCGGGTCTTCCGGCCCGGTTTCCAGCCCCACTTGGCGGCGGATGGCATTGTGCAACTGGGTGGAATTGAGGCGGAAGTGGCTATGCCCGGCCCCCAGCCCATGCAGGGCGAGGGAGGCTTTCAGCACCGAAAGGCGTTCGGCCAACGCCCCGCCTTCGCCAAGATTTTGCTCCAGCGCCCGGCCCGCCAGCGCCACCAGCCGGGTGGCATCGACCAGCGCGGTTTCCGTGCCCTGCACCAAAGTAAAGGCGAAACGCTGGGCGTCTTCGAGGCTCTGATTGGCCAGCAGCGCGGCGGCGATCTGGTCCGTGACTTGTTTTTCAGCCAGCGCCAGCAGCGATTCGAGCAGTTCGAGTACCGTTGCCGTCGCGCCATTGCCCGCCTCGGCGATCAACCCGGCCAGGGTGCGACGATGGCGCTGCACTTGCGCCTGCTTCACGATCAACCGCAGGCGCAGCGTATCGGCCCAGGTAATATCGGCCCGCCCATCGTGATCATAGCCAACCCACGTGGCGAGCGAGACGAGACCCGGCGATAGTTCCGTCCAGCGGTCGGGATAGAGTTCCTTGGTCAGGCGCAGCACCAGGGCGTGCAGCCGCTCCAGCGCGCTTTGGGCATTCTCCAGCGCCTCCAGGCACCAGCGATGTTCGACACTCAGAGTCAGGCTGCGCGGCGGGCGATGATCGGCGCGGGTGATCGCCTCCATCAGCGCCTGTTTGCCCGCCTCGGTCAGCGGCATACCGTCGGCATCCTGGCCGGTCGCCAGTGCCGCCATCGCGCGCGAGAGTTCGAGGGATGTGGAGAAAGTGGGGTGCGCGGTAAAGACGATGCCATAGTGCAGCGCCTGCACTTTATCGGCGAAGGCTTCGAAGCTCTGGCCCTCGGCGACGCCGCGCAGCAGGGCTTCCAGCTTAGCATCATTGGCCGCCGGGTCGATCTCGCCGACATAGGCCGCAAGCCGCGCCGACCGGGCCTGAAAGCTGCGCGCGGTAAGATGCTGCACCAAATGTTCGACCGCACTCGGCGAGACGTCGCCCTTATCCATCATCCGCGTTAGGTCGAGCGCCAGCATCAGGATGGGATCGCCGAAGGGATCGACCTCCGCCCGGTCACGCAGGCCGGTCAACCGCTCCATCAGGGTTTTATGCAGCGCCGCCGCGTCGGTGGTTTCATCGGCGGGAAACCAGATTTCCCCAACGGAAACGCCCGGAACGGGCGCAACAGGCGGCACAGAACGGAGCTTGGCGGCGGCGCGGGCCATGGGAATAGTCCTAGAGTGAGACGAATATTCCGGCATCCTGCGGCAAGCCGCCGCGCAGTTCAATGTAATTTCACTACAAACGGCAGGTAAGCTTACCCATTCCGAATGCAACGGCCTAAATCCAGCAGCGCGGCCCGTAGTGCTTCCGTCTCCACTTCAGCAATCTCCGCCCGCAGCGCCGCTTCCTGCATCGCCGATAAGGGCACACGCGGCTTGGGGGGAAGCGGCGGCGGCGGCAGGGGCCCTTGCTTCATTTGAAGATGCGTGACGGCCAAAAACCCGTAGTGGGTATTCACTCGCTCCAGAATCTGCTGGGTGTAATGTTGAACCAGCGGCGCGGCGGCGGCGGAGCATTTTAGCACCAGCGTGCGCCGGGTGCCGGTTTTATCGCGCTTCACTTCCAACGGCAGGGTCATGCGCGCCAGCGCCTCCCCCATAATCACCGGCCAATCGGTGAGCAGCCGGGCATCGGCAAACCCGAATTTTTTCGCCGCCGGGCGGGTGATCTTACCGAGATCGGCGGCCAAGGCGCGCGGTCCTGCGCGCCAAGCGCGCGGTTTCTCGGTTCCCCCCTCGACCCCAGCCGGGGGGGACGCTATCTGTTGAAAGGAAGTTTGCGCACGACGGGCCATTCCGTCTGCTTATCATGGTTCGGCAGCATGACCCACCCCGCGCATGCGGATTTGATCCTCGACTGGTATGACCATAATCGCCGCCGCTTGCCCTGGCGGGCGGAGGCGGGACAGGTGCCTGACCCGTATCACGTCTGGCTATCGGAAGTGATGCTGCAACAAACCACAGTGCAGACGGTGGCCGACTATTACCGCCGCTTCCTTACCCGCTGGCCGCGCGTGCAGGATTTGGCGCAAGCGCCGCTCGATGACGTGCTAACCGAATGGGCGGGCCTTGGCTATTACGCCCGCGCCCGCAATCTGCACAAATGCGCGGCGATGGTGGTGGCGCGGCACCGGGGCAGCTTCCCGGCAGATGAAGCGGCCCTACGCCTGCTGCCCGGCATCGGCGATTACACCGCCGCAGCGATCAGTGCGATTGCCTTCGATATTCCGGCGGCAGTGATGGACGGCAATATCGAGCGCGTCGTCTCCCGCCTATTCGCGGTGGAAGAACCGTTACCCGCCGCGAAACCGCGCCTAAAGGCGCTGGTCGCCGACCTTACCCCACAGCAGCGCCCCGGCGATTATGCGCAGGCGATGATGGACCTGGGGGCGATGGTCTGCACCCCGCGCCGCCCGGCCTGCGGCCTCTGCCCGGTTTCGGCCCGCTGCGTCGCGCGGATTTCCGACGATCCCGAACGGTTTCCGCTGAAATCCCCCAAGCCCGATAAGCCGACGCGCTATGGCGCCGTCTTCTGGCTAACGCGCAAAGACGGCGCCGTACTGCTGCGACGGCGGGCGGAAAAAGGGCTGCTCGGCGGTATGATGGAGGTGCCCGGCACCGAGTGGCTCGACCAGCGCCCGCCCGCCCCGCTCGGCGACGCGCCGGTGAAGGCGGAGTGGCAGAGGCTGGAGGGGGGCGTGCGGCACACTTTCACGCACTTCCATCTCGACCTTAGCATCTATCGCGCCGCCGTTGGTCTGGGCGATCCCAAGCTCGGCACGTGGGTCACGCCGGACCGGTTCGGGGAGGTGGCCCTGCCGACCCTCTACCGCAAAGTGGCGAAAGCCGTGCTGGGGCGCTGAGAGATGCCGTCGATCCAGAAGCCCCTGACCAAACGCGCCTGGGTACGGCTGCCGTCCGGGCGGCGGCTTAATCTTCTCGATCCGACGCCCTTTGATTTCGAAGCCGACGATTTGGCCCTCGGGGCCGCGCGCACGGTGCGCTGGGGCGGTCATTCGGTGTGGGAGTGGCCGCTATCGGTCGCCCAACACTCGCTGACCGTGCTGGCGATTGGCGAGGCCGAGGCGCCGCGCCCGCTGACCGCCGCGCAAAAGCTCGCGTTCCTGCTGCATGACGCTTCGGAATGCCTGGGCGTCTGTTTCGACCCAATCTCGCCGCTCAAACCCTTCTTGGGGGAAGGCTATCGGCAGCTCGACCAAGCGCTGCAAACCGCCGTCCATCGCCGCTTCGGGCTGCCCGCCGACCTGCCGCCCGCCTGGAAAAAGCCGATCAAAACCGCCGACAAGCGCGCCGCCGCCGCCGAGGCCATCTTCGTTGCGGGCTGGAGCCTCGCGGAATGCCGGGAGGCGCTGGGCATTCGCGCCGCCCCGCTGTCCGCCGACCCGCTGACACCGATCTATGGCGGTCTGCCTTGGGAACCCTGGCCCGCCCGCATCGCCGCCGAACGGTTCGGCGCTGCGCTGGCGGGGTTGGCGGGCTCGATGCCCTAAGCGGGCTTCTGCTCCCGCTGTTTTGCGCGCACATAGTTTGCCAGAACTGAATTAATGCGGCTCTGATACCCTGGCCCACCCGCTTTGAAATAGGCAACGATCTCTGCATCCAAGCGAATGCTAACAGGGATTTTCAGGGAGACGAGCTCGGCATCGACCCAAAGGGCCGGATCAAAAGGAGCAGCATCGGGGTCATCCGCAACACGACGCTGAATCTCTTCATCCGACATAGCTTCAAGGGCGGCTAACTGCGCCTTCTGGTCATCAGTTAGAACCGTGTTTGCAAGATCATCCCAAGAACGCGTCACGATATGCTTTTCGGGCATCTCGTCCTCCTTTCCATGCAGAGATAAGCCGGACGGTATCGGCATTCCGTATTGTGAAAATCACATGAACGGTTAACCCAAAAGCAAGACCAATGGCTTCATACCTCTCTTCACCATAATCATTTCTATCGTCGACCCGTATGAGGATCGGATCAAGAAAACACACCTTGGCCACATCAAAATCGATACCATGTTTTCGAACATTTGATATATTCTTCTCTGGGTCCCATTCAAATTTACGAACCGATCGCAGATCGCCTCTTTGGAACATAATCGCTTCCTTCCAGGATTGATCTTATAGAAGATGTTTCATGTTATCTTCTTTTGAACCATCCCAGATGGTTGAGCGGACAGGATCTGTCTCGCTTCAAACGGCCTCTGGCCATCCATTCAGCATGTATATTCGTATTGTATATACATTGCAAGCATTAACACCATCGCGGCATCTCACCGCTCATGCGCGAACCGCGATAATTTCGATAGTCGCCCCCCGCCGCCCCCGGCTATAACCCCCCTCCATGATGCCCCCGCTGCCTGTGATCCTATTGATTGCCGCGCTGAGTGCTCTTGCGAGCCTCCTCGTGACCGGGTGGCTGCTGCCCTGGCTGCGGCGTAAGGCGATGGACCGGCCGAATGCGCGCAGTTCCCACGTAGTGCCAACCCCGCGCGGCGGCGGGCTGGGCGTGCTGATTGGGCTCCTGCCCGGCTGGGCGGCGCTGATGGTGTGGACGCCCGGCACCTTACTGCCCGAGCTTACGGCGCTGCTGTCGGCAACCATCGTGCTGGCGTGGTTATCGTTTCGCGACGACCGCAAGCCGCTGCCGCCGTCGATCCGGTTTGCCGTGCAGATCGCCGCCATCGCCTTTGTGCTGACGATGCAGGCGCCCGACCGGCTGGTGTTTCAAGGCGCGCTGCCGCTGCTCGCCGACCGGCTGATTACCGGGATTGGCTGGCTGTGGTTCGTCAATCTCTTCAACTTCATGGACGGGATCGACGGGATTTCCGCCATCGAAGCCGGAGCCATCGGGCTTGGCACGGCGCTGATTGCCGCCTTAGCCTTTTTCCGGTTCGATCTTGCCGCCTTCGGCCTGGTCTATGCCGGGTGCGCGGCGGCGTTTCTGTGGTGGAACTGGCACCCGGCTAAAGTCTTTTTGGGCGATGTCGGCTCCGTCCCGCTCGGGCTACTCGGCGGCTGGCTGCTGCTGCAAACGGCGCTGGCGGGCGCCCTGTCTGCCGCGCTGACCATCCCGCTCTATTACCTCGTCGATGCCACCGTCACCCTTCTATGGCGGGCCTACGACGGGGAAAAGATTTGGCAGCCGCACCGGCGGCATTTTTACCAGAAGGCCGTGCAGCGCGGCTTTTCCCATAGCGCCGTTAGCCTGCGAATCGCCGGGTTGAACGCGCTGCTGGTGGCGCTGGCCACCGCCAGCCTGCACCCGATCCTGGGGATCGGCTGGACGGGGCTTGCCCTCGGCCTCTGCGCTACCGCTGCGCTGATGCGGGTCTTCGCCCAAGGTCGGGGGGCCGCCTGATGCGCCTGCCGCCGATCTGGTTGACCCTGGTCCATGATACCGCCGCCGCCGCACTGGCTTTCATCGGCGCCGTTGTGCTGCGGGTGGGCTGGGACGCTTTCACCGACCGGCCCGAGTTGATGACCGGCGGCACGCTGCTCTTCGCCGCTCTGACCCTAATCAGCGCCCGGTTGACCGGGCTGACGCGCGGCGTGTGGCGCTATACCAGCTTGGCCGACCTGCTGGGGGTCGTAAAAACGGCAACGCTGACCGTACCGGTCTTCGCCCTGGTCCTCTTTTTCATCCAGCGCGGCGATTATCTGCCGCGCTCGTCGCTGCTCTATGCCTGGGCGCTGCTGGTATTGCTGCTGATCGCCGGACGGGCACTCTATCGCGCCATTAAGGAGCGCAGCGCCGCCGCCCTGCTCTCGGCGGCGCGGGAACCGGTGGTGCTGATCGGCGCTGGGGACGAGGCCGATCTGTTCATCGCCAACCTTAAGCGCTCCGCCGCCCCCTACCGGGTGGTCGCCCTAGTGGATGAGCGGGAGCGCCGCCACGGTCAGGCCATTCGGGGCGTAAGGGTCGAAGGCGGTATCGACGCGCTGCCCCAGGTGATCGCCCGGCTGTCGGCGCGCGACGAGGCCCCACAGAAATTGATCCTGGCCCAGTCGGACGCCAAGCCCGAAACGGTTCGGCGCCTGCTGGAAGCAGCGCAAAGCCTGAACCTGCCACTGGTGCGCCTGCCGCGCCTGACCGATTTCCGCGACGGCGATATTTCCGTCGCCCTGCGCCCGCTGGCGCTGGAAGATCTGCTCGGCCGCCCGCCGCAACCGCTGGACCGCGCGCCGCTAGAAAACCTCGTGCGCGGGCAGCGCGTGCTGGTGACGGGCGCGGGCGGCTCTATCGGCGCAGAACTCGTTCGCCAGATCGCCGCCCTCGGCCCCGCCCATCTGACACTGCTCGATGCCTCGGAATATGCGCTCTATTCCATTGATCTTCAGGTCTCGGAACTTTTCCCCGCCCTGCCCCGTCGCGCAGTAATTGCCGACGTGCGCGACGCCGGGCGCATCGGGCGGATTTTTACCGAGGCCGCGCCGGACCTTGTCTTCCACGCCGCCGCCATCAAACATGTGCCGCTGGCCGAAGCGAACCCGCTGGAGTGTTTCGCCACCAATATCCTTGGCTCGCGCATCGTGGCGGAAGCCAGCCGCCGCGCCGGGGCGAAGGCGATGGTGCTGATTTCCAGCGATAAGGCCGTCAATCCGACCAATGTGATGGGCGCCAGCAAGCGCGTTGCCGAAATGTGGGTGCAGGCGCAGGATTTGGCCGAAAATCACGGTCCGCGCTTCGTGCTGGTGCGTTTCGGCAATGTGCTGGGATCGACCGGCTCGGTCATTCCGCTGTTCCAGCGCCAGTTGCAGCGCGGCGGCCCGCTGACCGTGACCCATGCCGAGATTACCCGCTATTTCATGACGATTGCCGAAGCGGTGGAACTCGTGCTGCACGCCTCCGCCTATGGCACCACCGACGCCGCCGCGCCTGGCCGGATTTTTGTGCTGGATATGGGCGAGCCGGTGAAAATCATCGACCTCGCCCGCCAAATGATCCGCCTGCACGGGCTGCGGCCGGAGGTGGATATTCCAATAGAAATCACCGGCCTGCGCCCCGGTGAAAAACTCTATGAGGAGCTGTTCCACGATAGCGAAGCGCTGGACCCGACCCCGGTTTCTGGCGTCCGCCTTGCCGCGCCGCGCACCTGGGCCTTGCCCGATCTAACCCGCGAGTTCGATGCGATGGCCGAGGCCGTCGCGCGCGGCGATACCGCCGCTGCCCTGACTATTCTTCACCGGCTTGTGCCGGAATTCTCCCCAGCCCCCTAGGAATTGCCATGCCCGCCCATGTTTCCGGCGATCTGCCGCTGCCCGATCTGGTGAAACCCGCCCGCGCCCTGCTGTCGGTCTACGACAAAGCCGGGATTGTCGAGCTTGGCCGCGCCCTGCATACCGCTGGGGCCGAACTGCTCTCGACCGGCGGTACCGCCGATACGCTGCGCGCCGCCGGTCTGCCGGTGACGGAAGTGGCCGATTACACTGGCTTCCCGGAAATGATGGATGGGCGGGTGAAAACCCTGCACCCGAAAATCCACGGCGGGCTTCTGGGCCGCCGCGATAGCAGCAGCCATCAGGCCGCCATGCAGCAGCACGGCATCGGCCCGATTGATGTGGTGGTGGTCACCCTCTATCCCTTCGAAGCGACCGTCGCCAAAGGCGCGGATTTCGACACCTGCATCGAGAATATCGACATTGGCGGTCCGTCGATGATCCGCTCCGCCGCCAAGAACCACGCCGCCGTGACCGTCATTACCGATCCCGCCGATTATGCCGAGGTGATCGCCGCGCTGACCGACGCCGGGGGCACCAGCCTTTCCTTGCGCCGCACGCTCGCCGCCCGCGCCTTCACCCGCACGGGCGCCTATGATTCCGGTATCTCCGCCTGGTTCAACGGTCAGGTGTCGGAAGCCACGCCGCGCCAATTGGCGTTGGGCGGCGCGTTGAAGCAGACGCTGCGCTACGGCGAAAACCCGCACCAGCAGGCGGCTTTCTACGCCACGGGAGACGCCCGCCCCGGCGTGGCGACCGCCCAGCAGGTGCAGGGCAAGGAGCTTTCGTACAATAACATCAACGATACCGATGCCGCCTTCGAGTTGGTCGCCGAACTGACCGAACCGGGCGTCGCCATCATCAAACACGCCAACCCCTGCGGTGTCGCTATCGCCCCAACCCTGGCGGAAGCCTATCGCCGGGCGCTGGCCTGCGATCCGGTGAGCGCCTTCGGCGGCATCATCGCCGTCAATCGCCCGCTCGATAAAGAAACGGCCCTGATGATCGCCGATCTCTTCGCCGAGGTTGTCATCGCCCCCGCCATCGAGCCGGAGGCTACCGCCGCCCTGGCCGATAAGAAGAACCTGCGCGTGCTGATCACCGGCGCCATGCCCGATCCGAAGGAACCGGGCCTCACCTACCGCTCCGTCGCGGGCGGGGTGCTGGTGCAGAGCCGCGATAACGGCCACGTCGGGGCCGAGGCGCTGCAAACCGTCACCAAGCGCGCCCCAACCCCGGCGGAAGTGCGCGATATGCTGCTGGCCTTCACCCTGGTCAAGCACGTCAAATCCAACGCCATTGTGCTGGTGAAGGACGGGGCTGCCGTCGGGATCGGCGGGGGCCAGACCTCGCGCGTCGATGCCGCGCAACAGGCCGTCGCCCGCGCCGCCGCGATGGCCCAGGCGGCGGGCGAGCCGCAAAGCCGTGCCATCGGCGCCATCGTGGCCTCCGACGCCTTCTTCCCCTTCCCGGACGGTCTCGAAGTCTGCCTCAAGGCAGGCGTTACCGCCGCCATCCAGCCGGGCGGATCGAAGCGCGACGCCGAAGTGATCGCCGCCGCCGATGCCGCAGGCGCGGCGATGGTCTTCACGGGCGTACGGCACTTCAAGCACTAAGAGGTTAGGGGCATCGCCCCTAACAACCCCAGCCAAGGGGCTTACCCCTTGGCGATCCCATTTTCTGAATCGAGAAGCCCGGATTCTCAAGGGGCGGTCGCCCCTTGAGCGGGATGCAAGGGCGGCGCCCTTGCCCAACACACAGGATCTCCATGCCGCGCTATCGCATGATTGTTGAATATGAGGGCACTGGCTATTCCGGCTGGCAGCGCCAGCAGGCGGGGGTTCTCAGCATTCAGGAGGCGATTGAGCGCGCGATTCTGGCGAGCGGGCAGGAGGAAGCGACGGTGCACGCCTGCGGGCGGACGGACGCCGGGGTGCATGCACGCGGGCAAGTGGCGCATGTAACGCTGGCGAAGAATTGGCCGCCGTTCAAACTGATGGAAGCGGTGAATTTTCACCTAAAGCCGCAGCCGATTGCTTTGCTGGATGTATCCATCGTGCCCGACGATTGGCACGCGCGCTTTTCCTGCATCGGGCGCTGGTATCGCTATCGGATTCTGTGCCGCCGCGCGCCGCCCGCGCTGGACAAAGGCCGCGTCTGGTCGGTCGGTTATAAACTCGATCCCAACGCCATGCAGGCGGGCGCCGACCGGCTGCTGGGGCGGCATGATTTCACCAGCTTCCGCGCCAGCCTGTGCCAAGCCGATTCGCCGATCCGCACGCTCGACCGGCTAGAGGTGCGGGCGGTCGAGGACGAAATCCAGATTACCGCCGCCGCCCGGTCCTTCCTGCATCATCAGGTGCGCAATATGGTTGGCACGCTCGCCCTCGTCGGCCAAGGCAAATGGACGCCCGACGACGTAACCCGCGCCCTCGAAGCCCGCAATCGGTCGGTAGCAGGCCCAACGGCCCCGGCGGAGGGGCTGTATTTTATGGGCGCGGTATATCCAGAGGAATAATAGGCTGACGGTTCGCCCAGCCTTCAGGCATTCTGAATATCGGAGGAGCGATGCCACTGTCTCAGACCGTTACCATTGAACTAACACCCGAAACCGCCGCTCGGTTGAATGCGGCAGTGGCGGAGGGGCTTTATCCCGATCTTACCCAAGCGGTATCTGCCGTCGTCAATGTTTGGGACGATCAGGAACAAGCGCGAACCGATCTTCGCGGTTTGTTAGAAGCTGGAATGGCGAGTGGCCCCGGCGAACCGGCCGAACAAGTGTTTAAGCGCTTACGGCAACGCTACGGAAAATAGGCTTGGCGCACCGTCTGTTAATTCGCCCGGTAGCCGAAACTGACCTCGCCACCTTGGGAGATTACCTTGCGGCACGGTATGGTGAGACGGTCGCACTTGGCGCACTTTCGAAGATTGAGCACGTCGCAGCCCTGATTACCGAAACGCCGCAATTGGGACGCTCCCTGGACGAGATTCTCCAAGGAATTAGATGCTTCCCCTGCGGTCCCTCGCTAATTTTTTATCAGGTCACGGATACGGCGGTCGATATTGTCCGCGTGCTGGATGCCCGGCGTGACTGGATAAAACTGCTCCTATCCGCTCTCTAAACCACCCTAGGGTTTCATAAACACAAAATAAACCGCCCCGACCAAGCACAGCGCCGCGGCGGCATGGTTCCAGCGGAGTTGCTCGCCGAGGTAAAAGACCGAAAATCCGGCGAAGACCACCAGCGTGATGACTTCCTGCATAATCTTCAGTTGTGCCGCCGTGAACATGCCGTAGCCGATACGGTTGGCGGGCACTTGCAGGCAATATTCAAAAAAGGCGATACCCCAGGCGACCAGGATCACCTGCCACAGCGCCGTGTCCCGGTATTTGAGGTGCCCGTACCAAGCAAAGGTCATGAATAGGTTAGAGGCGACCAGCAGGCCGATGGTCATCAGGGCAGTATACATCAGCCTCACGACGCCGATTGCAGGGCGGCGGGCGGGTCGAAGCGCATCTGCACGCCAAAGGCCGCCTGGGTGAAGGTCAGGGCCAGCAGAATATGCAGCACCAGCGCGCCAACGATCCCGGCGGTCGGTAGCTGCATCGCCTGTTTCATCAGTCGGAACAGCGTCACGTTCAACCAGATGAACAGCATGGCGCCGCTACCGAGCAAAAGCGACTGCGAGTCGATCAGTTGCGACACCCCTACCATGATTTGCGCCATGACCGCGAGAATCAGCGACACCCAGTTGAAAGCGGCAATCGTCCGGCACAGGCCGCTGCGGAACCCGAAGCGCAGGGCGGCAACGGCAAACAGCGTCAGGAAGCAGGCCGTCGCCGCCAGATCGGCCATCGACTGCAACAGAATGCCCGTGAACCCGAAACCGCTGTCCCCGCCGCCCACGATCAGCCAGAAGGCGACGAGCATTCCGAATTCGATAGCGAGCGGCAGGAAGGAGCGGCGCACCTCGCCGACCGTATCGGCAAAATAGCGCTGCCAGTCGGGCGTCGCCCACAGCAGAGCGAGAAAGGCCTTAAACGGGGGGATCATGCGAAGTACCGGTCGAGCATTACCCGATAGATTTGGGTAAGGGCGGCGAGATCGGCAAGGCGTAGATTTTCATCAACCTTATGCATCGATTGGCCGACCAGACCGAATTCCACCACGGGGCAATAGGCGCGGATAAACCGCGCGTCCGACGTGCCGCCGGTTGTCGACAGCTCCGGCGTCACCCCCAGCACGGTTTCCACCGCACCCGCCACCAGGGCCGAGAGCGGACCGGGCGGCGTGAAGAAACTTTCGCCGGAGATTGAAATCTTCAACTCATAGGGCACCCCAGCGCTATCGAGCCGCTGGCGCACTAGGGCTTCCAGGGTTGCGCCGCTGAAACTATCGTTGAAGCGCACATTGAAACTGGCGGTAACGCTGCCAGGAATAAGGTTGCTGGTCGGATTGCCAGTATCGACCGTTGTCACTTCGAGGTTCGACGGCTGGAAATGGGTGGTGCCATCATCCAGCGCGCCGGAGCCGAGGGCGGTCAGCAGTTTCACCATTTTCGGGATCGGATTATCGGCGAGATGCGGATAGGCAACATGGCCTTGCACGCCCTGCACCGTGATCGTCCCCGAGAGCGAGCCGCGCCGCCCGATCTTCATCATCTCGCCCAAGCTGCGCGGGTTGGTCGGCTCGCCGACGACGCAGGCATCAATAGTCTCGCCGCGCGCCGCCAGCCACTCCAGCATCTTTTTGGTGCCGTTGATGGCGGGGCCTTCCTCATCGCCGGTGATCAACAAGCTGATTGAGCCGCCGAAAGCGGGGTTTTCAGCGAGAAAAGCCGAAACGGCGGCGACAAAGGCGGCGATGCCGCCCTTCATATCGGCGGCACCGCGCCCGAACAGCCGCTCCCCTTTGATGTCGGCAGCAAACGGATCGACCGACCAGCCGGATAAATCGCCCGGCGGCACCACATCGGTGTGACCGGCAAAGCAGAAGTGCGGACTGCCGGCCCCGAAACGGGCATAGAGATTATCGATCGGCGCCGTGCCTGCTTCTTCAAAGCGCAAGGGATGGCACACGAACCCAAGGGCCGTCAGGGTTTCCGCCAGCACCCCCAAGGCCCCGGCATCTGCCGGGGTCACGCTCGGGCAGCGGATCAGCGCCTGGGTCAGCGCAATGGGGTCGAGTGCCGCCACGCCTTTAGCTCCGCAGCAGTTCGTTGATGCCGGTCTTGCTGCGCGTCTGGGCATCGACGCGCTTGACGATAACGGCGCAATAGAGCGACGGGCCGGGGGTGCCATCGGGCAGCGGCTTACCGGGCAGCGCGCCGGGAACGACGACCGAATAGGCCGGGACGCGGCCAACAAAGACTTCGCCCGTGCTGCGGTCGATGATCTTGGTGGAGGCGCCCAAGAACACGCCCATCGACAGGACCGAGCCTTCTTCCACCACCACGCCTTCCGCCACTTCCGACCGCGCGCCGACGAAGACGTTATCCTCGATGATCACCGGCCCGGCCTGCAGCGGCTCCAGCACGCCGCCGATGCCGACGCCGCCGGAGATATGGCAGTTCTTCCCGATCTGCGCGCAGGAACCAATCGTGACCCACGTATCGACCATCGTGCCGCTATCGACGAAGGCACCGACATTAACAAAGCTCGGCATCAGCACGACGTTGGGGGCGACGAAGGCGCTGCGGCGCACGATGGCGCCCGGCACGGCGCGGAAGGCCGCGGCCTTAAACTCTTCGCTGCCCCAGCCCTGGAACTTCGACGGGACCTTGTCCCACCAATCGGCCCCACCCGGCCCGCCGGAAATCGCTTCCATATCATTAAGGCGGAAGGACAGCAGCACGGCCTTCTTCAGCCATTGGTGAACGGTCCAGCCGCCCGCTTCCTTCGTGGCAACGCGCGCCTTGCCCGAATCGAGCAGGCTGAGGGCTTCCGTCACCGCTTCGCGCACGGCGCCTTGTGTGCTGGTCGAAAGCGTATCGCGGGCATCCCAGGCGGCTTCGATGGCGGCGGCGAGATCTTGCGTCATTCTGGTCGTTTCCTTGTGTTTTCTTTAGCCGCGACGAACCAGCGTACCGACGCCGCCCGAGGTGAAGATTTCCAGCAAAATCGCGTGCGGCACGCGGCCATCGAGAATGACGGCGCCCTCGACGCCCTGCATGACGGCGGACACGCAGGTTTCGATCTTCGGGATCATGCCACCGGAAATCGTGCCGTCGGCGATCAGGCGGCGCGAATCTTCGGTGCTCAGTTCCTTCAGCAGCGTCTTGCTCTTATCCAGCACACCCGCCACATCGGTCAGCAGCAGCAAGCGGGTCGCGCCCAGCGCCCCAGCAATGGCCCCCGCCGCCGTGTCGGCATTGATATTGAAAGTTTCGCCCTTGGAGCCGATGGCGGTCGGCGCGATGACGGGGATAATGTCCGACTGGGCGAAGACTTCCAGCACCTTGGCGTTGACCGTTTCCGGCTCGCCAACGAAGCCGAGGTCCAAGACCTTTTCGATATGGCTATCGGGATCGACCTTGGTGCGCGTCAGGCGGCGCGCGGTGATCAGATTAGCGTCCTTGCCCGACAGGCCGACCGCGAGGCCGCCCGCGCGGTTGATGGCACCAACCAGATGCTTATTGATCGACCCCGCGAGAACCATTTCGACGATCTCGACGGTCGCTTCGTCGGTGATGCGCAGCCCGTCGATGAACTGGGACTGGATTTTCAGCCGTTCCAGCATTTTACCGATCTGCGGCCCGCCGCCGTGGACGATGACGGGATTGATGCCGACCTGCTTCAGCAGCACCACATCGCGCGCAAACAGATCGGCAAGGTGATCGTCGCCCATCGCGTGGCCGCCGTATTTGATCACGAAGGTCTTGCCCGCGAAACGGCGCATAAACGGCAGCGCTTCGGAGAGAATATTGGCCTTGGTCGGCCAATCGAGCGAGGCAATATCGACGGGTTTCTGGTCGGTCATCGCGGGCAATCTCCGAAGCGGCATCAAACCCCCATCGCGCCGGGCGCGGTGGGCGGCGGGATCATGCGCAAAACAGGGGCTTAGGAGAAGCGGAAATTCGGACAAAAACGCGCATGGGCCGGGCGCATAAATTCCATTGCCAGCCTTCGCCGCATCCCGCAGCTTAACAGCCCCTGCGCCTGACCGAGATTAAGATGCCCCAGTCCCCCGCCTTCAGTGTAATTCCGCCCCGTTTCCCCCGGCGCGAAGACTGCGAATTCTACCATTCCTTCACCCTGCCCGACGAAACGGTGGACGGCCAATGGGACTTGCGCGCCGCCGCCGACGCCTATTTGGGCGAGGTGGATTTTAAGGACCGCTCGGTGCTCGAAATCGGCCCGGCCAGCGGGTACCTGTCGTTCCATATGGAACGGGCGGGGGCGGCGGTGACCTGCATCGAGCCACCGATGAGCCATCTGTGGGACATCGTGCCCTTCCGCAATTTCAATATCGACGGCTGGAAGGCGGAGTTCACCCCCCATCTAGAAGGGGTGCGTAACTCCTTCTGGTATTGCCACGCGCTGTTCGAGTCGAACGTGCGGATGATCGAAACCGACCCCTACGCCATTCCGGCGGAAATCGGCGAGTATGATATCGGCCTGCTGGCCAGCGTGCTGCTGCACTGCCGGGTGCCGTTTTCGCTGCTGGAGCAGACGGCAAAACGGGTTCGCAAGACGATGATCGTTACTGAAACCTATTACCCCCACTTGGGGGATCGGGCGGTCTGCGAGCTGTTGCCGCACCTTGGCGCGCAGCAGGTTCATACCTGGTGGGCCTTCAGCCCGGCCTTCTTCGTATCGGCTTTGGGAATCCTCGGGTTCAGCGATGTGCGCTTAAGCTTCCATACCCAACGCGCGCCGATTTCGGGCGGCGAGGTATCGATGTTCTCTGTCATCGCCTCGCGGCCCGAGGCGGCGGCCTAAGCCGCCGCGAACAGCCCCAAAACCGCGCGCAGAGCCGGAATGCCCTCGCCGGTTTCAGCAGAGGTCACGATAATATCGGGATGGGCGGCCGGGCGGCGGGAAATGGTCTTCGCCGTCGCGGCCAGCAAATCTTCCCGGTCCTTCTGCTTCAGCTTATCGGCCTTGGTGAGGACGATCTGATAGGGCACGGCGCGCTGGTCGAGCCAATCCATACTATCGAGATCGTTCTTCTTCACCCCGTGGCGCGCATCGACCAGCAGGCAGACGCGGCGCAGGGAGGCGCGACCGCGCAAATAAAGGTCGATCACCTCGGCCCAGCGCGCGGCTTCCGCCTTCGGCACTTCGGCATAGCCATAGCCGGGCATATCGACCAGCAGCAGCTTTTCCCCGAGCGAGAAGAAGTTGAGCTGCTGAGTGCGCCCCGGCGTGTTCGAGGTGCGGGCCAAAGTGCTGCGCCCCGTCAGCGCGTTCACGAGACTCGACTTGCCAACATTGGAGCGCCCGGCGAAGGCCACTTCCGTCAGGGTGATCGGCGGCAACCGGTCAATCGTCGGCACCGCCGCCACAAAGTCGCACGGCCCAGCGAAGAGCTTGCGACCGAACTCAACGGCCGCTGCCCAATCGCTTGGCGTCATGCCCTCCAGCGGGCCTTGCGGCGCGGGCTGGCTCACGCCGCCCCCAGGCGCCGCATGATCACCCATTGCTGGGCAATCGACAGCGTATTGTTCCACGCCCAATAGATCACCAGACCGGCGGGGAAGCTGCCGAGCATGAAGGTGAAGACCACCGGCATGATCATGAACATCTTCGCCTGGATCGGATCGGTCGGCGTTGGGTTCAGTTTCATTTGCAGCCACATGGTCACGCCCATGATCAGCGGCCAAGCGCCAATCATCAGGAAGTGCGGCGGCGCCCACGGAATGAGACCGAAGAGGTTAAACACCGTCGTCGGGTCCGCCGCCGACAAATCCTGAATCCAGCCGAAGAACGGCGCATGGCGCATTTCGATGGTGACGAACAGCACCTTATAGAGCGCAAAGAACACCGGAATTTGCGCGACGATGGGCAAGCAGCCCGACAGCGGATTGATCTTCTCGCGCTTATACAGGCCCATCAGTTCCTGCTGCATGCGGGCATTGTCGCCCGCATATTTTTCGCGCAGTTCCTGCATCACCGGCGTCAGCTTCTTCATCTTGCTCATCGTCACATAGGACCGGTTGGCCAGCGGGAAGAAGAGCAGTTTGATGATGACGGTCAGCACCAGAATGCAGATGCCGAAGTTACCGACCTGATGATAGATGATTTCCATCAACTGGAAGATCGGCTTGGTGAAGAAGAAGAACCAGCCCCAATCGACCGCGTAATCAAAGCGGTTGATCTTCAGGTCGGTTTCATAGCGCTGAAGCAGCGACACTTCCTTGGCCCCGGCGAACAGCCGATGGTTCGCCTCGACACTGCCGCCCGGCGCCAGCGTCTTCGCATCGCCAAGGTAATCGACCTGGAATTTTTCAATCCCGTTCGGCTTGCTGTAACGGAAGGAGGTCTTCACGCTGTCGGCCTGATCCGGGATGAGCGCGACCAGCCAATATTTATCGGTAAAGCCCAGCCAGCCGCCCTTGGTGGTGCCGGTAATTTCGGGCTTTTCACGCAGTTCCTTGTACTTATGCTCTTGCAGCACATCGCCCAGCACGCCGATGGCGCCTTCGTGCAGGATGAAGAAATCCTGGGTGATCGGCGTGCCGGAGCGCGAGGCCAGCGCGTAAGGATGCAGCACCACCGGCGTCGCCGCTTTGCTGTCGACACGCTGAGTTACGGTGATCATGTAATCCTTATCCACCGTATATTGGCGGATGAAGGTCAGGCCCTTGCCATTGTCCCACGTTAGGGTCACCGGCTGGGTCGGCGTCAGCTTATCGAAATCCGCCGTCCAGCGCGTATCCTGCGACGGGACCGGCTGGCTGGTATCGGTCGTGGACCAGCCGAATTCGGCGTAATAGGCATCCTTCGCGCCCAAGGGGTGCAGCAGCGTGACCTGCGGGCTGTTGGGATCGACCGTCTCGCGGTAGCCAGTCAGAACGATATCGTCGATCCGGCCACCGACCAAGGCAATGGAGCCCTTGGTGCGCGGGGTTTCGATGGTCACGCGCGGATTATCGGCCAGAATCTCCGTCCGCTCGCGCAGGACCGGCAGGGCAACGGGCGCCGCGCCCGGAATGGCCGGGGTCGCGGCGGGGCTGCTGGCGGTTTGCGGTGCCGGGGCGGGCGGCTTCGGCTGATCGAAGAAGAATTGGAAGCCGACCAGAATGGCGATGGAAATCACGATCGCAAGGATCAGGTTCCGTTGTTCCATGATACTAAGGCAGCCTCACGACTCTTGGGAGGGCGAAGAAGAGGGCACCTGTGTCGCTGAAAAACGCCCAGGCGTAAAGCCCGAAACGGGCGGGACGGGATCATACCCGTATCCCCCCCAGGGGTGGCAGCGGCACAAACGCTTCAAGGTCAACCAGGACCCCATGCCCGCGCCATGCAGGCTAAGGGCGTCCAGCGCATAGGCCGAACAGCTTGGTTCGAACCGGCAGGCGCGCGGTAACAGCGGCGAGAGCGTCCCCCGATAGAGGTAGACCGCGCCACGCAGCAACCGGGCCGCGATGCTGGGGGCCGGGGCGGTCACGCGGACTCGCGCCAGGATTTTAAGCGGCGCATCGCGGTTTCGAGATCGCGCAGCAGATCGCCCCAAGGGCGGACCACGGTTTCTTCGCGGGCGATGACGACGTAATCGAGACCGGGGGCGGCATGGGGGGCAAGAATAGCGCGCACCGCCTCGCGCAGCCTACGGCGGGCGCGATTGCGCTGTACGGCCCCGCCGACCTTGCGGCTGGCGGTAAAACCGATCCGCGGTTTCGCCTCGGCATCCGCGGGATTGGGCGCGACCTGCAACACAAGCCCAGGCATCGCCCATTTGCGACGCAGGGCGGCAACCCGCAGAAAATCGGCGCGGCGCTTTAACGGATAGAGCGGCGTCCGCATGGGGTATCCCCCAAAAACAGAAGGCGGCAGCGCCGGGCGCCGCCGCCTTATCTGGATGGTCCGGGCCTTAGGCCGACAGACGCTTCCGGCCCTGGCTACGACGGTTCGCCAGGACATTGCGACCGCCGACGGTCGCCATGCGGGCGCGGAAGCCGTGCCGACGCTTGCGGACGATCTTGGACGGTTGGTAAGTGCGCTTCACGATGGGAACTCCCGAGAAAAATGGCTTGTCCGTATAAGGGCAGTCAGCCCGTGAGTCAACGATTGTTCGGACCCTAAAGGATGAACTTCGACAAATCCGCCTTTTTGGCGAGGCTGCCGACCTTTTCTTCCACCCGCGCGGCGGTAATCTCCTCGGTCGCGCCGGACTTATCCGGTGCATCGAAGCTGATATCCTCCAGCAGCCGTTCCAGCACCGTATGCAGGCGCCGCGCGCCGATATTTTCGACGGAACGGTTGATATCCGCCGCTAGGGCCGCCAGCGCGTCGATCGCCTCATCGGTGAAGCGCAGCGTCACCTGTTCCGTCGCCATCAAGGCTTCGTACTGGCGGATCAGACTGGCTTCCGGTTCGGTCAGAATGCGGCGCAGGTCTTCGACCGACAGCGGTTGCAGCTCCACCCGGATCGGCAGGCGGCCTTGCAGCTCCGGCAGCAGGTCCGAGGGTTTGGCGATATGAAAGGCGCCGGACGCGATGAAGAGGATGTGATCCGTCTTCACCGGCCCGTATTTGGTCGAAACCGAAGTGCCTTCGATCAGCGGCAGCAGGTCGCGCTGCACGCCTTCGCGCGACACATCGCCGCCGGTCCGTTCCGACCGGGCGCAGATCTTGTCGATTTCATCGAGGAAGACGATGCCGTTTTCCTCCACCGCTGTGATCGCCGTGCGCACCACCTGATCTTCGTCCAGCAGCTTATCGGCTTCTTCGGCCAGCAAGACGGTGTGGCTTTCCTGCACGGTCAGGCGCTTGGTCTTGGTCCGACCCTGGCCGAAGGCTTTGCCCAGCATGTCCTGAAGGTTCATCACGCCGACATGGCCGCCCGGCATGCCCGGAATGTCGAAGCCCGGCATTTGGAAGGGAGCCGTATCCTGCACTTCCAACTCGATCTCGCGGTCGTTGAGTTGGCCTTCACGCAGCATCTTGCGGAACTTCTGCCGGGTTTCCGGGGAAGCGCTCTGGCCGACCAGGGCGTCGAGCACCCGGTCTTCGGCGCGGGCTTCCGCCTTCACCTGCACGTCCTTGCGCAGGGTTTCGCGGGCAAGGCCGATGGCGATTTCGACAAGATCGCGGACGATCTGATCCACATCGCGGCCGACATAGCCGACTTCGGTGAATTTCGTCGCCTCGACCTTGATGAAGGGCGCATTGGCGAGGCGCGCGAGGCGGCGGGCGATTTCCGTCTTCCCCACCCCGGTCGGCCCGATCATCAGAATATTCTTGGGCAGAACCTCGTTGCGCAGGCCTTCCGGCAGATGCTGGCGGCGCCAACGGTTGCGCAGGGCAATGGCCACGGCGCGCTTGGCGTCCTGCTGGCCGACGATGAAGCGGTCGAGTTCGGAGACGATCTCGCGCGGGCTGAAATTGGTCATAGCCGTTCCAGGATCACGTTGTGATTGGTGTAGATGCAAACGTCGCCCGCGATTTTCATCGCCTTGCGCGCAATGGTTTCGGCGTCCATTCCGTCCACGTCGATCAGGGCACGCGCCGCCGACAAAGCGAACGGCCCGCCGGAACCGATGCCGATCACGCCGTCTTCCGGCTCCAGCACATCGCCATTGCCGGTCAGAATCAGCGACACATCCTTATCCGCCACCGCCATCATGGCTTCCAAGCGGCGTAGATAGCGGTCGGTCCGCCAGTCTTTAGCAAGCTCGACGCAAGCGCGGGTAAGCTGCTTGGGGTGCTTTTCCAGTTTGGCTTCCAGCCGTTCAAACAGGGTGAAAGCATCCGCCGTCGCCCCCGCGAACCCGGCGATCACCGCGCCGTCCGCCAGCCGCCGCACTTTGCGGGCGTTATGTTTTAGAACCGTATTGCCGAACGTCACCTGACCGTCGGCGGCCAGCACGACCTCGTTGTTCTTGCGCACGCACAGAACCGTTGTGCCGTACCAGGTATCGGGAGCGTGATCCATCGCGTCTCATTCCTTGGGCGGCCCAGGATCGGCACCGCCTCTTACCCTTCGATAGATGGGCTGGGGGCTAGCAGCCAATCAAGACTTACATAGCCATCCTGCAAGAAACGCAGATCGGACCGGGGATGAATGCCAGGGCGCCGCCCTATCCCAAAACGAGGCCTCACACAATAATCCCTCACCTGATGAAAAAGAGAGCCACCACCATGAAGCGTTTTCTGACCGCCCTGGCCGCCACCACCATGCTCGCCACCGCCGCCCTGGCACAGGCCCCGGCGCCCGCTTCCCCGGGGCAGCCCGCCCCGCACCATGCTGCCCAGCACGGTGGACCGCGCGGGGAGTTTCACGCCTATCGCAAGGCGATGGACGAGGTGCTGACGCCGGAACAAAAAGCCAAGCTGGAAGCCGCGCGCAGCGATATGCGCAAGGCCCATGACGCAGTGATGGCCAGCCTGACGCCCGATCAAAAGGCCAAGCTCGATGCCGCCCGCAAGCCGATGCACGACCGCATGGAACAACGCCGGGCCGACTTCGAAAAGATCCTGACGCCGGAGCAAAAGGCCGAGTTGGATAAGGCGCGCGGCGGCAAGACCCGCGAACAGATGACCAGCGCCGAACGCGATACCTTCCGCGCCGCGATGAAAAAGGTCATGGACGGCCTGACCCCCGACCAGAAGGAAAAGCTGCGCGCGCTGCATAAGGACGGTCACGGGCGCGGCTAATCCCCGAAAAATCGCCCCCGCCGTTAAGCCGGGCTTTACCCGTGCCCGGTAGGATGATGTGCAAGTCCCTTGGTGCCTTTCGCCGCCGCTGCCCTGCATCGGCGGCGTTTTTCTGCCCCGGCTGACGGATGCGTCATCAATCGGCAATCAAGGAATGCTACGCCCTTTGCGTCGCCCGTCCCGCGACGCCAGCCCGAAGGGGGTTTCCAATGGAAAAAATCTATAACGTGCTGTTTCTGTGCTCGCAGAATTCGGCGCGCAGCATCATGGCCGAAGCCTTGCTGAACGAATGGGGCAAGGGCCGGTTTAAAGCCTATAGCGCCGGCAGCGCCCCGGCCGCCGCGCCCAATCCCTATGCGCTACGCCTGCTCGCCTCGCTCAATCTACCCGCCGATACCCTGCGCAGCAAAAGCTGGGACGAGTTTGCCGCCGCCGCCTCCCCCGTCATGGATTTCATCTTCATCGTCGGCGAACCGGGTACGGCGCTTCCCGCATGGCCGGGCAGCCCCATCGTCGCCCATTGGGAAGTGGACGATCCCGTTGGCCTGGCTCCGGAAGGCGATGATCTCGCCCAAATGAACGCCTACCGATTGGCCTTCCGCCAGCTTGAACATCGGGTCAAGATTTTCGCGGCCCTGCGGCTCGATGCCCTGTCGCAGATGGCGATGCAGACCCGGCTTGCCGAAATCGGTCAGGAAACCGTATAACAGGTAAAACCTTTCTGCATCAAAGCGTTATACAAGGTTGCTCAATTCGTAAGAAATTACTTTAACAAATCCTCTAGAAACCGCAGAAAACATGCGCTATCGTCCGTTCATTCGCCGCAAGGAGAAGGGACGATGGCGCATCTTAAACTGGTTTCCGATACGACCCTGATCGACCCCGAAGCTGATCGGTCGGCCATGACGATCCTGCTGACCGCGACGGGAGCCGTCGTCGGTGAGGTGAGCAAGGTCTATCAAACGCTCTCCCGCGCGCTGGAACAGGATTTGGACGGCAAGGCCAAAGCGGCGGCCGGCCGCGCCTTCAATTCCCTGCCCGGCTGGCAGCGCGATCGTATCGCTGGCGTTGCGATGGAAGCTGCTAATACCGCGCGCAGCTATCACGCTGCCCGCGAACGGGCCGTGACGGCGCTGGCCGCCTTAGCCTAAATCCGGGTTACGGCAGCGGCGTCGGGTCTTGGGAAGGCAGCAGCGGGCGCGGATCGACCGTGACGCTGCCCCAATAGACGCCCCAATGCAAGTGCGGGCCGGTCACGCGGCCCGTCGCCCCGACCCGGCCGATTTCCTGCCCGGCTTGGATCGCCTGACCTACCGTCACCGAACTTGCCGATAGATGGGCGAAGATCGACGCGACGCCGTGGCCGTGATCCAGAATCAGCGTTCGCCCGGTGAAAAACAAATCGGGTTCCGCCAGCACGATCTTCCCCGATGCGGGGGCACGGATGGGCGTTCCCGTCGGCCCGGCAATATCGAGGCCCAAGTGCGGGGCGCGCGGCTCGCCGTTCAAAATCCGCTGCGAGCCATAAATACCGCTGATCCGCCCCTCGGCGGGCCATTGAAACGCCTCGGCAAACCCCGTGAGATCGCTAACCAGCGCCCGCACGGTTTTCAATTGCGCCGCTTCGGCCTGGATGCGCTTCATCCCTTCAGGGTCAGGATTGACCTTAGCAGGCGGCAACCCGTCGATCTTCTGAATATCCCAGACTTTCGCTGCAATCGGCAGCACGGTCGCCACGCCGTTTTCGCTGAGGGTGATGCTGCCCTTGGCGTCCCGGGCCAGACCGAAGACGAAAGCCCCGGCGGCGGAGACGGGCAGCGGCTTGCCATCCAGCAAAATCTGGGCCCCCGGCGCCGTTTGCCCGCGGACCAACCGCCCCTGTTCGACCGGTGCATCAAGGGTGAAGGCCACCGCTGCGGTGGAGAGCAGCAGCGCAACGCCAGCGGCCAGATAACGGATCAAAACAGGCTCTCCTGGGTTGCGGCAGCCGCCTTGGACTTGGGTTTTGCCGGGCGCGTCGGCGGCGGGGCGCCTTCCCCCAGCAGTTCCGCTGTGCGGGTGCCGTCTTGCGCTTCCAGGACCACCCGCTGCCCGGCGGGCAGCGCGGAGAGGCCCGACAGCAGCGCCCCCGCCTCATCCCGCAGCACAACAAAGCCGCGCGCCAGCGTGCCCTTATAGGAATAACTCTCCAGCAACCGCCCAAGGCCGCCCAGCCGGTCCTCGCGCAGACGGCGCATTTGCGCGTAAGCCACCGGCAACCGATCCGCCAATTGCCGCAGCCCTTGGGCTTGACGGCCTAACTCTTGCCGCAGGGGTTCGACCCGTAAGCGTGCCGCCAAGCCGTCGAGCCGTTGCCCGCAGACGAAAACCTGCCGCTGCACACTCTGATCGAGCGCTTTGCCTTCGGCCACAAACCGGCTGCGCGCCAGGGTGATTTGCGCCTGCGGATGCGGCAGGCGGGCGCCTAAGGTCGCGACCGATGCCCGCTGCACCGCCAGCCGCTGACGCATCGCCTGCTGCAAGCGTTGATCCCGGTCAGCCAAACGCTGACGGGCTTCCGCCACCGCCCGGCGCGGATCGGTCAAGCCACGCGCCAGGGCATCGAGGCGTAAGTTACGGTCCTGTAGCAGACGGTCGGCGGCCTGATCGAGCCGTTGCCCGCGCTCCCGCACCGCCTGGCGCAACTCAGCCCGCACCGGCACGGCCATTTCGGCGGCGGCGGTCGGCGTCGGGGCGCGGCGGTCGGACGCAAAATCGATCAGCGTTGTATCGGTTTCATGGCCCACGGCGGAAATCAGCGGGATCGCACTGGCCGCTGCCGCGCGCACCACCGCTTCCTCGTTAAACGCCATCAGATCTTCAATCGACCCGCCCCCGCGCGCGACGATCAGCACATCCGGGCGCGGGATCGGTCCGCCGTCCGGCAATTGATTGAAGCCCCGGATCGCGGCGACGATCTGCGCCGCCGCCTGTTCCCCCTGCACCAGCACCGGCCAGACCAGCACGGGGCGCGGAAAACGGTCGTTCAACCGATGCAGAATATCGCGGATGACCGCCCCGGTGGGGGAGGTGACGACGCCAATCACGCGCGGCAGCAGCGGCAACGGGCGCTTGCGCGCCGCCTCGAACAGCCCTTCGGAGGCCAGGCGGCGCTTCCGCTCCTCGATCAGCGCCAGCAGCGCCCCGCGCCCGGCCAGTTCCATCTGATCGATGACGAGTTGATATTTCGACTGCCCGGCGAAAGTGGTCAACTTACCGGTGGCAATCACCTCCATCCCGTCTTCGGGCCGGATGGACAGGCGGGCGGCGACGCCCTTCCAGCACACAGCACCGAGAACCGCATCCGGGTCTTTGAGGGTGAGGTAGAGATGGCCCGAAGGGGCGCGCTTAAAGCCGGAGATTTCGCCGCGCACCCGCACGCGCGGAAAAGCATTCTCCACGGTGCGCTGAAGCGCGTTCGACAATTGGCCGACGGATAGTTCGGGCAGATTATGGGTCAACTCGGGCGCGGTCATGGCGGGAGCCTAGACCAATTCAACCCGCTTAGGAAACGCCTATTCGCCCAGTTCCTCATTGATGCGAAAGCGGCGCAAATCCTCGATCCGCGTATAGGGCAGTACGGTTTGCAGCCCCGCGGGGTCCGCCCCGTTCAGCAGCGCCAGACAATGCTCCGCCAGCAGGGCCCCAACGCGCCGCTGCGGCTGATAGTAGTAAACCACCTTTTGGTCCGACAGCATGCGGAATGGCATGCCGCCGAAACCAACGACGCGCAGCCCATCGCGCCCGGTATCGCGCCCAGTTTCGACAATCGCTTCGAGGGCGCCGACGACCGACATTTGATTGGCGCCCACAAAGGCAGTGACGCTCGGCGCTTCCGCCAGCAGCGCCATGACCGCCTCCCGATGCGCACGAACCGAGAGGGGAGCGAGCCGCAGCAGCGCCGGATCGACAGGCAGGCCTGCCGCCTCGAAAGCGCGCCGGTAACCCTGCTCGCGCAAACCAAGATAGGTTAGACCGCCCGTCGGGTTCAGAAGGGCAATCCGCCGGTGACCATCGCGGATCAGCGCCGTCACCGCATCGAAGACCGCCCCCTCGTCGTCATGATCGATATAGGCGTGCGGGGTGGGAAGCGCGGTGCGCCCGAAACTAACGAAGGGAAAATCCCGCTCCAGGCAATAGGCCGCCCGCGCGTCCTGTGGCTGCGTGCGCGAGAAAATCACCGCATCGGCAAGGCGCTGGTCGAGCACCTTGCGCACCGGATCGAGCGGCGCCTGCCCGGCCGTTTGGGCCAAAACCATCAGATTATAAAAGGCGGGCTCCAGCCCGTTCGACAGGCTCTCCACCTGCGCCAAAAACGCCGGGTCGCCATAATCACCAACCTCGGGTGCATAGAGGATCGAGCAGATTTTCATCGTCCGCCCGGTGCGCAAATGCACACCGCCGATATTCGGCACATAGCCGAATTCGGCGGCGGCGGCTTTTACTTTGGCAATCGTCTCCGGGCGCACCTCCGGCCCATCTTTCAGCGCCCGCGAGACGGTCGTGACCGACAGGCCGAGATGTTCGGCCAAGGTCTTCAGATTCGCGCGTGGTGCTGCCATACCCCGTATTCTCCTAAAATGCTCCCTTTCATGATCATAGTTGATCGGGGCTGGCAAGCCTTACACGCAGTAGACGCTCATTCCTCTTGGAAGGCTTCCTCACGCTTTTTGCGGATCGTGGGGCTGAGGACGACGATCAAGGCCAGTGCCGAGAGCACCAGCATGGTCGCGCTGATCGGCCGTTCGACGAAGACCATCGCATCGCCGCGCGACAGGGTCATGGCGCGGCGCAGATTTTCTTCCATCATCGGCCCGAGGATGAAGCCCAGCAACAAGGGCGCAGGCTCGCACTCCAGTTTCGCGAAGATGTAGCCCGCGACGCCGAACCCGGCCATCAGGAACACGTCGAAACTGGTGTTGTTGAGGCTATAGACCCCGATACCGCAGAAGGCGAGAATCGCCGGAAACAGCAGATGATAGGGCACGGTCAGCAGGCGCACCCATAGGCCGATCATCGGCAGATTCAGGATGACCAGGAAGAAATTCCCGATCCACATCGACACGATGATCCCCCAGAACAGCGTCGGCTGTTCGGTCATCACCAGCGGCCCCGGTTGGATGCCCTGAATGATCATCGCGCCGGCCATCAAGGCCATCACGGGGTTCGACGGAATGCCGAGGGTTAGCATCGGGATGAAGCTGGTCTGAGCCCCGGCGTTATTGGCGCTTTCCGGCGCAGCCACGCCTTCGATGGCACCCTTGCCGAAGCGTTCCGGCGTCTTCGACAGTTTCTTTTCCAGCGAGTAGGCCGCAAAGGACGAGAGGATCGCCCCGCCGCCCGGCAGAATACCGAGGATGGAGCCAAGCCCCGTGCCGCGCAGCACCGGCTTCCAGATCGCTTTGAAATCGTCCCGCGTCGGCAGCAGGCCGGTCACTTTCTTGATCATCACCTCGCGGTTACCCTCGCTTTCGAGGTTCTTGATGATCTCGCCGACGCCGAACATGCCCATCGCCAGGGCGACGAAGTTGATGTTATCGGCGAGTTCGGGGATATCGAAGGTAAAGCGCGGCGTGCCACTGTTGACGTCGGCCCCAACCAGCCCGAGCAGCAGCCCGAGCACGATCATGCCGATGGCTTTCAGCAAGGAGCCGTGGGCGAGGGCGACGGAGGCGACCAAGCCTAAGACCATCAGCGAGAAATATTCGGCGGGGCCAAATTTCAACGCCATTTCGGCGAGCGGCGGCGCAAAAACCGCCAGCAGCAGCGTCGCCACCGATCCCGCGAAGAACGACCCCAGCGCCGCCGTGGACAGCGCCGCTCCGGCCCGGCCCTGGCGGGCCATCTGATAGCCGTCGAGCGCCGTCACGACCGACGAAGATTCACCCGGCAGGTTGATCAGAATGGCGGTCGTTGAGCCGCCGTACTGCGCGCCGTAATAAATACCCGCGAGCATGATCAGGGCGGACAGCGGCGGCAGGGCAAACGTCGCGGGCAGCAGCATGGCGATGGTCGCCACCGGCCCCAAGCCCGGCAACACGCCGATCAGCGTGCCAAGCAGCACCCCGCCCAGGCAGTACAGGAGATTTTGAAAGGTGATCGCGGCTTCGATGCCGGTCGCGAGATTAGCGAGAAGTTCCATGCCCAGGGCCTCCTTACGCGCCGAACCAGGCGCCGATCATCGGGATCGGCAGGCCCAAGGCTTTGATGAAGATAATGACGGAAAACACCGTCAGCCCGACCGCCATCATCAGCGTCGGCCGCCAGTGGAAATAGATCGAGGCCGTGGCCGTGATACCGATATAGGCCAGCAGGGCAACGATCAGCCCAGCATCGCGCACCAGCACGCCGAACAGCACCGTGCCCACCAGCACAATAACCAGCGGCTTCCAGGCAAAACCTTCGACCTTCTCGCCGTCACGGAACAAGGCCCGCAAACTGGTGGTAAGGCCGATCAGGGTTAGAATGCCTGCCAGGATCGACGGAAAATAGCCCGGCCCCATGCGGGTCGCCGTGCCCATGCGATAATCTTGCGCGATATAGAGAAAGCCCAGGCCGAGCGCGATGAAGATCACGCCGGACAGGAAGTCTTTCGGATGGCGGATGGATAAAGCCATGCCCGTCCCCTCCCAGGGTTATGCGTCCGCAAAATCCGCCTTGTTGCGGCGGTATGATGTTAGGGAACCACAAGGCCGCGCCTAGCGCGCCCTGTCAGGTCTCTCATTAAAAAGGGCGGGAGTTTCCCCCCGCCCCGAGGATCAACGCGGCCTTGGCCGATTAATCCGCGTAAACCCCCGCCGCCTTGATGATCGGCGACCATTTGTCGATTTCGGCCTTCAAGTGCTTGCCCAAGGCTTCCGGCGTCGCGCGGTCCGGGCTGACCGGCTCGGTCCCCAGTTCGGCAAAGCGGGTGACGACATTCGGGTCTTTCAAGGCTTCCTGCAAAGCCTTGGTCAGCTTGGCGATGACCGGTTGCGGCGTGCCCTTCGGCGCGTAGAGACCGTGCCACACCGCGACTTCGAAGCCCGGCAGACCGGCTTCGTCCATCGTCGGCACTTCGTTCAGCGACGGCACGCGGGTCTTGGTGGTAACGCCATAGACCTTAATCTTGCCGCCCTTGATCTGGCTGGTGGTATTGGTGGTCTGATCGCACATGAAATCGACCTGACCGCCCAGCAAATCGTTCATCGCCGGGCCGGTCCCCTTATAGGGAACCGTGGTCAGCTCGGCCTTGATCGCCGTCATGAACAGCATACCGCAGAGATGCGAGGCGGAACCAACGCCCGCATTGGCGTAGGATACTTTGTCCTTATTCGCCTGGGCGTAAGCGACCAGTTCTTTCAGGTCTTTCGCCGGAAAAGCGCTTTTCGCCACGAAGGTCATCGGCACATCGGTGATCAGGCCGACCGGGGCGAAATCATTCAGCGTATCGTAGGGTAGCTTACGATAAAGCGCCACGCTGGTCGCTTGACCAATGTGATGCAGCAGCACCGTATAGCCGTCCGGCGCGGCTTTCGCCACGCGCGCCGCGCCCAGCGTACCACCGGCACCGCCGACGTTTTCGATGATGACCTGCTGGCCCAGCGACTTGCTCATCGACTGGCCAACCAGCCGCGCGACCGTATCGGTCGGCCCGCCCGCCGCGAAGGGGACGATGACCGTGATCAGCTTGTTCGGATAATCCTGGGCGTGGGCCGCCCCTGCCAGCAGAGTGGTCGTGGCCAGGGCAGACAGTAGGAACCGTTTCATAAGGCTTTCCTCCCGATTTTGGTCTTATTTATTAAGGATAGACGTTACCTGCGGAAAATCCATCAGGTCCATTGTGGTTTTCCGCAAGGCCGGGCTGGCAGGCTCGCCAGATCAGCGGATCGGCTCGAACCGCAGCCGCCCCAGCGCGGCGCGGAGGGACGCGGCTAACCGTTCGCGTTCCGTCGGTGGCAGGAAACTGCCGACCGGCGTCGCGCGCCCGTGGCTCCACAGCAGCAGGGGGGAGGACGGCCCGGCGGGGTCATCCAACTCGACGCGCAACCAGTGGGGCCGCAGGGCTTCCGTCCGGCCGCGCCCGCGCGGGTCGATGCGCTGGATGGTGAGCCACGCGGGGGTCAGCCGCAACCGCTCGCAGCGTTTCGCCGCCCGGTAGGAGGCGCGGAAAGCCCAATAAATCAGCAGAATATCGGCGCCCATGAACCCGATCACCGGCCAGGCCCCGGCGACATAGACCGCCCCGCCCGCAATAGCGCTGACGGCAATCACCGCCCCCATCAACAGCCGAAAGCCCCGCATCGACAGCGAGCGGTGCGGGCGCAATTCGGCATCGAAAACCACAGGCCCCGGGTCCGCAGTTTCGGCTATATCCGGCGGTGAAAGAGACATGGGCCTTGATCTTGCGCCCAGCCTCGGCAAAGTCAACAGCGTAACCCCGCCCGGAAGGATATGATGGCCGAAACGCCGCCCCCCGCGTCGCCGAAGATGACGAAGGCCCAGATCGACGGGTTTTTCGCGACCCTCGCCGCCGCTAATCCCGACCCGAAGACCGAGCTTGAGTATTCCAGCGCTTATACGCTGCTGGTCGCGGTCGTGCTCTCGGCCCAGGCAACCGATGTATCGGTCAACAAAGCAACGCGCGGCCTATTCGCCGCCGCCGATACCCCGGCAAAAATGGTGGCGTTGGGGGAAGACGGTATCCGCGACCACATCAAGACCATCGGCCTCTTCAACGCCAAGGCCAAGAATGTGCTGGCGCTGAGCCAAATCTTGCTGGATCGCTTCAACGGCGACGTCCCCGCCCGCCGGGAGGATTTGGAAGCCCTGCCCGGCGTCGGTCGCAAGACCGCCAATGTCGTGCTGAACGTCTATTTCGGCGAACCGACAATGGCGGTCGATACCCACATTTTCCGCCTCGGCAACCGCACCGGCCTCGCCCCCGGCGCAACGCCTCTCGCCGTCGAAGAAGCGTTGCTAAAGCGCATCCCCGTCCAATGGCTGCGCCACGCCCACCATTGGTTGATCCTGCACGGCCGCTACATCTGCAAGGCCCGGAAACCGGAGTGTGACCGCTGCCCGGTGACGGAATTTTGCCGGTACAAGGGGAAATCCATCGGCTAGACGAGCCGAACTTCCAGCTTTTTCCCGAGCGCCCGGGCATAACGATTAAGGGTTGCAAGCGATGGCGACGGTCGCCCGGTCACCAGCGCCTGTTCCAACCGCGCGACCGCAGGCGCCTTGGTCCCCATCCGTTCGGCCACTTCGGCTTGGGTTAAACCCGCCTCGCGCCGGGCTGCGAGGATTGCATCAAAAGCGGGCATCTCACTTGCTGCTAACCGGTCATATTCCGTTTTGACGGCTGGGTTTGCCAGGAGCGCCGCAACAAAGGTATCATGGGACAGCGGGGCATCATCGTGGGGCACGGCGGATCTCCTGCAAACGGGAAACGGCAAGCCGCAGATCACGCGGCGGAGTCTTTTGGTTTTTCTTCACAAGACTATGCAGCATCACAATGATCTGCCCCGCCTGTAGAGCGAAGAAAACCCGAGCGATACCATCGGCGCTTTTCAGACGTAATTCGAATAGACCATCCCCCAGCGCTTTGGTATGCGGCGCCCCAAGGTTCGGGCCATAGTCAATCATGCGTTCCGTCAAAGCGATATACCGCGCAATCAGGGAAGCTGGCAGGGACGCAATCCCTGATTGAACGTCGACGCTGTAATATCGAATGACGAAGGCCATAGGAAACATTAACAGATTTGTTATCTTTCGAAAACCCTTACGGCTCTCTTGATGAAGCGCCCCGGCAATGCCATGTATGCGGGGTGACTAATCCCCCCTCTGATGCCGTTCCGGGTCGGAGGGTATTTGCCCGCTCGCTTTATCGAAGGAGAAGGGACATTATGACCCGCGTTTCGGTGCTGAATTCGCCGTTTCTCTTAGGGTTCGAGCATGTCGAACGCACGCTCGACCGGATTGCCAAAAGCGCGAACGAGGGCTACCCGCCCTATAATATCGAACAGACCGGCGAAAACAGCCTACGCATCACCCTGGCCGTTGCCGGGTTTCGGCGCGAAGACCTATCGATCCAGATCGAGAACAACCAGCTTGTGATCCGCGGCCGCCAGCAAGACGATCCCAATCGGATCTTTTTGCATCGGGGTATTGCCGCGCGGCAATTCCAGCGCACCTTTGTGCTGGTCGAGGGGATCGAGGTTACGGGTGCCGAGATCGATAATGGCCTGCTGAACGTCGACCTCCACCGCCCGATGCCGGAAATCACCGTGCGCACGGTCGAAATTAAAACGCCGGTCAAGGCCCCCGCGCCGAAACCCAAGACTCTCGACGTGGCGCCGGACTGAGATTTGTCTCAGGCATCGGTAATTGCTTCTTAAGAATTTTCCCGTCACAGTAACCGCATACGGGCGACAAACGCGCACCCGTCGGTGATACTGGCCCCGAAGCGTCCCCTTCCCTCTGGCACCGCGCAGACCGAAGCGGGAGCGTCAAAGACAGAAAGGACGACACCATGTTGTTCATGCAGCGCCCCACCAGTTTCACCCCCACCGATTTCGCCGCGCTGGGCGCAGGCGGGGTGGCCTATGTGAAGCCGGTCATTCATGACGGCCAAGCTGCCTATGGAATTTTCGGGGCCGATGGAACCGCGATGGCCATTGCCACCACGCGCGACCTTGCCCTGGCCGCGATCAAACAGAATGACCTGGAGCCGATGGACGCCCATTGACCCCCGCCAATCTCCGCTAGACGTGCTGGCGCGCGGCCCTTCCCAGGGCCGCGCAATTTCGTTCAAGACCGCGCATCGACTGCCCCGCTAGCCTATCCCTCCGTGCCGATCCGGTCGATCGGCCCTTGGGTATAGGAAGCGTCCCGTGTCTCCCCCGGTCTATGGTTTTCGGGCGGGCTTTATCGCCTGCCTACCGCTTGCCTTCAGCGTCGTCATTTTCGGGCTGGTCTATGGGCTGATCGCCGCCGGTAAGGGCTATAGCACCGCCGAAACCGTGCTGATGAGCCTGATCGTTTTCGCCGGGTCCAGCCAATTGCTGGCCCTCGAACTCTGGACCCAGCCGCCCGCGATTCCCGTGCTGGCGCTGGCCGTGCTGATCCTGAACCTGCGCTATCTGCTGCAAACGGCAGCGTTGAAAGACCTACTGCTACCGCTCGGGCTGCCGCGCGCACTGGCCGCCGCCGCCTTCAATGCCGATGAAAATTGGGCCGTAACCATCAAGGCGCTGCGCGGGCCGGACGGGGATGCCGTGCGCGCCAGCTATTACCTGGGGTCCGCCGCCTGCCTGTATAGCTTCTGGGCGATTTCTGGCGGGATCGGCTGGTTTGCGGGCGGCTTGGTACCGAACCCGGAAGCCCTGGGCCTTGGCATCGTCGGCACCGCCGTTTTCGTCTCGCTGCTGCAAGGCCTCTACCGCAGCCCTGCCGATCTGATGCCCTGGGGCGTCGCCGCCGCCTGCGCCGGGGTGGCCAGCCTGACCCTACCGGGCGCTTGGTACATCTTGATCGGCGGCATTGCCGGATCGCTGGCCGGGGCGCTGCGTGACGCCAGGAAACCACAGTTTCAGAGGGCCGCCGCATGAGTTTCCCCAGCCTGGCGGAGATGCTCCGCGTCGATAGCCTCACCCTGCTCGCTTTCATTGCGATGGGCGCCGCCAGCTTTGCCGTGCGCGCGGGCGGCATTCTGATGGTGCGCTTTTTAAAGCCGTCGCCGTTTCTCGATGCCTTTTTGCACCATCTCCCCGGGGCCATGTTCGCCGCGCTGGTGCTGCCTGCACTGTTGAAGGGCGGCCCTGCCGAATGGGCAGGGGCGGGGGCGGCCTATCTTGGTGCACGGCTGACCGGACAATTGGCCGTAGCTCTGGGGCTTGCCGTGGCGGTCACGGTCGGGCTTAAGCTTTTGGGCGCCTAACTGTCGAGAGTGCCCCATGTATATCCCGCCCGCCTTCGCCGAAACCGACCGCGCTGCCCTGCACGCTTTTATCGCCGCGCATCCCTTCGCGCTGCTGACGACGGCGGACCCGGCGGGCGGCGCGCCGCTGGTCACGGGTCTGCCGCTGATCCTGGCGCCGGAAGAAGGGGCGCACGGTACCCTCTACGGTCATTTCGCCAAGCCCAATCCGCAGGGCGCAGCCGTCTTTACCGCGCCGTCGCGGATCATCTTTCAAGGGCCGGACGGCTATATCTCGCCCGGTTGGTATCCAACGAAGCAGGAGCACGGCAAAGCGGTGCCGACCTGGAATTACCAGCTTGTCGATGTCACCGGCACCGCCGAGGCGATCACCGACCCGGCGGCGATGCGCGCCCTGCTGGTCCGATTGACGGATAAATTTGAAAGCCACCGCGCCGAACGCTGGCAGGTTTCCGACGCGCCAGAGAGCTATATTGCCGCCATGCTGAAGGGGATTACCGCCTTCAAGCTGCCCATCGCCACCCTGGCCGGGAAATGGAAACTCTCGCAGAACCGCCCGGCGGAAGATCGGCTGGGCGTCATCGCTGGACTGCGCGCCGATGGGGCCGAGGCGCTGGCCGATGTAACCCCGGTTCCCTAAAAACACGCCCCCGCATAGCCGCCCCTAGCAATCTCCGCACAGAACCCTTGCCAGGGGCAGCCCTGGCAGGCCGCGCGAAAGGCGCCGTCGCGATAGGCCACCCGGAGGGCGGCGCGCCGAGCCAATAGGCCGGGGATTTCCGCCCCCACCGTCAAACCGCCGTCGAAATGAGGCTGGAGCAAGCGCAGGGCGTCGGCGTCGCGGGCGGTCACGCTGGGTTGGCGGCAATGGCCATCGTCGTTGGTGCAACCAAGCAAACCCGCGCAAATTGCGTCCGGCCCGGTCACCAACCGGGCGGGGGTGCCTGCCTTCAGGCTCTCCACCACCGCCAAAAGACGACGGGCGAAGCTATCGGCATAGCCCCGCCCGACGAACGTCAGCAGACACAGAAGATGGTGCGGGCGTAAGGGGATCACGCCCGCCCCGGTCGTCGCTTAACGTGCGTCCGCCTTACGGACGGTTAGCACCGCAAGGCCGGTCTTCAGCACCGTGCCCGCAATGAAGGGCACGAAACCGACGGCGATGGCCTTCTCGAAGCCAACAAAGGTCGAGAGCCACAGCACGCCCGGAATGAAAACCGCGAGATGGGCGACGGTCAGCGCTGCAATCGCGCTCACCCAACCACGCAGCAGACCGCGTTCGGCGGCGAAAGCGGCAAGCGCGCCACTGATCAGGAAGCCGATTAGGAAGCCTGCGGTCGGGCCGAAGAAGGCCGCCGTCGAAGCGCCGCCCGCAAACACCGGCAGGCCCATCGCGCCTTCCAGCAGATAGGCGGCAATCGCGCCAACCCCGATCACACGGCCGCCGAGGGCGCCGATAATCAAGACGGCATAGGTCTGCATGGTCATCGGGACCGGATACATCGGCACTTGGATTTGCGCCGACGCGGCCAACACCAGCGAGCCGATGAGGATGGCCACGGCCTTGGTCATCCAGGAAGCGTTGGCGAGTTGACGGGCCAGCAACGGCTGGCGAAGAGCGGCAAAAAACTTCAACATGACGCGGGTTTCCTCACGACATTTTATTTCGATGGCCGACGATAGACCTGTCTTCGCGGCGCGGCAAGGTCTTCGCGGTCGCAGGGGCCGCGCGCGTAAAGCGCTGGCGATAGGCTTGCGGCGTCATATCCAGCTTGTGCCGGAAGTGGTGGCGCAGGGTAGCCGCACTGCCGAACCCGGCGCGCGCCGCCACGTCCTCGACCGAAAGATCGCTGGTTTCCAGCAGATCGCGGACCGTTTGCAGCCGCAGCCCCAGCAGCCAATCGGCGGGGGTCTGCCCAGTCGCCGCCTGAAAGCGCCGCAGAAACGTGCGGCGGCTCATCCCGGCAAGGCTGGCCAGCCGGTCAATCGGCCATTCCGCAGTCAGATCTTCCTGCACCCGTTCGAAGAGGGCGGCGAACAGCGTGCCTGCGCGGTTGGGGATGGGCCGGTCGATAAACTGCGCCTGCCCGCCATCCCGATGCGGGGCGACGACGAGACGGCGGGCGACGAGATTGGCGATCTCCGCCCCAAAGTCGCGGCGCACCAGATGCAAACAGAGGTCGATCCCCGCCGCACTGCCTGCGGAGGTCAGCACCGGCCCTTCATCGACATACAGCACGTTGGGGTCGAGCGTCAGCCAGGGAAACCGCTGGCGCACGGCGTCAAGATAGCGCCAATGGGTCGTCGCCCGCCGCCCGGCCAAAAGCCCGGCTTCTGCCAGGACCACCAGACCGGAACAGATCGAGAGAACCCGCGCCCCGCGCGCAGCGGCGGCCTGTAGGGCCGCACAGAGAGCGTCCGGCACGTTGCCTGTTACGCCGCGCCAACCGGGCACGAGGATCGTCCCGGCGGTCTCCAGCAGCTCCAACCCGCCATCCGCCTCGATGCGCAATAAGCCGCCCTGCGCGCGCAGCGGCAACGGATCGACGGCAGCAATTTTGAAACTATACCAATCGGGCCGGGTGATTTCCGGGCGCGCGAGGCCGAAGACTTCCGCCACCACGCCAAACTCGAACAGGCACAGACCATCGTAGGCCAGGGCGACGACGGTGGAATTCGGCAGCGGCGGGGTTTCGGCTTTTGGCATGATCTTGACGATACTTGTCCTTCAGGCCAATCGTCAACGCCCCTCCCGTGCGGCAGTCTAAGGCCATCGACAGCCCGAGAGAGGAGAATCCCCATGCCCCAGCCGTCCTTCGTTGCCGCCATTCCCGCCGCCGCGCCAGAGGTTGCCCGCGCCCATTTTGCCGCGCGTCTGGCGTTCGAAACCGATTGCGCCGATGTGCATGAGGCGCTGAAAAGTGGCCAGCCGGATTTCGTGCTGCTGGAAGTGCGCGGCCCCGGCGCCTATGCGCGCGGCCATGTGCCCGGCGCGCTGAACCTGCCCTACCGCGAAATGACCGAAGAGCGGCTATCGGCGTGGCCGCAGGAGACGCTGTTCGTCGTCTATTGCGCCGGGCCGCATTGTAACGGCGCCGACCGGGGCGCCCTGCGCCTGTCGGAACTCGGACGGAAGGTTAAGCTAATGCTGGGCGGGCTTACCGGCTGGGCCGATGAAGGCTTTCCGCTGGCAACGGGGACGGAACCGGGGCAGCTTTAACCTGGCGCCCCAGCACCGCCGTCAGCCCCAGGCTAACGGCGACCAGCGCCACCAACCCACCGACAAGCCCGGACATGGCGGTCTGCGTTAACGCCCACGTCAGCAACAAGGGCGCCAAGGCTTGAGCAATCAGACTAGGCGCCGCTAGATGGCCAAGCACGCGCGCATACCGCTCCCGCCCGAAAAGCTGGAGCGGGAGCGTGCCCTTGGCAATCGTCAGCAGACCGTTCCCGGCGCCATAGATCAACACACCGACCACCGCCAGCAAGGGCCACGACCAAACGGTCAAGGTCAGGAGCAGAAGCGCCAGACCACAGCCCGCCGCCCCGACGGCGATGAACAGCGTCGCCAGCGGTGTCAACCGCGCCGTCAACAGCGTTTGCACCGCCCGCGCCACAACCTGCGCCGGGCCGAGCCAAGCCGCAATCGCGACAGCCCCCGTCAGACTGAGGCCAGAGGCTTGCAGCAGACCCGGCAGATGCACCGCCATCGTGGCTGACAGCAGGGTTTGCAGCACCAGAATCGCCCCCATCGTCAGCATCAACGGTCGCTCCGCCGCCGTTGGCCCCGCCACAGCGCGTGCTGCTGCGACCGGCGTTACCGCCTGTTTTGGCAAGAGCCGCAGAAAGATCGGCAGGCTGACCGAGACATGCAACCCGGCATAGACGAAACACGCCGCGCGCCAGCCAATCGTCTCGATCAAGAAATGGCTGATCGGCCAACAGACCGTACTCGCCAATCCGCCGAGCAGCGTTAGCCGGGCAATGGTCAGCGCCGATTTTTCCTTGAGAACCGCCGCTAGGGTGGCGAACCCCGCGTCATAAAGGCCGCACGCCATCCCGGCGCCCAGGACCGCCCAGGCCAACCAATAGGCCATCAGATGATGCGCCAGTCCCAGCCCCACCAGCCCCGCCGCCAGCAGCATCGCCCCGGCCACCATCACCCGGCGCGGTCCCCAGCGGTGCATGCGATGCCCAAGACCGCGCGTGAGAATGCCGGAAACACTGAGGCCGACCGTGAGGCCCGAAACGATGACGGTGGCCGACCAACCGGTTTCCGCCGCCACCGCCGCCGTGAACAGCGCGGGCCAATAGTACGACGATCCCCAGGCGAGGATCTGGGCAATGCCCAGCCCCCAGACCAGCGGGCCGGGCCGGGGGCTGTCCGTTGTCATCCGCAGCACCCCGTTTTTGCCGGAGTGCGCTGAGTGATGCAAACGCCGGTTTCCGGCAAGTCCAACTCTACCCGCGCCGCCGCCGCGCTATCCCCCGCCAAAGCCGCCGCGACGGAGCGAACTTGTTCGTAGCCGGTGAGCAGCAGAAAGGTTGGGGCGCGACCATAGCTTTTCATGCCGACAGCATAAAAGCCCGGTTCGGGATGCGCCAGTTCCGCCGCCCCATGCGGGCGCACGGTACCGCAGCTATGCAGGTTCGGGTCAATCAGCGGCGCGAGCGCCGGGGTGGTTTCGAGCCATGAATCAAGCCCCAGCCGCACTTCCCGCAGAAAAGCCAGATCGGGCCGGAAGCCGGTGCAGGCGATGATCCGGTCTACGGTGACGCTCTGCCCACCTACGGACGTAACGCGCACCCCGTCCGGCTGCTCTGCCAGCGCTTCGATGGGGAAGGGTGCCAGCAGCGTTACATCGCCGCGCGTGACCGCCGCTTCCGCCTCGGCGCCCAACTGTCCACGGGCAATCAAGGCATCTTGGGCACCACCGCCAAAGGTCAGCGGATCGGGGGCTCGGCGCATCGCCCAGAAAACTTCCGTCCCCGGCTCAACCCGCTTTAGTTTCACAAGGTCTTGAACGGCATTCATCGCTGAATGGCCGGAGCCGACGACCAACACCCGCCGTCCGGCATAAGCCGCGCGATCCGGCCCCAAAACATTGGGGATCCCGTAGCGCACGCGGCCGGAACCGTCTTCCCCCAAGGCGGGAAGCCCGCTGGCCCCCATTGGATTCGGCTGGCTCCAGGTGCCCGAAGCGTCGATGACGGCGCGGGCGGTGATGCGGTCTTCCGTTCCCTCTGGCGTCCGGGTGACGATCACGAAGGGGGCTTCGTTCCGCCCGGCGCTGCGGACCTTGTCGAACCCGTCGCGGCTAACCCCGACAACCCGGCGGTTGAACCGTAGATACGGGGCGAGCAATCCGGCCAGCGGTTCAACATATTCCTCGACCAACGCCGCCCCGGTTGGCAGGCGCTTGGGGTCCGGCGCCTGCCAACCGGACGCTTCAAGCAGAGCCCGGCTGGCGCGGTCGATACAATAGCGCCACGGCGAGAATAGCCGCACGTGACCCCAGGCGCGAATATGAGTTCCCGCACTCGGCCCCGCCTCCAGAATAAGCGGCGTCAAGCCGCGTTCCAGCAGATGGGCCGCTGCGGCCAGACCAACGGGACCGGCACCGATAATGACGACAGGGAGTTCCATGATGAGTTCCTTCAGGCAAAGGGGGAGCGTTCGGCGCTTTGCACGGCGCCGCTGAGGTGGATGGAGAGAGAAAACGGGGGTTAGGTCAGATTCTGCGGAAGAAGCCGCTCGACGATGACGACATCCAGCCATCGCCCATCGAGCTTGCCGTGGTTTTCATAGATCCCTACCTCGCGGAACCCGCAGGCGGCGCAGAGCGCCCGGCTGGGGGCATTGAAGGTGAAAATCCGCGACAGGATTTTCCAAAAACCTGCGGCTGCGGCGGCCTCGATCAACCCGTTCAACAGCGGCTTACCGATGCCCTGGCCACGCGCCACAGGGTCGATATAGATCGAAAACTCGGCAATCCCGGCATAGCACGCGCGGGGACGGTAACCGCTCGTCCCAGCCCACCCGACAACGGCACCATCGGGTGTGACGGCAACAACCTGGGGATAGCGCGCCGCATCGGCGATCTTTGGCAGAATATCTGCCGCCGTGCGCGGGTCCGTATCAAAAGTCGCCGTGCGTTCGGCGATACCGATGGAATAGATGCGGGCAATCGCGTCGGCATCGTCTTCGGTCGCGGGGCGGATGGTGATCATGGGCTTTCCGTTGTTACATGCAACTATATGGGCAAAGGTTTAAACGGCGGGGGCCGTTAACCGCGATGGGGAACAGGGGCCGACGCTGACGCCGCTGGTAAAGCGGGCCTCCGCCAACCGATGCAGACGGGTGACAACCTCGATGGCGGCGCGGCGTGCTTCTGGGTCCAGATCTTCGATCACCGCGCGTTGCTGGTCGATCAGATCATCGGTGATCTTGGCGAATAAGGCCCGCCCGGCGTTGGTGATCGTCACAACTTGGGCGCGGCCATCCGTCGGGTCGGGCTGGCGGGCGATATAGGCCTTACGCTCCAAAGCTTCTAACACCCGGCTGGTGGTGCTTTTATCGAGGAAGAGCGTCTCGGCCAAAGCCTGCGCCCGCATCGGTCCTGAATCGACAAGGTTCTTCAGCGCCTGACACTGGGTCACCGAAATATCGTAGCAGCAGATCCGGTCGCGATCGCGAAACTGATAGACGCGCACAAGGGCCGAGACCGCTTCGTGCAGCGTAACGGCATCCTGGTCGAGGGCGGGATCAGCGGGCGGGAGAGATCGTTGCATGTAACAACCATAACCTTCCCGCCGCCGCAGGTCAAGAGCGCAGCAGCTTAATCTTCGTCCCCGGCGCGGGCATCGCCCCGGGCGCGAGGCCGTTCAGCACTTCGAAGAGGCGCGCGGCTTCCCGCCCGGTCGGGGTCGGCATGCTGGCCGCTTGCTGGCGCGTTTGGGCCTCGCTGCCCGCCGTCACGATTTCCAGCCGCAAGGGCTTGAAACTGGCGGCTTCGGCGGCGGAAAGCTGGGTGAAACTCTCCGCAATCGTCTGGGCGACGCGATCAACCTCCCGCTGGTTCTGCAAACCGCCGAGAATCTGGAAGCGGTGGATGGTATTGGCGTCCGTCTTAATCGCCAGCAGCCGCACCAGCACCGGCTGGCGCTGGGAGGTTTGGGTCTGGATTAGCCCGGTCGCCGCATCCAACCCGCCCGGCACCGCGATGCGCGACAGGCTGCGCACCCCATAGCTCTGGCCCCAGGCGCGCAGATAGTCTGCCGCCCCCGCTGTATTGCGAGCGATATCATAGCGGGCCTTCGCCGCCTGCCCGGCCACTATCACCGCCTCGGCGCCATTCTGCAGGCGATAATCGGACGGTACCGACCAGCGCACCCGCTGCGGCGGCAGGATGAAACTATTGCCGCGCACCAGCCCTTCTTGCGGGTCGGCGCCATAGCCAAGGCCGTTAATCCGCGCCAGCAGCGCCTCGCGCCCAAGCTCGGTGGCGGGTTTGCTGGTTTGTGCCCGCGCGCCTTCGCCTTGGGCGGCTTCCGCCACCGCCTTCGCCACCCGGTCTTGCGTGCGCGGGTGGCTGGCCATCATGTCATAGCCCGCCTCGGGATCGCGCCCCGCCAGCTTGGCATCGAGTTCCGACTGAGCCTGAAGCTTCGCCAGAAACGCCGCCGAGGCGCTGGGGTCGTAGCCCGCGCGCGTCATATAGCGCACGCCCAGCGAATCCGCCTCAAACTCCTGATCGCGGGAGAAGGATTGCACATAGGCCGCCGCCCCCGTGCCGACGATATCGCCGACCGCTGAGCCAAGCTCGCTAGAGCCGGTCAGCACCCCCGCCAACACGGCAAGCCCGCCCGTGAGGATATTCGCCGTATTGGCCTGGCTCACCCGCTGCGCCGTATGTCGCCCGGTGACATGGCCGATTTCATGACCGAGCACGCTGGCAAGCTCCGCTTCCGAGGAGGCCAGCGCCAGCAGCCCGCGCGTGACATAGACATAGCCACCCGGCAGCGCGAAGGCGTTGACGATCTCCGAATTCAGCACGGTGAAGGTAAACGGTTGCCCGGCAAATTCCGACTGGGCGACCAGCTTCTTGCCGATGCCGGTCACATAGGCCGCCAGCCCATTGTGATCGAAGCTGCCGCCATATTCCTTCAAGATTTCCTGATGCTGTTCGGCGCCGACGCGCTTTTCTTCCTCGGGCGACATGAAGGCCGTATAGCTCTGCTGTCCCGTTGCCGGATTGGTCGAACAGCCGGAAAGCAGCGCCCCAGTCCCCAAAAGAGCGGCCAGCACGAGCGGTGACAGGTTGAATTTCACGGCGTCTTCTCCCTTAAAACCCTGGTCAAAATAGCAGGAGCTACGGCGCGGGGCAAATTTACGGCAGCTTTTCCAGATATTCGGGCCGCTCCAGGGTGATAGTCAGCCCGCCCCCGAGGCCGAGCCAGCCGCGCACCCGCAGTTTCGCGTCGTCCAAATCATGCGGGTCGGCGCCTTGCGCCTTAAGGGCACGCCCGACCGGGCTGGCGATCACAACGCGCAGGGCATTGCGCCCTTCGCCTAGGGTCAGTTCCGCCCCAAAGCCCGCCCGCTTCATCACCCGCCGCACCCGGCCTTCGACCAGATGAAAGCGGTCGCGCGCCGACCACAGGTCTTCCGCCCCCGCCTGCCGGGGTCGATAGGCGGGATAATGCCAGAGACCGCGCCCCTCCGCCCGCGCCGCCACTTCGGCCCGCAGCAGGCTAGGCAAGAGCGTTGCCCCCGGATCATCGGCCTTGGCAAGCCCGGGTAGAAGATACACACGCCCCCAGCCACCGCGAATCAGCCGCTCGTTCAGCGATCCTTGGTCGCCCGAGAGCGTCACGATGGCGCCGAAGCGCCCGCCGCGATCCGGCCCCATGAAAGCGGATAGCTCTACCGCCCGCCCAACCGCATCGGCGGCCAGCGCCGCGTCAACCTCCGCCGCGCCCGGCTCCCCCAGCTCCGGCGTTGCCCCGGCTTGGGGCATCAGCACGCCGAGCAGCCAGAGTTTTCGCCCGTCCACCAGCACCAGACTGCCGCCCTCGACGGAAACGACCTGTCCCGCCGCCGCCGCGCGGCCCGCCCCCGGTACCAGCACCCCTGCGGCCATCACCACCAATAGTTCCCGTCTCAGCACAGGCTTGTTCCTTTGCTATGCTCTCCGGCATCATATCCGACACATTGGCACGCCCCTAGGAGTGAACGAATGCAGATGAATACGGCGAACCGCCGACGCTTTGTCCCCCTTCTTCTGGCGTGTCTCGGGCTAGCAGCCCCCGCCTGGGGGCAGACACCACCGGCCCCTGTCCCGGCGGCACCGCAGCCGCCCGCCGATATTCCCTGGGCCTACAGCGGCCTTTCCGGTCCCGCTGATTGGGGGAAACTGAAGCCCGAGTTCAAAACCTGCGACGCGGGAACCGAACAAAGCCCCCTGAACTTACGCGACGGCATTAAGGCCGATCTGGGCGGCCTTTACATCGACTATCGCGAGGGCCTGGTCACCCGCACCCATACGGGTAAAACCCTGGTCATCGGCGCGCCGGACGGCAGCCGCCTGTTGCTGGGCCGCAAGGTTTATCAGTTGACCCAAGTCGAGTTCCACCACCCCAGCGAACATAAGCTCAACGGCAAAAGTTTCCCGCTGGAAGTCCAGTTCTTCCACCGGGCAGAGGATGGTAGCCCCGCCGTGACGGCCGTTTTTATCGAGACCGGGTATGAAAATAGCGCCCTGCGTCCGCTGCTGACCAATCCGCCGACTCCCAGCAGCGAGGCCCGACTGCCGGAGCCGATCCGTCTCGACGCGCTGATCCCCGATGACCGCGCCTATTTCCGCTATATGGGATCCCTGACTACCCCGCCGTGTACGGAGGGCGTGCTTTGGACGGTCTTCCGCCGCCCGGTCCAGGCCTCCCAAGCCCAAATTGACGCGCTAACCAAGCTCTTTCCGCCGAATGCCCGCCCAACCCAAAGCCTCAACCGGCGCTTTTTGCTTGAAACCCTGTAACTTAACCGTGTTTGCTGGCAACGGGGGGCTTCGACCCCCCGCAACCGGCGAGTGAACCCATGCGCACCGACCTCTTCCCCCCCATCGACCCGCACCGCACTGGCACGCTGACGCGCGGACTGCACCGGATTTATTGGGAAGAGTGCGGCACGCCCGACGGTATCCCTGTGGTCTTCCTGCACGGTGGCCCGGGCGCCGGGGCCTCGCCAACTCATCGGCGTTTTTTCGATCCCGCCGCCTATCGCATCATCCTGTTCGATCAGCGCGGCTGCGGTCGCTCCCGCCCCAGTGCCGAAGTGCGCGACAACAGCACGCAAGAGTTGATCGGCGATATCGAGGCCTTACGCGCAGAACTGGGGGTGGATCGCTGGCTGGTGTTCGGCGGCTCTTGGGGATCGACCCTGGCGCTGGCTTACGGTCAAGCCCACCCGGATCGCTGCCTGGGGTTCATCCTGCGCGGCATTTTCCTGGGGCGCCAAACGGAGATTGAATGGTTCCTGACCGGCATGCGGCAGATTTTCCCCGATGCCTGGCAGGATTTCATCGCCGCGCTGCCCGCCGACGCGCAGGGTGATCTTAGCTGGGAAACCCTGCTGGCGGCCTATTACCGCCGCCTGACCCACCCAGACCCAGCGGTGCATCTGCCCGCCGCGCACGCCTGGAGCCAGTTCGAAACCCGCGCCTCCACCCTGCTGCCCGCCCCGGACCTGCCGCAGGAACCGAATGCCGCAACGCTGGCGATCAGCCGTCTCGAAGCCCATTATTTCGTCCATCGGATTTTCTTGGAAGACGGGCAGTTGCTGGCCCAGGTCGGGCGTATCCGCCGTCTGCCCTGCACGATTGTGCAAGGCCGCTACGATATCGTCTGCCCCGCAGTCTCGGCCTATGACCTGAAACAGGCTTGGCCGGAAGCCGATCTGGTGATGGTTCCCGACGCGGGCCACGCCGCGCTCGAACCTGGTATTCGGGCCGCCTTGGTGCGCGCAACCGAACGTTATAAGCTCGACCTCGCCTCCCTCGTTGCCCCGTAAGCGCCCTTACCGTATAACCGGGCGCATGGTCCCCGTAGCTCAGCAGGATAGAGCGGCAGCCTCCTAAGCTGCAGGCCGTGGGTTCGAATCCCGCCGGGGACGCCAATCACCATCAAAATCTAGATCGCATTGAAACCCGCAGCCGCGCGTGCTGACCGGGCGCCCCCCTGCTGACGATGGCTAAGGCGGCTATCGGCCAACCGAACCTGATGCAAGCCCACTGCCCCTATTTGGGGAAAATCTTGACGCCTTCGCGTGTTTGTTCTATATATGTTCTTTTCTAATTTCAGCGAGACTATTATGATCGATAAGACGCAGGCCTGCGTCGGCGATATCGTCACCTGCCCGGTTCACGGGCTGACGCGCATCGCCGAAGGGATTGCCGCCTTCACCATTGCCGGGCGCGCAATGAGCCGGATCGGGCACCGAACCCTGTGCGGCGCAACCATTACCACCGGATCGAGCTTCTATTTCCTGAAGGGGGCCGGGGCGGCGATTGAGGGCAGCGAGACCGATCACGGTGGGCGCGTGCTGCGGAACCGCTTCCATACGTTCGTCGGTACGGCGGAAGCGGATCAAACCGCCCGTGCCCTGCGGGATGCCGCCGCAACTGGGGCACCGGTGGCACTCGCTTGCGAAAGCGAGGCAGCTATACCCAAGGACCACGCCCGCCTGCCCGTTTCACCCGATCCGCTGCCGCCGGAAACTCTGGTTCCCCTCGCGCCGGGCCAAGCGGGACTGGCGGTGATCGACCCTGCGGTGCTGCCAGAAGCCCTCCCCCGCCTCGCCGATCATGGCGGGGAGGCTTTATGCCTCTTGGGGAATAGGGTGAGTGCGCCGGTGCTCGGTACTGCGCCCTGGGTGACCCTAGTCACACCCGGCGATGCGCTTGCCGCTTGGCTGGCAGGGCAGGCAATACCCTGGGGCGGCTTCTGCCCGGTTCCCGCAGAAACCGACCTCGCGGCCCTTCAGGCCCAGCTTCTGCCCGCGACGCAGACCGATCAGGCTGGCAGCCCCGCGGTCCTGCGCTGGTGGGATAGCCGTGCTCGGCCCGGTTTGCCGCTCGCAGATGATCCGATTTTTGCACCGCTGCGCACTCTCCTAACCGGGTTCAGGTCCGCTGGGGCCGATGTTCGACTGCGTCTCAATCAGGGGAGCGTATAACCATGACAAGCGTTCTCGACCGGGTTCAGGCCCTGGCCCCCGCCGCGTTGACGGACAAGACCCGGCGGCTGCTGTCCGCAAACTCTCAAGAAGCCGTGGATTGGCTTACCCAGGGGCAGGCCGCCGGGCTGAAGTCGGAAGCGGCCTTGGTTCATCATGCGCATTTGCAGCAGCGATTGACGCAGATGCGCGTCGAGACCCTGCGGGAACTCTCGGAGCCCCAGACGGCGCGGGATCCGCAACTGAAGCAACGGCTTAGTACCCGGCTTGCTGATATCAATTCAGCGGATGCTGAAATTGCCCTGAAGATGGCCGATCCGCGTTTGTCCGAAGAACAGAAACTTGAGGATGGTTATCGGCGGGTGAATACCTTGGCAGAGGATCATCAGAGGGCCGAGATTACTGGAACGGAAAAGCGCATTGGTTTAGCGTGTTCCCGATTTTCTGTGAATGGCATCATCCGAACATGTGGCAAGCAGCCGAACTGCGTTGGGACACGGTCAAGAACGACCATGAGTCAGAAATTGTCAGATGACATCAATGCAATGCTCGGCACAAATATCGATCACATCAAGGTGAGCGAATGGGAGGGTGGTCAAAGTTTGACCGGCTATGTTCCCTGGTTTAAAGGTGCGACTGATAATAAATCGGGAATCACAATCGCATCGGGTGTAGACCTCGGCATAAACAATGAGAAATTTATGAGAAGTTTCAGTAATGTCCACTCCGCTCCATCTGGTTTGATTGACAAACTTGTTCCTTATATGGGGAAGGTGCGACAGGAGGCCTGCACCTATCTTTCCGATCACCCATTGGTTGTTTCACAGCAGGAAGCCGATTGGCTCGACCGATGGGCGGCATTCGGGAGATTCTATCCCTCAGAATATTCCAATGACATGCGTGGAAACACGGAGTTTGCACGTTATAATGCCAAAAGAAATAAAATAAATACCGCTCGAAAGAATGATTTTGATAAAAAACTTAAAGAGTATAGACAGATTCTCGAAAAATGGGAGAAAGACGAAAAAATTGGTCCAAAACCCATAGAGCCTTCTCAACCTGTCCTATATGCCGATTTTCGGCAACTTCCCAGGCAAGATCAAACTATATTTTACTCGAGACAATATCAAAATGGTGTCGGCTCAATCTATGAAGCTAGGTTGAATCTATTTATTCAACAGGACTGGGATGGGTTTTGGGCTACATACCCAAACAACTCCAGGATCATGCAGGAAAAAAGTTACCACACCCCGTCACCTTGAGAGGCAATATGGACGCTCTTCCCCCAACGCTTGATGCTCCTCCTGCCATTGTTCGAGGCACGGGCCTTTCCCAGGATATGCTTGGCTGGCACCGCTGTTGGCAGTTTCGCGATCATATTCTATTGGGCTCTTCAAAAAGTAAACTTAATGAGGAGTCAAATATATTGAAAATAAAAGAGATTTTTCCTAATATATTACACGATAATATCAATTTACATACTTATGATTATGGCTCTCTGATGTACATTTCTGATAAAAAAATAGAGGAAGGTGACAAATATGACGCTCGCCGGAGAGTTTTTATCACAAAACCAACGGAAAAATATTATTATTTTCTAAATATTTTTTCTAAGTCGACTCTTTTTTTTGAAGATATTATTGATTATAGAGATTTAAAAAAATCTCTACAAAAAGATATTATTTTGATAAAAAATAAGAATCAGGATCAAATCCGAAAAATTAACCAACTTTTTGCTCGAAATGATAAAATCATATCACTGCACGAGGAGATGCAAAGAGGCTTGCCTTATTTTCGTGACTATCATTCTCGTCCTCTTTTCTACCCTGACACAGTTGAAAAGATGTGGAGAAAAGAAAATTATGACTGGCCCAAAGCGGGAATAGATATTTTCGATTTTATTAAGAAATATGACGGTTTAATTATGATGGAACTCATGGCAAATGGATATTGGATGATTGGGGAGAAATTTTTATACGTCCATACCCAAGGCAACTGGGAAAGCACGGCAACAGAAGAGATATACAAAAAGATTAAACATGTCCTTGCTGGAGACGATGAGATTTCAACTGCGAGTAACGATCCTGTTGCGAGTACCTTAGCATCATATTTAAGTGTTTTCTCGCATTACGATCTGAAGATATTAGAAAAAGAAAGGCCCTGGGTCCAGCGCTGGCAACCTATCCCGATCAAACGCTGTATGGTGGCCTTTAAGCCATTGATGGATGATGCCGCGATGCCGGACTACCTAAAACCAATCTTCCCCGACGCGGCAAAAAGAGGGGGAAGACAGTAATCAGATCTCGCCCTACCGGAGCACCGGCAGCGCTTACTTGTGAGAGTGAGGAAGAGATACCGCACCCGTCTTCCCACTCTCCAAAAACCCAGCTTCCCCAAGCCTTGGCGCAGGATCGTGACCAAGACTTGGGGAGAGGCGCCCTCGGCAGGACGGCAGGTTAACTCAGCGCCTTCTTCAACGGCTTGACCCGCGAGATGAGCAGCAGGTCGAGCGCCAACACCGCCACCAAGACCGCACCCGATAGCGGGAAGAGCAGCGCCGCGCCGACCATCACCAAAGCCCCTGTTTTCCACAGCGGCAGGTTTTCCGGGAGACGCGGGGCAAGCAGGCGGCCCGCGCCCTTCGGCCGCCGCAGCCACCAGAGGGCGATCCCGCTGGCCGAGATCAGGATGACCGACAGGCAGAAGACGGTGACCAGTGCAATATTCCAAGCGCCCATATCGCCCTCGTGGAAGGCGATGCCGATGGCCATGGCTTTGCCTGCCCAGCCGTAATCGGCATAGCGAATATCGGCCAGCACCTTGCCGGTGAACTGATCGAGATGCACTGTGCGGTCGGCGGTCGGGTCGGCGCTATCATTGCTCATCGTGTCGCGGGAGAGGGTCCAGACGCCTTTTTCCCCCTTCGGGAACGCCAGTTGGAAACGCCCATCGAAGCCCTGCGCGCGGGCGAAGGCGATGACGCTATCCAGGGTCACCGGCGCGCCCGGGGCGGTTCCGACCGTTCCGGCAGAGGAGCCGGAGGCGGGCATCGGCGTCTGTTCTAACGTCCAAGGCACTTCCTTCACGCCGCCGTGGTTCATGCTGGCGTGCAGATCGTCCGACAGCGGCACATTATCCCATTTTTCCGACGGAAAGGTGCTCCAGGCCTGGGTGAATTTTTCCCCCCAAACCCCGGCCCAGGTAAGACCGGAGATGAGAAAGACGGCCAGCAGAAGCGCGCTATAGGCGCCAACGGTCTTATGCAGCGATTTCCAGAAAACCCGGCCCGTCGCGCTAAAATCGGGCAGCAAGGCCGCCCGCAGCCCTTCGCCGCGCGGCCACCACATGTAAAGGCCGGTCGCAATCAGCACGATACCGAACCCGGCGGCGATTTCGATCAGCCAGTCGCCGACGTTCCCCAGAAAGAGGGTGCCGTGGATCTTATTCGCAAGATCATATACGCCATTCCGGCGGTCCCAATGGCTCAGCGCCTGCCCCGTATAAGGATCGACCGCAACCATTTTGGCCCCGGCGTCACCGTTCACGCGAAACACGGCAGGCTGGTCAGAGGTGCGGGGGGCAATATACTGCACGACTTTGCCGCCGGGGATGGCTCCTTCCGCCGCGACCGCCTGCACTGAAACGGCAAGGCTGCTGGCTTGCGGGCGAACGGCGACGCTCTTCTCGCCATCGCGACCGACCAGAACCGCCGACCACAGCATCAGCAGCCCGGTCACCGCGAGCATGATGAGGAAGGGGGCAACATAAAGGCCAGCATAGAAATGCCAGCGCCACGCCGCCTGATAAAAGCGGCGGTCTTCGAGGGGTTTTGACATGGGAACCTCCCTAAAAGGTTAGACTGGGCAAAGGGTCCAGCGTCGCAAGCGACGCCGGGGTTTCCCCGGCGAGGGTTTTCAAGGCCGTGAGGCTTTTGACGGTGATGATGTCCGGCGTATCGAAGCCGATCAGCCCTTCCCGCTTCAGGGCGTTGAGGGTGCGGCTTACGGTTTCGCCGGTCAGCCCCAACCAATCCGCCAGATCGGTGCGGGTCAGATGCAGGCGGAAGATCACTTCGGCATAGGTGCAGTCCCGCATCCGCGCGCCAAACTGCTGGGCGAGGTCGAGAACAGCAAAGGCGACCCGTTCACGGGCGGTTTTTCGCCCCAGGAGCAGGGCATGCTGCTGGGCGCGGCGCAGCATCAGCAGCGCCGCCGCCAGCCAGTCGGCGGTCGCCTGCGGTGCCGCTAACGGGTGACGATCAAACTGGGTTGGAGACAGGGTTTCCGCCGTACAAGCGGCGCTATCCGTCATCTGGCGGTGGATTAAGCGCCCCGGCCCCAGAATATCGAGAATCTGCCGCCGCCCGTCGGGCAGCAGTTGATAGAGCGCGACACAGCCCCGGATGATGCGCAAGGCGTCGTCGGATGCGCTCTCGCGCAGGGGGAGAACCGTGGCGGGCGGCATTCGCATCCAGCGGGCGGCATTAATATTGCGGTGCGGCACTCGCCGCACGCCGAAACGCCGCTCGGCAGGCGCGGCGATTGGCAGGCTGATGATCTGCATAGGCATTCCCTCGGCACAGCGCCGGGGACTGCCAGGAGGGGCAGACCGCAGTCGGCGCGCGATGGCTGAGCCGCTTCGGAGACTCCGAAGCGGCGCTTAGGCGATCGCGCGGGTAGGCGGCCCTATGGGCGGGGCTTGCGGGGGAAAGAACTGCCGATAGAGGGCTTCCGGCCGGGGCAGAAAATCGACCTGCTGAACCGGCAGATGCACACGGAGAACCGGGGAACCGGCGCCAAGCGGCAGAACGGACACCCCGAGCAGGCAGAGATCGCAGAGATGCCCGGCCATTGTCTTGCCAGTCGCATCATCCGCCCCGCCGGGCAGGCAGAGCAGCGGTAAGGAGCCATCGGGCAGCGCGTACAGCGCCAGATCGGCCGCCATCGGGGCGACCGAAAAAGCCGGATTGCTTCGCGTCATGCCGCCCCATAGCACGGCCACCGCGCACAAAAGGCGCAGCAGGAAGGCGGGAAGGGTGATCGGGCGCGACATGGGGTTACCTCTACCCGGAAATGCCCCCGCCTGCAAAACTATCCTTAAGGGGTGGGAACCGCCGTTTCCACCGGATCGGCCACAAGCACGCGCCCTTCAAACAAGCGGCGGGCCGTGCGCAGCAGCGAGGCGCGGCGAATCACCCCGGTCTCCGGGTCTTGCTCAAGCTCGACGGCGATTTGACCGGATGGATGCTCGATGATCAGGGTCCGGTGCCCCTCGGCATCCAGCGGCGGCAGATTGGCCAAGCGATAGGCCTCTGTCCCCGGGGTGCAGCAGGCGGTGGCAATGCCGATGGCGCCGGTGATCGCGAGGGCCGTATGGCAGGTTCGCGGCATGAAGTAGCGCGCGGTGATCGTGCCGCCCTGGGCTGGGGGGGCCAGCAGCACCGGCTTCGGCACCACCCGCTCGCTCACATCACCAAACCCCATCCGCGCCCCGGCCTGGCGGCGCAGGGTTTCAAGCTGGGTTAGAAACGCCGCATCGGCGTCTAACTCGGCGGGGCGCTCTTGGCCGGTTTTTCCCAAGGCTGCCGCAGCAACAAGCATCATCGGTACGGCCATATCGATGCAGGTTACGGCAGTATCGGTGATCACATCGCGCGCTTGGCCGGTGGGCAGCAGTTTGCCGGTTTTGGCCCCGGCAGCATCGAGGAAAGTGAGGCGGATCGGCGCCGCCGTCCCCGGCACCCCGTCGATCTGCGCCGCGCCGTCATAGGTAACCCGCCCGTTCGGCGTCTCGACCGTCGCTTCGATGAGCTTGCCGGTATTCACGTTGTGAATAACCAAACGGCTGCGCGGGTGGCTTGCCGTCACCAGCCCCGCTTCCAGAGCGAACGGCCCGACGCCCGCCAGCATATTGCCGCAGTTTGGGCTGGTATCGACCGTGCGGCGGCTGACATCGACTTGCGCGAAGAGATAGTCCACGTCGGCCCCCGGCTTGGTCGCCGGGCCGCAGATCGCGACCTTACTGGTCAAGGGGTTACCGCCGCCGATCCCATCGATTTGCAGCGGATGACCAGACCCAAGGGCGGCGATGAGGATCGCATCGCGCTGCGCTATATCCTGCGGCAAATCCGAGGCTAGAAAAAACGGCCCGCGCGACGTGCCGCCACGCATGAGCACACACGGAATTGATCCCATTTCATCCCCATCGGTCGGATTTTGGGGGCGGCGGCAAGGGCCGTCAGCGCCCGGCGTGGGGTCAACTTGACGAAACGGGTTAATTTTGTGAATTTCAATGAACTGAACGATTGATGCGTGAAAAGCATGAATGTCGATCTCGAAGATTTGCGGGCCTTTGTCGCCGTCGCCGAACTGCGCAGCTTCAATGCGGCGGCGCAGCTTATCCACCTGTCGCAACCGGCGCTGACACGGCGGGTTCAAAAACTCGAAGAAAATCTGGGCGTTAGTCTGCTGGAACGCACAACCCGCCGGGTAGAACTGACCACCGTGGGGCGCGATTTTCTGCCCAAAGCCCGCCGCCTGCTGGATGATCTCGACGCGTCGCTGCTGTCGGTGCGGGAAATTGCCGAACATCGCTCCGGCCTCGTCAACATCGCTTGCATCCCAACCGCCGCCTATTACTTCCTGCCCGATGTGATCGCCACCTACAGCCGCACCTATCCGAACATCCGCATTCGCGTGGTCGATGAAGGCGCCAATGCCGTGCTGCAATCGGTGCTGAATGGCGAGGTAGAGTTAGGGATAACGCTGCTGGGCACCCAAGAATCGGAAATCACCTTCGATCCCTTGGTCGAAGAGCCTTTCGTTCTGGCGTGCCGGGGCGATCACGAGTTGGCGGCCCGCAAAGAGGTGGCCTGGCAAGACCTGAAGCCCTATCGCTTCATCACAGTGGGGCGCTTAAGCGGCAATCGTTTGATCCTCGACCTCCAGCTTGCGCAGACCGATTGGCGCCCGCGCTGGTTCTATGAGGTTCAGCATCTCTCCACCTCCCTGGGCTTGGTGGAAGCGGGATTGGGCATCGCCGCCCTGCCGCGCATGAGCCTACCCGCCGGTCCCCACCCGGTTCTCGCCAGCCGACCGCTGATCAATCCGGTGGTAACGCGCACGGTCGGCATCGTCCGGCGGCGGGGGGCCAGCCTGTCCCCGGCGGGGCAGCGGTTTTACGATATGCTGATGCAGCGCTGGGGCTAATCGCCCCCACACTAATAAGCTAGACGCATTAATCCTGCCGATCTTTGCAATTCATCTCCGAATTGCGACGCGCTATCTGCTGTAAGCACAAGATCGCGCCCCCTATGGCTTCGGCCCGCGCCCGCAGAAGGCGACCCCGAGACCGCTTTACCGAAAGGGGGCTTCACCCTGACCCGCCAGGCTTTGACTGGCGACCGGCAGAGATCGCGCGCCGTTCATAAAAAACGGCGCGACCGAGGAATGCTGTGCACAATAACCCTGGGAGGAAATAAAATGCTCAATCGCCGCGCGCTCTGCGCCCTCGTCATCGCCGCTGCGTCGGTGGCCCCCGTCTCGCTGGCGGTCGCGCAAACCGATAGCTTCCCCAGCCGCCCGATCCGGCTGCTCGTCCCCTATGCCGCGGGTGGCGGCACCGATGCAATTGCCCGGCTGGTCGCCAATGGTGTTGGCGAAAAGCTGGGCCAGACGATGATCGTCGAAAATAACGGCACGGCGGGCGGCAATGTCGCGTCCACAACCGTCGCCAATGCCAAACCCGATGGTTACACGGTCCTCATGGCCAATCAGGGGCCGATGGTGGTCAATCCGCATCTGTTCAAAAACCTGCGCATCGACCCGCTGGAAGCCTTCGAGCCGATTACCCTGATCGCCCGCACGCCGCTGGTCGTCGTCGTCTCGAAAAACTCGCCGTTCAAGAGCTTTAAAGACCTGATGGCCCACGGCAAAGCCAAGCCCGGGCAGCTTAGTTACGGATCGGCGGGCAATGGCTCCGCCAGCCATCTCGCCACCGCCCTACTGCTGGCCCAAGCCAATATCGAGGCGGTTCACATCCCCTATAAGGGCGCTGGCCCGGCCTTGAACGATATGCTCGGCGGGCGTGGGGATTTTATGGTGACGACGCTTCCCTCCGTCCTCGGCCTGATCGACGGCGGCCAAATGGTGCCGCTGGCCGTCACGACCGATAAGCGGGTGGAAAAGCTGGCGCAAGTTCCGACCGTCGCCGAAAGCGGCCTGCCCGACTATACTTCCGCCGCGTGGTATGGCTTCTCGGTACCGAAGAATACGCCGCAGCCGGTCATCCAAAAACTGCGCGAGGCAACCCTGGCCGCGCTGGCGGCGCCGATCATCAAAGAACGGTTGGCGGCAGAAGGCACCGAAATCGTTGGCGATACCCCGGCGGAATTCGGCGCGATGATGAAGGCCGAGTCGGCCCGCTGGGCGAAGTTCCTCGCCAGCAGCAATATTTCGATCGACTAACGCGGCCAAGGCCGCCTGTCCTTGGCATCGGCCCCTCGGCGCGTCTCTCCCCCCCCGGCCGTTCCCCTTGGCTGGATCGAGGGGCCGATGTCAAACCGCGCCGCCCCTGAGCCGCGCCGCCCGATTTCAGGATTTTCCCCATGCACCCTTCTTCCGCCGTGCCACGCGCGGTGCCGTTGCGCGCCCCTGCGGCTCCCCAGACCTTCGTTGCCGGTCTCGTACTGCTGGCCTTGGCCGGGATCGCCTTTTGGCTGACCGCCGATTTACCGCGCGGCAGTCTGCGCTCCGCCGGGCCGGGCATGCTGCCGCAAGCCTTGGCGGTTTTGATCGCCCTCTGCGGCGCTGTCTTAACGGTGTCCGGTTTTCTCGTCCGGGGTGAGGCAATTCCGAAAGGGTCGCTGCGCGGGCCGGTGTGCATTTCGCTGGCGATTGCGGGTTTTGCCCTGACGATCAAACCGATGAGCTTCGGCGCCCTCACCACACCGGAATTGGGGTTGGCCGTCGCTGGACCGCTGGCGATTTTCTTGGGCGGCTATGCCGCGCCGGGGGCGCGCTTCAAGCCCCTGCTGCTGCTGGCGTTGACGCTGACCCCGCTCTGCATGCTGTTGTTCGGCGATATGCTGAACCTGCCGATCCCGCTGCTGCCGCAGTTTCTGGCGGAAAACCTGTTCGCGGATTGGAGCTATAAGGGCGCCCTGCGCCTGACCGCCGCCGCGCTGCTGGCCACCGCGCTTGCGCTGTTTCTTCTGACCCGCACGCGGGGGGGCCGCTAGATGTTTGATCTTTTCGCAAACCTCGGCCTCGGGCTGAGTGTCGCCCTGTCCCTGCAAAATATCGCGCTCTGCTTCGTCGGCTGTCTGGTCGGCACGCTCGTCGGGATTTTGCCCGGCGTCGGGCCGATTGCGACCATCAGTATGCTGCTGCCAATTACCTTTGGTCTTGATCCAGTCGGCGCGCTGATCATGTTGGCGGGCATTTACTACGGGGCGCAATATGGCGGCTCCACCACCGCCATTCTGGTGAATATTCCCGGGGAAGCGACCGCCGTCGTCACCACGCTCGATGGGCATCAAATGGCCCGCCAAGGCCGCGCCGGGGTGGCGCTGGGGATTGCCGCCATCGGCTCCTTCATCGCGGGCACCTTTGCCACGCTGCTGATCGCCGCCCTCGGGGCACCGCTGACCAAATTGGCGCTGGTCTTCGGCCCTGCCGAATATTTCGCCCTGATGTTGATGGGCTTGGTCTTCGCCGTCGTGCTGGCGCACGGGTCGATCCTAAAAGCCATCGCGATGATCCTGGTCGGCACGCTGCTCTCGACCGTTGGCACCGACCTTGGCACCGGGCAGGAGCGGATGACCCTGGGGCTTGAATTCCTGTCCGATGGGATTGATTTTGCCGTGCTGGCGATGGGGATTTTTGGGATCGCCGAAATTCTGCGCAACCTCGATGCGGTGGAAAACCGCGATGTCGTGCGCGGCACCATCGGGCGCCTGCTGCCGTCGACAGCCGATATGAAGCAGTCCGCCGCCCCGATTGCGCGCGGCACGCTGATCGGCTCGATCCTGGGGCTGCTGCCCGGCAATGGCGCCGTGCTGGGGCCGTTCGCCACCTATTCGCTGGAAAAGAAACTGGCGAAAGACCCGTCGCGCTTCGGCAAAGGCGCCATCGAAGGCGTGGCGGGGCCGGAATCGGCGAATAACGCCGGGGCGCAAACTTCCTTCATTCCGCTGCTGACGCTGGGTATTCCGCCGAATGCCGTCATGGCGCTGATGGTCGGGGCGATGACCATTCACGGCATCATTCCGGGGCCGCTGGTGATGACGCGCACACCCGATCTGTTCTGGGGGATGATCGCCTCCATGTGGATCGGCAACCTGCTGCTGCTGATCATCAATCTGCCGATGATCGGCCTGTGGGTGCGGCTGCTGAAGGTGCCCTACCCCATCCTCTTCCCGGCCATTCTTATGTTCTGCTGCATCGGTATTTTCTCGATCAATGCCGAACCCGTGCAGGTGCTGATGATCGCCATCTTCGGGCTGATCGGCTATGCACTCAGCAAATTCGGTTTCGAACCCGCGCCGCTGCTGCTGGGCTTCGTTCTGGGCGATCTGATGGAAGAAAACTTCCGCCGGGCCCTGCTGATGTCGCGCGGCGATCTGACAACTTTCATCGCCAGCCCGATTTCGGTGGGTCTGCTGCTCTTGGCATTGGGGATGCTGGTGCTGGCATTACTGCCGAGCTTCCGCAAAAGCCGGGAAGACGTGTTCGTCGAATAGGGTGGGTATCCTCGGCGGCCTTCCCACTCTTTAGGGAAGGCCGCCGATGCTTATTAATGGCTGACCAGCAGCCGGTCGCGCGCCCGCTCCAGGCTCGCGACCAATTCTTTGCCGAGCTGCCCGCCCTCGCCCTTGATCTTGTCGCGGATGACCGCGTTGATCCCGTCGATATGGGTGCGGATAAACTCGAAAAGCTGGTCGCTGGCTTCAGAGATATTCAGCGTGCATTCGTATAGCGAACGGCCAAAAACCGTGATCAGCGGGTAGCCGAAGGTCGAGCCTTGGCCGCGCAGATCATGGGCGATGCTGTTGATCGTCTGGATCGGCACGATGCGCTTACGCGGGTCTAGCGCCCTTCCCGAGCGATGGGCGTCATAAAGCTGCTGGATCGACCCGCGCACCCAATCGGAATAATCTTCCTCCATCCGGTCGAGCTGCTGTTCGGCCTGCTGGAGTAACTGCGGATCGATGGTCAGCGGCCCGCGTCCGATCCCAGCGATCTTTTCGCGCAGCCGGTTCGGCAGTTTGAACATAAAGGCCTTGGCATTCGGATTGACCGAGCGCAGGCGCGTGCCCGTGTAAAGAATCTCCACATCGCCTTCTTTGGCAACGCGCCGATCCACATCATTGTACGGGCGAACCTGTCGGCGCCGGTCGGGGCCAAAATAGTCGCGGGTATAGACGAAGGGGCGCGGCGCATCGATGGCGGCAATCAGATGGTTGGCCACCGCCTTCACCGAAAACGGCTTGGCCAGAAACTCCGTCACGCCAAGATCGCGGACTTCGCGCACCTTATCGCCATCCGCTGCACCGGAAATCATAACAAAGGGGATGAACCGGTCGGGCGAATCTTCGCTCTGGCGCACCCAGCGTAGCACCATCGGCCCGCTGATCGGCGACATCAGGTAATCGCAAATAATGATATCCGGCACCAGCGCCTGGGCCGCCGCTGCGTTTTTGCCGATGGACCGCAGATGGGTAATGGCGGCGCCGCCTTCTTCCATCGCGACGATGCGGCCGACTTTAAGCGCGCGCAAAATCTCCGCCAGCATCCCCCGGAAAAAAGGGCTGTCTTCGATGATCAGCACGCTTAAACGCTCAAACACGGCGCTTCCCTCCCACTGGGCGGCTTTCCAAGATGATGGCACAAAATCTGAGCCGATATCTTCAGGGATTGGGGTACCGGAATAGCCCTAAATGTCAACCTAAAACGTAAAAATCAATCTTTTGTTGCCGGGCCGATGGTTGCCCGCCCGCCCTCATCTGCCTATAACTCGGGATATTATCGGCCGCGACTCGTTGGGAACGGCTGAATGCCCGATCAGGATTACAAGGGATCCAGAATGAGCCTTACCCTGCCGCAGGGCACTTGTTTCGTGCGGACCCTGGCCGCGCTGCCGCCGGCGCTCAAAGGCGGGGCGGTTGCGGTTGGTAATTTCGACGGGGTTCACCTGGGGCACCGGGCGGTGATCGACGCCGCCCGTAAGGTCGCCGACGCCCGCGCCCTTCCCCTGCTCTGCCTGACCTTCGAACCGCACCCGCGTACCGTGTTTGCCCGGCAGAAGGGCGGCGGCGCGCCGTTTCGGCTAACCCCCGGCTTCGTCAAGTTCCTGGCGCTCGACGGGTTGCGGCTCGATTGCATCGTCTCCCTGCGCTTCACGCCGGAGTTTGCCCAACAAACGCCCGACCAGTTTATTCAAGACGTGTTGATCGACGGGCTGCGGGCGCAGCATGTGGCGGTCGGTCATGATTTCTGCTTTGGGCGCGGGCGGGCGGGCAATGCCGGAACCTTAAGTGCCGAGGCGGCTTTCACCGTCACCGCCCTGCCGCCCCAGCGCCGGGCGGAGGGGGAGGCCTTCGCCTCCACCCTGATCCGTGACCATCTGACCAAAGGCGAGACGGAAGCCGCCGCCGCGCTGATGGGCCGCCCGTTCACCATCGTCGGGCGCGTTCGCCACGGCGATAAGCGCGGGCGCACCATCGGCTTCCCGACGGCCAATATCGAGCTGGGCGACTATCTGCGCCCGGCCTTCGGCGTTTACTCGGTAACGGTCGAAATCGACGGGCAACCTCATCACGGCGTCGCCAATCTGGGCCGCCGCCCGACCGTGGCGGGCTTGGTGGAGCGGTTGGAAGTGCATCTCTTTGATTTTTCGGGTGATCTTTATGGCCGCAAACTCTGCGTTGCCCTGCACCACTTCCTGCGGCCGGAAATGAAGTTCGATGGGCTGGCGGCGCTGACGGCGCAGATCGCCCGCGACGCCCAAGCCGCGCGCGACAAGCTGGCCGCGCTCTGCTAAAAGAGGTCTCCATGACCACCGCACACACGGCGCAGCTTTACTGCGCACTCGATACCGTCGATCTGGCGCAGGCCCGCCTGTGGGCCGGACAAATCGCCGGGCATGTCGATGGGGTGAAGCTCGGGCTGGAATTTTTCCTCGCCCACGGCCCCGCTGGCGTCCGCGCGATCCAAACCGTCGGCCTGCCGATCTTCCTCGATCTGAAGCTGCACGATATTCCCAATACCGTGGCGGGCGCCGTGCGCGCCGTCGCCGGCTTGGGGGTTGCCGTCATGACCGTTCACGCCAGCGGCGGGGCGGCGATGATGCGCGCGGCGGTGGAGGCGGCGGAAACCACGGCCAAAGCCGCTGGAGTGCCGGTGCCGAAGGTCGTGGGCGTCACCGTCCTCACCAGCCTTGCCGACGACGACCTTCAGCAGACCGGCCAAAGCGGCCCGTTGCCCGATCAGGTCGTGCGTCTGGCGCAGCTTGCCGTGCAGAACGGCTTGGCGGGCGTCGTGTCTTCGGCTAAGGAAGCGGCCCTGCTGCGGTCGAAGCTGGGCGCCGCGCCGCTACTAGTCGTGCCAGGTATCCGCCCGACCTGGGCCGAGGCGGGCGACCAAAAGCGCATCGTCACCCCGGGGGAAGCCGTGCGCCTGGGCGGCAGCCTGCTGGTGGTGGGACGCCCGATTACCGAAGCGCGCGACCCGGCCGATGCCGCCCGCCGCGTGCGTGCAGATATGATGGCCGCGGCCTGACCCGCCCGGCGTGAAGGAGTTTTAGGCTTATGAATTGGCTGACCAATTTCGTCCGTCCGAAGATCCGTGCGCTGGTAAGCCGCGGGGCCGAGATTCCCGATAATCTCTGGGTCAAATGCGACAAATGCGGCACGATGATTTTTCATCGCGAGCTCGAAGCCTCGCTGCACGTCTGCACCCATTGCGGCAACCATATGCGCATCGATACGGCCAAGCGCTTGGCGCTGATGCTGGACGAGGGCTTCACCAAGCTCGAGATGCCGAAGCCGATCGTCGATCCGCTGAAGTTCCGCGATAAGGAACGCTATACGGACCGGCTGAAGCGCGCCCACGCGAAAAGCCCGGAACCGGATGCGCTCACCTCCGCCGCCGGAACCATCGGCGGTGTTCCGGCTGTGGTCTCGGTGTTGGATTTCAGCTTCATGGGCGGCTCGATGGGCATCGGCGTCGGCGATGGCTTCGTCGCGGCGGCGCGGGAAGCTGTGGCGCGTAAGGCGGCCTTCATTGCTGTCACCTCCTCCGGCGGGGCGCGCATGCAGGAAGGCATTCTGTCGCTCATGCAAATGCCGCGCACCACCATTGCCGTGCAGATGGTTAAGGAAGCCGGGCTACCGTACATCGTGCTGCTGACCGACCCGACCACCGGCGGCGTCTCCGCCTCCTTCGCCATGCTGGGGGACGTGCAGATCGCCGAACCGGGCGCCTATATCGCCTTCGCCGGGGCCCGGGTGATCGAAAACACTGTGCGCGAAAAACTGCCGGAAGGCTTCCAGCGCGCCGAATATCTGCTGGAGCACGGCATGCTGGACATGGTGGTAACGCGCGCCGAACTGCGCGGCGCGCTGACGAAGGTGCTGCGTCTGTTGATGCACGCCACCCCGCAATCGACCCCAAGCGCCGCCTAACCCCGCGAAAGGGCCGCCATGACCGAGCCGGTGGAACGCTGCCACGACGTATTGAAACGGTTGCAGGCGCTGCACCCGAAGGTGATCGATCTATCGTTGGGGCGTATGCAAGCGCTGCTCGATAAGCTCGATAATCCCGAACGCAGCTTACCCCCGGTCGTTCATGTTGCGGGGACTAACGGCAAAGGCTCGTTGGTCGCCTATCTAAAGTCTATCTTCCAAGCGTCGGGTTATAAGGCCCATACGTATATTTCGCCGCATCTGGTGCGCTTTAACGAGCGCATCGTGCTGGGCGGCAATCAGATCACCGATGACGCGCTGGCCGCCGTGCTGGAACGGGTGGAAACCGCCAATGCCGGGGCGCCGATCACCTTCTTCGAAATTACCACGGCGGCAGCCTTCGTCGCCTTTTCGCAGTATCCGGCCGATGTGCTGCTGCTGGAAGTCGGCCTTGGCGGGCGGCTCGATGCCACCAACGTCATCCCGCCGCCGCTACTGACGGCGATTACGCCGATCTCGCTCGACCATCAATACTATCTTGGGGATACGCTGGCAGCGATTGCCGGGGAAAAAGCCGGGATTATCAAGGAAGGCTGCACCGCTATCGTCGGCCCGCAGCCGCCAGAAGCCCTATCGGTAATCGATCTGCGCGCGGCCTCGGTCGGCGCCACGGCGCTGGCGTGCGGACGGGAATGGACGGCGGGCGCCTGCCCGGAGGGGCTGAAGTATCAGGATGCGATCGGCACGCTGCTGCTGCCGAAACCAGGCCTGTTCGGCGCCCATCAGATCGCCAATGCTGGAACTGCCGTCGCCTGCGCCTTGCAGTTGCGCAAGCGCTTTCAGAAGATCACCGCCGTCTCGCTGGCCCAAGGGCTGCGCAAGGTAGAACATCCCGCCCGCATGCAGCGGCTGATCACCGGCCCGCTGGTCGATCTGCTGCCCGATACCTGCGAGCTATGGCTCGACGGCGGCCATAATCCCGGCGCGGGCGAGGCGCTGGCCGAGACGTTGAAAGAGTGGCGCGACCGGCCCTTATTCCTGATCGTCGGCATGATCGATTCGAAAGACCCACGCGGTTTTCTGTCGCCCTTGCAGCCGTTTGCCAAGACCATCCGTACCGTCACCATCCCGGACGAAGCCAATTCGGTGGCGGGCGACCGGCTGGCGGCGATTGCCCAAGACGTCGGCTTTGCCGATGCCGCCTCGGTCGATGCCGTGTCGGAAGGCTTGCGCGAAATCGCCGACCGCGCCTTGGGCGCGCGCGTGCTGATTTGTGGTTCGCTCTATTTGGCCGGGCGGGTGCTGGCCGAAAACCGCTGCCCTCCGCCGATCAGTTAGAGCAAATCCCAAGCGGGCGGAACACCCGCGACGACGTATTTGCTGAAAAAACAAAAGTTTAGAGCGTTTGACGTGAGCCACAGCGAACGAAAAATGCTCTAAACCAAAAAATATTTCAGGGGGGGAACATCAGATGGCCGGAACCGCACCCATCGTCTTTTTGCACGGGCTGGGCTTGGATCATCGCTGCTGGGCGCCACAGGGTGCCGCCCTAACAGCGGAGGGTTTCGCCTGCCATACCTGGGATATGCCCGGCCACGGCGGCGCCCCGTGGGACGGGCAACCGCTGAGCTTTGAAGGGTTAGCCGCCGCGCTGCTGGGGTTTCTGGACGCCCACGGCATCGGCACCGCCCATCTGGTCGGCCATTCGATGGGCGGCATGTTAGCGCTGGAAGTCGCGGCCCGCGCGCCGGACCGCTGCGCCTCCCTCGCCCTGCTTGGCAGTGCCGCCCTGTTCGGGAGCGCCGACGGCAGCTTCCAGCGCGCCTTCCTCGCCGACCGGCTGGGGCCGCTGGACGCCGGGCAGCGCCTGCCCGACCTCGCCCCCGACCTGACCGCTGATCTTTTCCTGCCGGGAACCGCCCCCGACCTGATGGCCGACAGTATCGACGCACTGGCCAAGATGGACGAAGCCACCTACCGCGCCGCCCTCGCCTGTCTCGTCACCTTCGACCGGCGCGCAGCGTTGCCGGGGCTCACGATGCCCGTCCTCTGCCTGGCGGGCGAACACGACCGCCAAGCCCCGCCACAGGGGGTGGAACGGATGGCGGGCAAAATCCCCGGCGCGCGGTTTCTCTGCCTGCGGGATGCGGCGCATATGATGATGCTGGAGGCGCCGGATGCCGTTACCAACGCTCTGCGACCCGGGCTTGATGCCATCCAGACTTGACCACGGGCGCTAAAGCCGATAGCCGAGGGGGTCCGATTTTCCGCTTTTGAAGGAGACGCCCCGTGGAAAAGGTGCAGCCGGTCCGTGGCACCCATGATCTTTTGCCGGACGAGGCCCGCCGACACCGCCATGTGGCCGAAACCGCGCGCCTGATTGCCGGGCGTTACGGCTTCGACGGGGTGGCCACCCCGATCTTCGAGTTTGTCGATGTCTTCGCCCGCACGGTCGGCGAAACGTCGGACATCGTCTCGAAGGAAATGTACGTCTTTACCGACCGGGGCGGCGAGACCCTGGCGCTACGGCCCGAAGGGACAGCGGGGGTGGTGCGCGCGCTGATTTCCAACGGCCTCACCCAGTCGTTGCCGTTCAAGGCCTTCTATTACGGCCCGATGTTCCGTTACGAGCGCCCACAGAAGGGCCGCTTGCGCCAGTTCCACCAGATCGGCGTCGAGCTGATCGGCCCGGCAACGCCGCTCGCCGATGTCGAAGTGATCACTGCTGGCGCGGATATTCTCGAAGCGCTGGGGCTGCTGGACCGGGTGCTGCTGCATCTCAACACCCTGGGCGACGCCGAAAGCCGCACCGCTTACCGCGCGGCGCTGGTCGAGTATTTCACCGCGCATAAGGATAAGCTGTCGGAAGACAGTCTTGCGCGGTTGGATAAGAACCCGCTGCGCATTCTCGATTCGAAGGACGAGGGTGATAAGGCGCTGGTCGCCGGGGCGCCGCTGTTCGGCCAATACCTCACCCAGGCCGCACAAGATTTCTTCGGCGCGGTGACCGAGGGGCTGACCGCCGCCGGGATCGCCTATAAGCACGATCCGTTGCTGGTGCGCGGTCTCGATTACTACTGCCATACCGCCTTTGAATTCGTGACCACCGATCTCGGCGCGCAAGGCACGGTGCTGGCAGGCGGGCGCTACGATGGGCTGGTCGAACAGATGGGCGGCCCGTCCACCCCCGGCGTCGGCTGGGCTGCCGGGGTCGAACGGCTCGCCATGCTGGCCAATGATCCCGCCGCCGCCGCCCGCCCCATCGCCCTGGTGCCAATGGGCGAGGCCGCCGAGAAAGCCGCCGTTCCGCTGGCGCGCGCCCTACGCCGGGCGGGCCTGAGCCTCGACGTTGGCTTTAGCGGCAACATGAAAAAGCGCCTCGCCCGCGCCAATAAGATCAATGCGCAGTTCGCCATTATCTTGGGCGAGGACGAGCTTACCGCAGGGCAAGCGCAGTGGCGCGATCTTGACGCGGGAACGCAGGTGGCCGTGGCGCTGGATGCGCTGGTCGGCCACGCCCGCGCAGCAGTTTCGGCATAAGGATTTCCGCCCGTGAGTATGGACGATAAGCTGGCGCGCCTAGCGCAGCGCCATAAAGACTTGAACGAGATGCTGGCGAAGGAAGGGCTGGAGCCTGCGGAATTCGCCAAACTCTCGAAAGAATATTCCGACCTGACCCCCATCGTCGAGAAAATCGCCGAGCTGACCCAGGGGCGGGAGGAATTGGCCTCGCTGCAGGCCATGTCCGAAGATGCCAGCCTCGACGCGGAGATGCGGGACTTCGCCCTCGCGGAATACCACGACCTTAAAGCCCGCCTGCCAGAGCTGGAACGCGCCCTTCAGGTGGAACTGCTGCCAAAGGACGCGGCGGACGAAAAGAACGCTATTCTGGAAGTCCGCGCCGGAACCGGCGGGGAGGAAGCCGCGCTGTTCGCCTCCGTCCTCTTCCGCATGTACCAGCGCTATGCCGAACTCCACGGCTGGCGCTTTGAAGTGATGGATATCGCCGATACGGGCCTTGGCGGTTTCAAGGAAGCCAGCGCCTCCATCACCGGGCGCGGGGTGTTCGCGCGCTTGAAGTTCGAATCGGGTGTCCACCGCGTGCAGCGCGTGCCGGAAACTGAAAGTTCGGGCCGTATCCATACCTCTGCCGCCACCGTGGCCGTGCTGCCGGAAGCCGAGGAAGTCGATATTCAGATCGACGAAAAAGACCTGAAGATCGACGTTTACCGCTCCTCCGGCCCTGGTGGGCAGTCGGTGAACACCACCGATAGCGCAGTGCGCATTACGCACTTACCGACCGGCCTTGTCGTTATTCAGCAGGATGAAAAATCCCAGCATAAGAATAAGGCCAAGGCGCTGAAGGTGCTGCGCTCCCGCCTCTATGACGCCGAACGGCGGCGGCAGGACGAAGCGCGCGCCGCCAACCGCAAAACCCAGGTGGGCAGCGGCGACCGGTCCGAACGCATCCGCACCTACAACTTCCCGCAAGGCCGCGTGACCGATCACCGCATCAACCTGACGCTCTATAAAATCGACAAGGTGATCAACGGCGAAGCGCTGGACGAAATGATCGACGCGATGATCGCCGAAGATCAGGCCGAGCGGCTTGCCGACCTCGCCTGACGCGCAGGCGCTCTTTCGGGCGGCGACGGCACAATTGACCGCAGCGGGGGTGGAAAGCTCCCGACTTGACGCGCGCCTGCTGCTCGAAGCGGCGTTTGGCTGGAAGCCCTACGCCCTGACGCTCGGCACGCCGGCGGTAACAGCGGAGGGGCTCGCGCGCTTTGAAGGGATGTTGGCCCGGCGGTTAGCGCGCGAGCCGGTCAGCCGCATTCTGGGCCTGCGCGATTTCTGGTCCCTGCCGTTCCAAATCTCGCCGGCAACGCTCGACCCGCGCCCCGATTCGGAATGCCTTGTGCAAGCCGTCCTCGACCGGGTGGATCGGCATAAGCCCTTGCGGTTGCTCGATCTCGGCACTGGCAGCGGGTGCCTGCTGATCGCGCTCTTGACCGAACTCCCCGCTGCCTGGGGCCTTGGCCTCGACCGCGCGCCGGACGCCGCCGCCATGGCCCAGCGGAATGCCGAAACCTTGGGCGTCGGGGGCCGCAGCGCTTTTGCCGTCGGGGATTGGACCGAGGCGCTGGCCGGGCGGTTCGATGTGATCCTCTCGAACCCGCCCTATATCCCGCTGGCCGACCGTGACAGTCTGGCCCCGGAAGTGCGCTGTTTCGATCCGGCTTTGGCCCTCTTCGGTGGGGCGGATGGTCTCGATCCCTATCGGCGGTTCGCGGCGGGGCTTGCCGGGTTCCTTGCCCCCGGCGGTTTGCTGGCGCTGGAAATCGGCTGGGATCAAGGGGCCGCCGTCACGGCGCTTCTGCAACAACAGGGCTGGCGCGATGTGGCTTGCCTGCCCGATTTAGCGGGGCGCGACCGGGTTATTGTTGCATATCCGCCACAAACTCCGCGCGCCGTTAACGGTAACCCGTAAAAATTGTTGGTTTTTTGGGGGGCTGCGTCTACGGTCAAAGCGTTCCGGCATAGTCGCGACGGTTGGTCGCGAAAGAATCAGGCGCCGACGCAGCCCTGGTCTTTGCATCTCCCCCGCAGGGTGGGGCGATGCCCTGGGAAGAGCCTGAGACACGGCCACTCCTGGAACTGGAACGCCCCGATGACGGGTTTTTGCAGCCAAATCCTGCCGAGAAACATACTGCCAAGAAACGGATACCATGAGACAAGGTCCGCAGATTAAGCGTCAACGGGGTCGAGGCCAAGGCGGCTATCAAGGGGGCAGTCAGGGCAACGGCGGGGGCGGGAATAACAATAACCGTAAACCCGGGTCGTCGCGCCATCAGACCTTTGATAGCAACGGCCCCGATACGCGCGTTCGCGGCACGGCTATTCAGGTTTACGAAAAATATATGTCGCTGGCGCGCGACGCCACGTCCTCCGGCGACCGCGTTATGGCGGAAAATTACTACCAGCACGCCGAGCATTACTATCGTATTATCGCCTCGTTCAGCGACGGCCAGCCCTATATCCCTCAACATATGCAGCAACGCGACTCGTTCGATCTGGAACAGGACGACGAGCGCAACCCGCAGACCAATGGCGCTGAGGAGGGCATCGCGCCCGATCAAAACGGCCTGGAAGCACCGCAACCCGATTTCGCTGCCGCCGACCAGCCGCGCTTCGATGATCGGCGCGACCCGCGCGAAGATCGCCGGGAGCCGCGGGAACCCCGCGATATGCGCGACACTGGCGAGCGCCGGGAGCGCCGCGATTTTCGGGATCGCCGCCAGGAGCGCGATGGTTTCCGCCAGGACAATCGCCCCGACAACCGCGCTGAAAACCGGCCCGAGACGGGCGATTTCAACGAACAGCCCGCTTTCCTGCGCCAGCCCGCCCGTCGCCCGCGCGACGAGATGGAACCGCGCGACGAGCAGCGCCGGGATAACCGCGACCCGCGCGACACGCGCCGCTATGAAGGCGAAAGCCGGGGCGAGCCACGCGGTCGCCCGCAGCGCCAGCCCTATCAGCCGAGCTACGAGGCCCAGCCGGACGCCGAGCAGCCCAGCCCGGTGACGGTCATCACCCCGGCGGGCGGCGGTCTGCCGCCCCGTGCCGAAACGCCGCGCCCCGAGACGCCGCGCGCTGAAGCCCCCCGCGCCGAACCGGTGGCCGTCGAAGCCGCGCCGGTTGTCGTCGTGGCACCCGCGCCCGAACCGGTCATCGCCGAAGCTCCGGCGCCGGTCGTCGTGCCGATTGCAGAAGCCGCCCTACCGCTCGACCTGCCTGCTGAGGCCGAGGCACCTGCGGAACCGCCGAAGCGCAAGCGCGGCCGTCCGCCGAAAGCCAAGCCGCCGGTCGAGGCCTAACAATCCCCCCGGGAAGAGTCGCTCTTCCCGGGTTTTTTTTTTGTCTCTTACAGGCCGCGAATGGTCGGCGCGGCGCGGGGGGCCGTTCCCACTTGCGCGCGCACTTTGTCGGCCAAGCCGCGATAGAGCGCCGCGCTTTGACTGTCGGGCGCACTCACCACCACCGGGGTGCCGCCGTCTGCCGCCTCGCGGATCGCAGGTTCCAACGGAATTTCGGCGAGGAAGGGCACCCCCATCGTCTCCGCTTCCTTATGGGCGCCGCCGTGGCTGAAAATATCGGCGCGATGGCCGCAGTTCGGGCACAGGAAATAGCTCATATTCTCGACGATGCCGAGGATGGGCACTTCCACTTTGCGGAACATGGCGATGCCGCGCCGGGCATCCAGCAGAGCGATATCCTGCGGCGTCGAGACGATCACCGCCCCGGCCAAAGGCACCCGCTGGGCAATCGTCAACTGCGCATCCCCCGTCCCCGGCGGCATGTCGATCACCATCACATCGAGCGGCCCCCAGGCGACATCGCGCATCAATTGTTCGAGCGCGCCCATCACCATCGGCCCGCGCCAGATCATGGCGTTATCCTCGGCTACGAGGAAGCCGATGGACATGACGGCGACGCCATGCGCCTGCAAGGGGATCAGCTTACGGTCAGCAGTCATCTCTGGCCGCGCCGTTAGCCCCATCATGCGCGGGGCGGAGGGGCCGAAGATATCGGCGTCGAGCAGCCCGACCTTCAGGCCTGATTGCGCCAGCGCGACGGCCAGATTGGCGGCGGTGGTCGATTTCCCGACCCCGCCCTTGCCAGAGGCGACGGCGATTACCTGCGCCACCGTCGGCAGCAAGGTCGGGCGCCCGGATTTCGTCCCCGGTCCGGCGCTGCGCTCGGCCGTTAGCACGGCGCTGACCGACTTCACCCCCGGAACGGCGAGCGCCGCCTGTTCGGCAGCGCGGCGCACCGGTTCCATGACCGCCGCTTCCGCCGGGTCAATGGTAATGCCGAAGACGACGTTCCCCTCGCGGACAACCATCCCGTCGATCCGCCCGGCGGCGATCAGCCCTTGGCTGGACTGCGGCAGCGTCACCCGGTCAAGCGCGGCGCGAATCTGCGCCTCCAAAGCCTGAGAATCGGACGAAGCGCCGGAAATGGGAGGGGTCATGCTTGTTTTCTCCTGTGAATCTTCACATATGCGTCGGGAAGATCTTGCATAGGTGATATACGGTGCGCGACCGTCGCTGAAAAGCGGGCGCGCAGCAGGAGGGAAACAGACGGTATGCCTTGGAACAATAATTCCGGCGGCCCCTGGGGTGGCGGCGGCGGCGATCAGAACAAAGGCCCGGGCGGCAAAGGCCCGGACGATAACGAGCCGATCAACCCGTGGGGCGCCAATAATGGTCGCAACGATCGCGGTAATCGCGGTGGGCCGACCCCGCCGTGGGGCGGCGACGGGCCGGACCTCGATCAACTGTTCCGCAAGGGCCGCCAGATGCTGCCCGGCGGCTTCGGCTCGGCGCGCGGCGTCGGTCTGGCTGTTCTGGCGGGCCTTGCCGTCTGGCTGGCGAGCGGCTTTTACCGCGTCGAACCGGATCAGCAGGGCGTGGTCCTGACCTTCGGTCGCTGGACCGATACGACCTCCCCCGGGTTGAACTGGCATTGGCCAAGCCCGATCCAGAGCGTCGAGCGTCCCTCCGTCACCCGCGACAACCTTCTCAGCGTCGGCAAGCGCGTCGCCGTCGATCCGCGCTCGGGCCGCACCGCGGGCGAATCGGTCGATACGCTGATGCTGACCGGCGATGAAAACATCGTCGATATCGAATTCAACGTGCTGTGGCGCATCAAAGATGCGGGCGCTTACCTGTTCACCGCACGGGAACCGGAAAAGCTGATCCGCGTTGCGGCGGAAAGCGTCATGCGCCAGATCATCGGCCAAACGCTGATCCAGCAGGCGCTGACCGAAGGGCGCGGCAAGGTCGAGGCCGACAGCCAAGTGCTGTTGCAACAGCTTGTCGATAGCTATGGCATCGGGGTGGAAATCCGCCAACTTCAGCTTGCCCTGGTCGATCCGCCGCAGCCGGTGGTCGATGCCTTTAACGAAGTGCAGCGCGCCCGTGCCGACCGCGAGCGACTGCGCAACGAGGCCGAAGCCTACCGCAACGACATTATCCCCCGCGCGCGCGGCGATGCTGAACGGCTGCTGCAAGAAGCCCAAGCGTCGCGCGAAGAAGTGGTTAAGCGGGCCGAGGGCGACGCCAAGCGCTTCCTGTCGGTTTATGAAAGCTACAAACTGTCGAAGGATGTCACCACCCAGCGCCTCTACCTAGAGACGATGGAAGAGGTGCTGAAGAACAGCCAGAAGATCATCATCGATAATAAGGCCGAGGGCGGCCCGGGCGTCCTGCCCTATCTGCCGCTGCCGGAAGTGAAGCGCCTGACGCCGCGTCCCGCCGATGCCCAGGGAGTGAAGCAATGAACCAGCGCACGCTGCTGATCGCGGGCGGGGTCGCGCTCGTCGCCCTTTTCACGGTCAGCAATACTTTCTTCGTTTTGCCGCAGTACCGGCAGGCGCTCGTTACCCAGTTCGGGAATCCCGTGCGCGTCGTGCGCGAACCCGGCCTGCAAGTGAAGATCCCCTTCATGCAGGACGTGCGCTTTTACGACAAGATGATGCTAGAGGTCGATCCGCCGACCCAGGAAGTCATTCTGGGCGACCAGAAGCGCATTATCGTCGATGCCTATTCGCGCTACCGCATTACCGATCCGCTGGCCTTCTATCAGAATGTCCGCGACGAGCAGGGCGCCCAGGCGCGCGTTGCGCCGATCATCAATACCTCCATCCGCCGCGTTCTCGGCGCGGCGCAGATGAGCACGATCCTGTCGAACGGCCGCGAAAGCCTGATGGCAGAAATCCAGAAGGAAGTGGACGAACGCGCCAAGGCCTATGGGGTCGAGATCGTCGATGTGCGCCTGCGCCGGGCCGATCTGCCCGATCAAACCAGCGCGTCGGTCTTCCAACGCATGCGCTCGGAACGCGACCGCGAGGCGAAAGAACTCCGCGCGCAAGGCCAGGAAATCGCCCAGCAGATTCGCAGCCGCGCCGACCGCGACCGCACAGTGCTGATCGCCAATGCCCAATCGGAAGCCCAGGGCATTCGCGGCGAGGGCGAGGCCAAGGCCGTCCAGATCTACGCCGAGGCCTTCGGCCAAGACCCGCAGTTCTTTGGGTTCTACCGGTCGATGCAAGCCTATCGGGCCGCGCTGGGCCAGGGCGATTCAACCCTGGTCCTCTCGCCCGATAGCAGCTTCTTCCGTTACTTCAACCCCCCGGTTTCGGGCGGGAAATAAGCCAGGAAATCCCCGCTTCGGCGGGGATTTTCACGAGGCGCGGTGGAGGACGAGCATCAAAGCGCCCCCCGCGATCAGCCCCCAGAACGCCGGGCCGATCCCGAAAAAGCCGATGCCGGAGGCCGCGACGGTGAAGGTCAAAATGACCGGCAGCCGCTCCGTCTCTGTCGTTAACGCCCCGGCCAAAGCACTGGCAAGGCTGGGCAGGAGCGCCAACCCCGCAACCGCCTGGATCAGGCGCGGCGGGGCCGCCGCGATGAAAGCCGCCGCATAGCTGGCGCCGAGGCCCAGCACGATATAGGTTGCCGCCGCCGCCACCGTGGCCCGATAGCGTTTATTAGGATCGGGGTGCGCCTCCGGCCCCGCGCACAGGGCGGCGGTGATCGCCGCTAAATTCATTGCCTGCCCGCCGAACAGCGCCGCCACGGCGCTGCCCATGCCGGTGACGATAAAGATCGGCCCGGTTTCGGGATGGTAGCCATTGCCGCGCAGCACTGCGAGGCCTGGGATATTCTGCGAGGCCATCGTGACGATGAACAAAGGAACGCCGATGCTAATCGCCGTTTCGAGCGAAAAGACCGGCACGATCATCTCCGGGCGCGGCCAAGCCGCCGCAAGGTCGGGCAAGGGCGTGCTCCAGCCGATCAAGGCGAAGGTTACGAGCACCGAGACCGGCACGGCATAGAGCCGCGCAAAGCGCAGCATCAGCGCCCAGGTCAGCAGGATCGGCAGGGTCAACCAGGGCAGCGCCTGCATCGAGCGCACGGGCGCAAGGCAGAGGTCGAATAGCACCCCCGCCAGCATCGCACTGGCAAGGCCCATCGGAATCCGCCCGACCGACCGCCCGAACATCGGCCATAGGCCCGCCAGGATAATCAGCCCGGCCGCGACCAGAAACCCACCGACCGCCGCCGGAAAGCCGCCTGCCGGCACCCCCGTCGCGATCAGCAGCGCCGCGCCGGGGGTAGACCAAGCAATCGAGATCGGCAGGCGCGACGACCAGCCCATCTGGATGCCCAGTAGCCCCTTCACCACGCACAGCGCCATCAGGCCGGATGCCGCTTGTAACGGGGTCGCCCCCGCCGCCGCGAGGCCTTGCAGCACAATGGTGAAGGCCGAGGCGAAACCGACCACCGCCGCCAGAACCCCGGCGCTGGTCGGCTGAATGAAATCCCCAATGCCATCGCGGCCTGCTGCCGACATAGTCTTTTCCTTCCCCTTGCCTTTCCCCGCGTCTCGCGGCAGGCTCGGAGATCAGTTAAACGGATATTGGATCCAATCTACAAGTGGATTTTGGATGAGTGACCCGCAGAACAGCCTTGCTGCCCTGGCCGATTGGTTGGGCGAAAGCGGCCCCCGCCCGCGCACGGCGACGGAATTCGTCGAAGCGCGCCTGCGGCAGGCGATCCTGTCGGGCAAGCTCGCGCCTGGGACGGCATTGCGGCAGGAGGAACTGGCGACCCTCTTCGGTGTCAGCCGGATGCCCGTGCGCGAGGCGCTGCGGCAGCTTGAAGCGCAGGCCCTGGTCGATTTCGAACCCCATAAGGGCGCGGTGGTCACCGAAATTTCCGCTGCGGATGCCGCCGATAATTACGCCATCCGGCGGGCGCTGGAACCGGCGGCGCTGGCCCTGTCGATCCCGAGCCTGACCGACAGCGATTTTGAGCGGGCGGAAGACCTGCTGAGCGAGCTGGACGGCGAGGCCGATCAAGCGCGGCTGGGCGATCTCAACCGCCGCTTTCACCTCTGTCTCTATGGCGCGGCAGGGCATCCGAAGTTTTTGGCGCTGGTGGCGACGCAATTGGCCGCCGGGGACCGCTATTTACGCTTTCACCTAGCCGCCAGGGGCCGCGACCATATGGCCCAAGACGAACATCGCGCGCTGCTGGCGGCCGCCCGAGCCCGCGATGTCGAAACGGCCCAGGCCGTGCTGCGACGGCATCTCGACGTCGCCGCCGCCAGCATCGCGCGGTTTTTTGCCGAGCGGCGCTGAAAATTTTGGGGAGGGGAGGAGAAGAGTGGTGGCGGGAAGTGGAGTTGAACCACCGACCTTGGGCTTATGAGTCCCCTGCTCTAACCAACTGAGCTATCCCGCCACGGATCGGACCCTTCAAGGCCGCCGTTCTTACCGGCAGCGCTGCCGCCTGTCAAGCACGAAGCAGCGCATCGACGCTTAGTCTGGCGGTTTTGCAGGTGCAAAATTAATCAAAGTAAAATCAGATATTTTAGCTAATATCTTATCGTTAAGATTCTATATGAGTAGTCGAATATTCCGAAACCTGTTGACTTTTCCAAGAGGACAAGCAACAAAAGAACCACAACCTTCCGACTCGGGGAGCTGAAAAGCGAGTCGATACAGCCGAATAATGGTCCCGCCATCATGCCCCAATCTCTCGCGATATTAGCATTAAGCTTTGAGAATACGAAGAAATGCTTAGTGCAGGGCTTGGCGATTCTGGCCCTGAATAGCATGACCGTGCTTCTGTTGCTCAGCGATGCTGATAATCAACGGCTGGCCCTAATGCCCGCCGCCTTGGCGATTGTTCTGATAGCGCGGTTGTGTTGGGTCTTTGGGCAGGAAATCCGCCGTTTGGCAGCGCTCGCTCCAGCGTCAACCGCCGAGGCGCTCCGCCAGCCGCGCCCTTAGGGCCTCCAGCCCCGGCGCGTCATAGGGCAGGGCCGTACCGCTGCCCCAAACCGGACCGGGCCAAGCCGCGTCGCCGTCGAGCCGCGCGACGATATGGACGTGCAACTGCCGAACGATATTCCCCAAAGCGCCAATATTCAGCTTCAGCGGCTGGGTTTCCGCCCGCAGCGCCGCTGCCGCCTGGGTGATCTCCGCCCAAAGCTGCGCGTGATCGGCGGCGGCTAGGTCGAGGATTTCCGATACGCCCGCCCGGCGCGGCACCAGGATCAGCCAGGGAAAGCGCGCATCCTTCATCAGAAGAACGCGGCACAACGGCAGATCGGCGACCGCGACAGTATCCGCCGCCAGCCGCGCGTCCAGCGCAAAGCCCGTGCCCATCTCATCTCCCGGCTTGACCGATGCGTCTGCCCCGCTCACTCTCTACCCCCTTTCGCTGATTTGACTGAGGATGACCGTGGATCTGCTGCTGCACAATAGCCTCACCCGCCAAAAGGAGGTTTTTACCCCCGCTGATCCTGAGCGCGTGACGCTGTATGTCTGCGGCCCCACCGTCTATGACCGCGCCCATATTGGCAATGCCCGCCCGGCGGTGGTCTTCGATGTGCTGGTTCGCCTGCTACGGCTGACCTATCCCAATGTCATTCACGCCAGCAATTTCACCGACGTTGACGATAAGATCAACGCCGCCGCGGCCGCACGCGGGGTGCCGATCGGCACAGTGACCGCAGAAACGGAACGCTTCTACCAGGAAGATATGGGGGCGCTTGGCGTTATCCCGCCGGTCGTGCAGCCGCGCGTAACCGATCATATCCCCGAAATCATTGCGATTATCAGCAAGCTGCTGGCTGCCGGTCATGCTTATGAGGCAGAAGGGCATGTGCTGTTCGACGTACCGTCGATGGCCGATTATGGCCGCCTGTCGGGCCATAGCCGGGACGAGTTGATCGCCGGGGCGCGCGTCGATGTCGCCCCCTATAAGCGCGACCCGGCCGATTTCGTGCTGTGGAAACCCTCCACCCCCGATCTGCCGGGCTGGGATAGCCCGTGGGGACGTGGGCGACCGGGCTGGCATATCGAATGCTCCGCCATGATCGAAGCCCATCTCGGCGAAACCATTGATATTCACGGCGGCGGGACGGACCTGATTTTCCCGCACCATGAAAATGAAATTGCCCAATCCACCTGCGCCCATGCTGGGGCGCCGCTTGCACGCTATTGGATTCACAATGGCATGCTGCGGGTGGAAGGGGAGAAAATGTCCAAATCCTTGGGCAATTTCTTCACCGTCCGCGATCTTCTCGACCGCGCCCCGGCAGAAGCGATGCGCTTCATGCTGCTGACCGCCCATTACCGCCAGCCGCTGGATTGGACGGAGAAAGGCTTACAGGACGCTATCGGTGCGCTAGACCGCTTCTATCTGGCCTTGCGCCGGGTGGCTGATATCGAGGCAACGCCAGAGGCCCCCGCCAGTGTGCGCGCGGCCTTGTCCGACGATCTCAACACGCCACTCGCCCTGACCGCCCTGCACGCCCTGGTCACCGATCTCAATAAAACCGAAGATTGGGCAGAACAAAGGGCCCTTAAGGGCCAAATCCTCGGTGCGGGGGCATTGCTCGGGCTGCTCGGGCAAGACCCGGAAGCCTGGCTGCAACGGGGCGGGACGGATGACCTTTCCGCCGAGGCCATCGACGCCAAACTGGCCGCCCGTCTTGCCGCACGCAAAGCCAAGGATTTCGCCGAAGCCGACCGAATTAGGGACGAGCTCATCGCCGCAGGCATTCTGCTGGAAGATGGGCCGGGTGGAACGGTTTGGCGGCGCAAAAATTAAGGGCATAGGATAATCATGGCTGATCGCGTTTATCTCTTCGACACCACCCTGCGCGACGGGGCGCAGACCCTGGGCGTGGATTTCTCCGTTGCGGATAAGCGCGCGATTGCGATTGCGCTCGATAAGCTTGGCATTGATTACGTCGAAGGCGGCTGGCCGGGGGCAAACCCGACCGATGATGCGTTTTTCGGCGACGCCCCACCGCTGAAGCGGGCCAAGTTCACCGCCTTCGGCATGACACGCCGCCCCGGCCGCAGCGCCGCGAATGATCCAGGGTTGGCCGCCCTGACCAACTCCGGCGCGCCGGTGGTCACCCTGGTCGGCAAAAGCTGGGATTTTCATGTCGATGTGGCGCTGAACATCCCGCGCGAGGAAAATCTTGCGATGATCGGCGATAGTATCGCCCATCTCGTCTCCTTGGGGCGGGAGGCGATTTACGACGCCGAACATTTCTTCGATGGCTATAAGGCCAATCCCGACTATGCCCTCGCCTGCCTGCGCGCCGCGCACGACAATGGCGCCCGCTGGATGGTGCTGTGCGATACTAATGGCGGCACCCTGCCACACGAGGTTGCCCGCATCGTCGGCGCAGTGACGCAGCATTTCCCCGGCGAGAAACTGGGCATCCACGCCCATAATGATACCGAAAACGCCGTGGCCAACTCGCTCGCCGCCGTGCAGGCTGGGGTGCGGCAAGTCCAAGGCACGATCAATGGCTTAGGAGAGCGCTGCGGCAACGCCAATCTGATTTCGGTGCTGCCCAGCCTTGTGCTGAAGATGGGCTTCGATACGGGGGTGCCGGTCGCAGAATTGCGCCACCTAACCGGCCTGTCGCATCTGCTCGATGAACGGCTGAACCGCGCGCCAAACCGCCACGCCCCCTATGTCGGCGCGTCGGCCTTTGCCCATAAGGGCGGGCTGCATGTGTCGGCGGTGGAGAAAGACCCACGCACCTACGAGCATATCCCGCCGGAAACCGTCGGCAACCAGCGCCGCATTCTCGTATCCGATCAGGCCGGGCGCTCCAACGTCGTCTCGCGCTGCCGCGATCTGGGGATCGAGGTGCCGAGCGACGTCGCAAAGCTCGACCGGCTGGTAGACCTAGTCAAATCGCGCGAGTTTGACGGTTATTCCTATGATGGCGCCGACGCCAGCTTCGAGCTGCTGGCCCGCCGCCTGTTCGACGATGTGCCGGAGTTTTTCACCGTCACCTCCTTCCGCGTGCTCGATGAGCGGCGCTGGAACGCCCTGGGCAAGCTCGTCACCCTGTCGGAAGCGACCATCCGCGTTACCGTGGACGGTAAGCCTGAAATGACCGTGGCGGACGGTAACGGCCCGGTGAACGCGCTCGACGCCGCCTTGCGCAAGGCGCTCATCCCGCTCTATCCCAGCCTCGAAGATATTCACCTGACCGATTATAAGGTCCGCATCCTGTCGCCGCAGGACGGCACCAAGGCGGTCACCCGCGTCATGATCGAAAGCCAGCGGGCAAACGGTGAACGCTGGACGACGGTCGGCGTCTCGCCGAACATCATCGACGCCAGCTTTAACGCGCTGCACGATGTCATCAGCTATGCGCTGCTAAAGTTCGGGGCGGAAAAAGCATGACAAGCCCCCGAACGGTTTTCTTCGGTTACACCGGCCCAATAGAACCTAACGGGGCATCGCGTATTGCCGCCGCCTTGAATAGCGCCGCCAATGAAGGATGCGAAGAAGTTAGCCTAGCGTTCAGTTCTGGGGGCGGGTATGTCGCCGACGGAATTTATCTTTTCAATCACATTCGGGCGATGCCGTTTAAATTGACGATCTATAATATCGGCAGCGTTAGTTCGATTGCTTTGGTTGTCTTTTTAGCGGGAACCTATCGTTACTGCTCTGCCCACGCTATGTTTATGACTCACCCGACCTCTATTTATAGCGGGACGGAGGGGCAATCGGCAGAACGACTACAAGCCTCGCTCGACGCGGCTTTGGCGGACGACTTCCGCACGGAAACGATCTTGCGCCAAAACACCCGACTGCCCGACGATATCTTGGCCGCGCGGCGTTATCGGGATGTTTACCTCACGCCGCAACAGGCGATCGAGACTGGGCTGGTGCAGGGCGTGCGGGAATTCACTCTCCCGCAGGGCTTCCAGATCATTCAAATTTAATAGCAATTTCTGCATCGAAGCCTCCCATCCTGGCGCATCAGAGTGCCCGATAGCCCTCACCCCGACAAGGATTATAGCACAACCACCCGGTTCCGCCCCGTCTGCTTGGCGCGGTAGAGGGCGGTATCGGCGCGGGCGATCAGCGTGTCGAACTGCTGATCCTGATGCTGAAGCCCGGTGAGCCCGATGCTGACCGTCAGGCTGACGCGGCCGTTTTCCAGCGGCAGGATCAGCGCTTCCGTCGCCCGGCGGATCTGATGAGCAAGATTGGTTGCCTCCGCCGCCGTCATGCCGGGTAGCACCAGGGCAAACTCGTCGCCGCCATAGCGCCCGCTGTTTTTTTCCAGGCGGAATTCGTTGCGCATCAGACTGCCGAAGGCCGCCAGCATCGCATCCCCCGCCTTGTGACCGTAGGTTTCGTTCACCCGGTCGAGATGGTCGAGGTCGATCATCATCAGGTGCAGGGGCCGGTGCGCGCTGTGGGCGGCCGCCATTTCTTCGGTCAATCGCTCCAGCACCGCGTTGCGGCTCAAGAGCCCCGTCGTGCGGTCGCTGAGCGCGGTCAACCGAAGCTGAAGATAAAGATTATCAACCGTCATCGCCATTAAGGCGACGCCGGTGGCCAGAACATAAATCCCCGATTCGAGGAAAGTATATGTCTGCCACGTATGCGGTCCCAGCAAGGTCGGGACGGGCTCGAACCCGAGAGCGGAAATCAGACGGAAGGCGTAATACAGCGCGTGACCGATGGAGATGGCTGCCGCAATCGACGCCACCGCCCCAGCCAAGCCGCGCCGACGGATCAGCAAGGCTTCCCGCGCATAAAGCATCCCCGCGCTAATCTGAAACGTCGAGGCGATGAAAATGCGCGCGGTCAAATCGGTCTGGATAAAGAGAAAATAGAGAATCCCGAGGATGTAATAGACCGGCAAAAGGATGACCGGAGACCGCAGGAAGGACGCCTTTCGGAAATCGCGCAATCCCGCCCATAGAAGATAGCCTGCAATCGCAAAAAAGAAATTGCCGAACGGCGGCCCCCACGGCGGCAGCAGGGGCGATAAGGTATAAACGATAAGGCCGCCGCAGTTTAGCCCGAGAGCCGCCGCCCAGAGCAGCGCCGACCGATGTTCCCGGCTGACCGACCACACCATCATCATGGCGATCATCATGACGAAGGAGATGACGGCACTGTTAATAATGAGCGTGTAGCTATCCAAAATCATAGTGGTGCGGCGGCGCCCTTCGGCATATAGGAGCATGTATATCGCTTCTAAGGGTTCCAGCCGAAAAATGCCATGCAACAGTTCGCCCAGCGCATCAATGGTCCATAGACCAGTTACTTAAAAACAATCTTGAATATTATCTATCGACGGTAACCGCCATGACCTTACGCCCGCTCGTCCGCCCACCTGAAGATCAGCCCGCCTTTGTGCTGGTCGAACCGCAATTGGCCGATAATATTGGCTTTGCCGCCCGCGCCATGCTGAACTTCGGTCTAACGTGGATGCGCCTTGTCAACCCGCGCCCAGAATGGCCGAGCGAACGGGCGACCGCCACCGCCTCCGGCGCCGCCCTAGTGCTGGAGAATGCCACCGTCTATCGGTCGATGACGGAAGCCCTGGGGGACCGGCAGGTGGTCTATGCTACCTCCGCCCGGCCGCGCGATTTGGTGAAGCGCGTTGTCACCCCCCGGCAGGCCGCCGCCGAACTGCGCGCCCATGCCGCTGCCGGAACCCGGACGGCGGTGCTGTTCGGGCCGGAGCGCATGGGGCTGATCAACGACGATCTGGCGCCAGTCGATGCTGTTATCACCTGCCCGGTGAACCCGGATTTCTCCTCGCTCAATCTCGCACAAGCCGTGCTGCTGATCGGTTACGAATGGTTCCAGGCCGCCGACGAGACCCCAGCGACGGAACTGCGCACCGGCACGGCGGCCCTCGCCAGCCGCGCGCATCTCGAAAGCTATCTGCTGCGGCTGGAGACGGAGTTGGAGGAATGCGGCTTCCTGCGCATCCCCCATATGCGTCCGGCGATGGTCCGCAATATCCGCGCGCTTTTCGGGCGCATGCAGTTGACGGATCAGGAAGTCCGCACCCTACACGGCATGCTGACGGAGCTGGTGACGAAGCGCCTTTCCGCTAATTCACTTGAAGCACCGGAAACAGAGAAGTAGCAGAGACAGCAGTGCCGCCCGATGCGATGCGGCGCTTTGGTCAGGAGACGGATATGACGCAGAAGGTTGCCCTGATTACGGGCGTGACGGGGCAAGACGGGGCTTATCTGGCGCGGCTGCTGCTCGACAAGGGCTATATGGTACATGGGCTGAAGCGGCGCTCGTCGTCCTTCAACACCGGCCGTATCGACGATATCTATCAGGATATTCACGAAGCCGATGCGCGCTTCCGCCTGCATTACGGCGACATGACCGATTCGACCAACCTGATCCGTCTGGTGCAGGAAACCCAGCCGGACGAGATTTATAACCTCGCGGCGCAAAGCCATGTGCAGGTGAGCTTCGATACGCCGGAATATACGGCCAATGCCGACGCCATCGGCGTGCTGCGCCTGCTGGAAGCCATTCGCCTGCTGGGGTTGGGGCAGAAGACGCGCTTCTACCAAGCCTCCACCTCCGAACTCTATGGGTTGGTGCAGGAAACGCCGCAGCGTGAAACCACGCCCTTCTACCCGCGCTCGCCCTATGGCGTTGCGAAGCTCTACGGTTATTGGATCACGGTCAATTACCGCGAATCCTATGGCTTCTATGCCTGCAACGGCATCCTGTTCAATCACGAAAGCCCGATCCGCGGCGAAACCTTCGTGACTCGCAAGATCACCCGCGCCGTGGCCGCCATCGAGCTTGGCAAGCAGGACAAGCTCTACCTCGGCAATCTCGACGCCAAGCGCGACTGGGGCCATGCCCGCGACTATGTGGAAGGCATGTGGCGCATTCTGCAACAGCCGGAAGCTGAGGATTTCGTGCTGGCGACCGGGGAAACCCGTTCGGTGCGCGAATTCGTGGAACGCGCCTTCGCCGAAACCGGACGGCAGATCGTCTGGTCGGGTGAGGGGGTGGAGGAAGTCGGGAAAGACGCCAGGACCGGCAAAGTGGTCGTCGAAATCGATCCGCGCTACTTCCGCCCGGCGGAGGTCGATCTGCTGCTCGGCGATGCCGCCAAGGCGCGCGCTAAGCTGGGCTGGGAGCCGACGACCAGCTTCCCCGATCTCGTGAAAGAAATGGTCGCCTCCGATCTCGCCCTGCTGCGGTCGGGCGGATCCTTGGGCACCGGGGCTGAATAGCCCCGGGGGTTGATGACCGCCCCCCGTCGCCTGAAGCGCAACGCGCTGTCGAACTTCGCCGGGCTAATGACCATTAGCCTGCTGCCGTTGCTCGCCAGCATTCTTTATGTGCCGCTGCTGGGGGCCGATCGCTTCGGCATCGTCGGGGCCGCCAGTTTTCTGCTGACGTTCGGCATTAGTCTCGATATCGGCCTTGGGCGTGCGGTTACGCGCCGCTTCGCCCAAGCCGCCACCCAGACCGCCCCCGGCGCCCCGCCGCAAGACTATCTGGCGACGGCGCATCTCCTGTTCCTGGGGCTGCTGCTGCCGTTTAGCGCTGCCGTGATGCTGGGGGCGGATTTTCTGACGCGCCGCTGGCTGGTCATCCCCCCCGCCCTGCACGACGAGGCCGAGCATGCCCTGTGGCTGCTGGGGCCAGTGATTTTTCTGCACGGCTTCCGCGTGATGGATCTCGCCGCCCTCAACGGGATTGAACGCCAGGGCCTCAGTAATTTTCTACAGGCCGGATCGCTGGCGGTCCGGCTGCTCCTCTCGCTGCTGGTTTTGCTCGTCATCGACCGAAGCATTCTGGCGCTCTTGCTCACCTGGCTGGGTGCCGTTCTAGCCGAAATGCTGGTGATCGGGCTGGTGACCCGGCATTGCCTGCGCCGCCAAGGGTTTCCCGGTGGCGGATGGCCCCGGATTGCACTGGCTGGCCCCTTGATCCGATCCGCCCGGAGTGATGGCACCTCTACCTTGGTTTCCATCACCACCAATTTTGCCGATAAACTGGTGCTAAGCCGGCTGCTGCCGATTGATCTGTTCGGCCTTTATCACATCGTCAGCACGCTAGCCGCCGCGCCGACCCGGCTGACGGCCCCCATTGCCTTTGCCGCCTTCCCGCGCTGGATCGCCCAACAGGCCGATGGCGACCGGGACGGGTTTACCAGCAGCTATCACGCCGCCGCCCAAATCGCTGGGGCCTTGATCCTGCCGACGACGATCGCGGGGCTGCTGTTCGCCCCGCGCGTCTTGGCCGCGCTTTTCCCGACCGTCACGGTGCCGCCCGATCTGATCCTGGCCTTTCGCCTGCTGGTGATCGCCGGGGCGGCCAGCGCGCTCAATATGCTGCCCTATATGGCCCAGCTTGCCTTGGGCACGACGCGGGTGCTGTTCTGGCAAGCCATTTTGTCCGGCGCGGTCTATCTACCGCTCGTGCTGGTCGCAACGCCGATAGTGGGGCTGTTCCTGCCGATTGGCGCCCGCCTACTGCTGGATGTTAGTAGCTTCGCCCTCTTCCTCGGCGTCGCCGCCCGCGCCCTCCTTCCTGGGGAGATGGGGCGGCTCCTGCGCGACGCCCTCGCCGCCCCACTGCTCGGCGCGGCGCTGCCCTGCCTGATTGGCGCCTATGGCCTTCAGGGGGCACCGCTGACCAGTCTGAACTTCGCCCTCGCGATTCTCACGGGCGGTTTCGCCGTCGTGGGCGCCCTCCTCGCCACCCCCGCCGGGCGCCGCCAGATACGGCGCCTGCTAAAATGGCGACGGGGATAGCATCCCGCCCCCGGCTTCGGGTAGGATGCGCGCGAACAGATCGGTAGCTTGGGGTCCATAGAACGATGGCCGACGTCAAAAACTGGCAAGAACTCAGCCGCGCCATCGTGAAACTGATTCGCGATCAATATGGTATCGACGAGGCTATTCTAAAGCGCACCGCCGTGCTGGAAACCGATATCGGCCTGACCATCGATCAGGTCGAAGCGATTTTGGATTATATCAGCGAAACCTTCGCCATCCGTTTTCCGCCCGGCACACTAAACGAAGTGCTGAAGATGGAAGAACTCTGCCTGCTCTCCTGCTGGCTAAAGGGCTTCTACAAGCAACCGACTTTTATTTCCGAAGGCTTTGCCGGGGCCTGCCGCGCCATCAACCCTGCGGCGCAATAGGGGGCGCCATGCGCGCCACGCACTTTAAATAACAGTGTTCACTCGCCATCCTTGATGGGTGTTCCTGCATTTCAGAGAGGCCGCCTGATGGTTTCGACTCCCGCGTCGCCGCTGCTCTTCACCCCGCTGGCCCTTGGGCCCTTGACGATTGATAATCGCGTCATCGTTGCCCCCATGTGCCAGTATAGCGCCATAGACGGCGTAGCCCAGCCGTGGCATCAGCAGCATTTGGGCGGTTTCGCCGCCTCCAACGCCGGACTGATCATTCTGGAAGCGACCGGCGTGACCAATGCGGGCCGCATCTCCCCCTACTGCCTTGCGCTGGAGACCGACGCCCAGGAAGCCGCGCTGACCAAGCTGCTGGCCGATATTCGCACCTATAGTCAGGTTCCCTTCGGCATTCAGTTGGCCCATGCCGGGCGCAAAGCCTCCACCGGCTATCCTTGGGAAGGCGGCAAGCCGCTGGCGCCGGGCGTCAACGGTGGCTGGCAGCCGGTCGGCCCGACCGACGAACCCTTCACCGCCGATGGCCCAGCGCCCCATGCACTGACCGAGGCGGAGATTGCCGCAACGGTCGCCGCCTTCGTCGAGGCCGCCAAGCGCGCCGACCGCGCCGGGTTTGATCTTGTGGAAATCCACGGCGCGCACGGCTATCTGATCCATCAATTCCTGTCGCCGCTGGTCAATAAGCGCACCGACCGTTACGGCGGTTCGTTGGAAAACCGTATGCGGCTGGCGCTGGAAGTCGCCGAAGCCGTGCGCGCCGTCTGGCCGAAGCACAAGAGCCTTGGCATCCGCCTGTCGGCCACCGATTGGGTGGATGGCGGCTGGTCGGTCGAAGAAACCGCCATCCTGTCGCAGAAGCTGGAAGCCATCGGGCTGGATTTTATCCATATCACCTCGGGCGGTGTCGTGGGGTCCGCGAAAATCCCGGTCGGCCCGAACTATCAGGTGCCCGCCGCCGACGCCATCAAGAAGGCCGTCTCGATCCCCGTCATCGCCGTCGGCATGATCGTGACCGGCCCGCAGGCGGAAGCGATTCTTCAGCAAGGCAAGGCCGACGCGATCGCCATCGCCCGCGCCTTCCTCGACGATCCGCGCTGGGTGTGGCGCGCCGCCGAGGCCCTGGGGGTTGACCTACGCCTCGATGGGCGCTACCAGCGCGCCACGGGTAAAACTTGGCCGGGCGCGGCGTTGAAGAACGCCCCGCTTGCCGTTGCAGCGGAATAGGGAAAGAAGCAGGCATGGCGCGGCAGCCCGTCTCGGCCCTCGTTGTCGCGCATAACGAGGAAACCCAGTTAGACGCCTGCCTCGCCACCTTGGGCTTCGCCGACGAGATCATCGTGGTCCTGGATAAATGCACCGATGGGTCGGAGGCGATTGCCCGCCGCTATACGGACCGGATTATCGCGGGGTCTTGGCCGCTTGAAGGCCCCCGCCGCCGGGCTGGTATCGACGCCTGCGCCCATCCTTGGGTTTTGGAAATCGACGCCGACGAACGGGTAACACCCGAGCTTGCCGCCGAACTTCTGCGCTTCCTAGAAACCCCACCGCAGGGGTACGCGCTGGTGCCGATCCGCAATTTCATCGGCGGGCGCGAGATTGTGTATGGCTGGGGCGCCTATAATGGCGTCGGCGCCAAACCGATCCTGTTCCATAAGGACGCAAAAGACTGGGGCGATCAGCCCGTCCACCCCAAGATCGTCCTGCGCGGCACCCGCACGCGGTTTTCCGAAGGGCTCATTCATTACGTCGATAAAGACTTCGCCGATACGCTCCAACGCCTCAACCGTTACACCAGCGCCCATGCGCTCGATCTCGTGGACAGCGGCGACATCGGCACTCTTGGCGGCAATCTGCGGCGAATGGTAACGCGCTTCGTCAAGGCCTATGTGCAGCGCAAGGGCTATAAGGAGGGCGCCACAGGCCTGCTGCTCGGCATTTTCGCGGCGCTCTATCCGATCCTCTCGTATCTCAAGGCACGGGAGATTTTAGAGCGGCGGGAGGGAAGCGCTAAGCCACCCGACCTATATCCGTCTGGTTAAAATCATCGCCCTTAAAGAGTAGGGGTAAGCCCGTTGTTTTGGCCAAAGCATAGGCAAAACAATCACCAAAGTTCAGGTTGGCCGGATGCCGTCCTTTGCCATAACGCCGCCAAGCGACCCGAGCGATTTCAGCCTGTTCCTGATCGACCGGCACCACATCAATGCCAGCGCGATAGAGCAATAGGTCCAACTCCCGGCCTGCGGCGTCGCCCTTACGGGCTTCAATCACCATTGACGTTTCCAGCAGATTTGCCGCCGATAGCAGGCGGGGCGAGCCGTCTTCGATAGCGCGGGCCAACTCTGGCGCCTCAGGCTCCCCCAGCAAAATCGCAATAATGGCCGAGGTATCGATCACCATGCGCGCGGAACGCCGTGCTCGTCATATCCAATGATCTCATCGGCGCTACGACTATCAAGATCAGGCAAGGCGGCGCAACGCCGCCCAATTTCCAACAGTTCCGCCGTCAATCGGCCTGTGCGGTCACGGTTAATCCGTTGCAAACGCTCCTGCGCCGCCTTCCGAACCGCCAAAGTCACCCCTTCGCCTGTCGCCGCAGCAAGGGCCCGGACATAATGTTCCGTCGTCGGATCTTTGATGTTCAGCGGCATCGGGGCACCTGGGCAGAAAAATTATGCCCATAAAGATAAAACCGCAGGAAGCCTAACGCAAGGGACCGTCAGAATTCCCCTACTCCACACTCCGCCGGGCCGAAAAGGCCGCCATGAGCGTACCTTCGTCAAGATAATCCAGCTCCCCACCCACCGGGACACCGTGGGCGAGGCGGGTGAGTTTTGCGCCCGTGTCGGCCAAGGCTTCGGTGAGGTAATAGGCGGTGGTTTGCCCCTCAAGGGTGGCGTTCAGCGCCAGGATAATCTCCCCCGTTCCCGCCTGCTGGACCCGCGCGATCAGTTTGGGAATACCGAGCGCGTCCGGCCCGACGCCTTCGAGCGCCGAGAGGGTGCCGCCGAGCACGTGATAGCGGCCCTTGAAACTGCCGGTGCGTTCAATCGCCCAAAGGTCGCCCACCTGCTCCACGATACACAGCGGCCCTTCGGCACGGGTATCGTCGCTGCAAATCCGGCAAGGGTCGGTAAGGTCGAGCGTGCCGCAGGTGGTGCAGGTTTTCACGCTCCGGGCGGTTTCCGCCAGCGCCTCGGCCAAGGGCAGCATCAGCGCGTCGCGGCGCTTCAAGAGATGCAGCGCCGCCCGTCGCGCCGACCGCGGCCCCAGCCCCGGTAGACGCGCTAGCAGAGCAATCAGCCCATCGAGCGGCGTAGCATCGGTCATAAAACGCGAAAGGCCCGATTAGAACGGCAGCTTCAACCCCGGCGGCAGCTTTAGCCCGCCGGTCAGCGAGGCCATTTGTTCGGCGGCCATCGCTTCGGTCTTGGCCTTGGCGTCGTTGACGGCGGCCATAATCAGATCTTCCAGCATTTCGACTTCATTGGGATCGCACAGCGATTTATCGATGCTGATCTTCTTCAGGTCGCCCTTACCGTTGACGCGGACCTTGACCATGCCGCCGCCGCTTTGGCCGTCAACCTCGGTGCTTTCCATCTTGGCCTGCATTTCGGCCATTTTGGTCTGCATCTGCTGGGCCTGCTTCATCATCTGCCCGAAATTCTTCATCGGGAAACTCCTTCGGCCTTCAGCCGGTTAGAAGGTGTGATCCAGGAAATCGGCGTCATCGACAACGAAATCGCCGGTCTCGTCAAGCCCTTCGGCATCGGGGTCGAGCGGGGCCTGCGGGGCGGCGGGCAGAAAGCCCTGGCGGGGGGTGACGATCATCTCCTCCACCGTGCCGCCCAGGGTCTTGGCGATCTGCTGCACCAGCGGGTGCCGGGCGAGGCGGTCGCGCCGCGCCGCCGCTTCCGTCTGTTCCTGTTCGCGCAGGGTTTGGCCGCCGCCGCTGGCGGTCAGCGCGACCATCCAGCGCCGCCCAGTCCAGTCCTGCAAACAGCCTGAGAGTTTGGCGGCGAGGTCGCGCGGCGCCCGTTCCAAGGGCATCAGGTCGATCTTGCCAACCTCGAAGGACACGAGGCGCACGTCGTTCATCAAATGGGTGCGCAGCGACAGGTCTTTCTTGGCTTCGACGAGGGCGACCACCTCCTCGAAACTCGTCGGCTGCGGCAGACCGACGGAAACAGGCGCCGCCTGTGCCACCGCCACCGCCCCGCCGCCCGCGATCATCGCGAGACGTGGCCCGGCCCCGCCGCCACTGGGTGCCGGGCCGCCAACGGCGGGGGCACCCTCCTGGGTCAAGCGCCGGATTAAGTCCGCCGGGCTCGGCAGGTCCGTCACATAGGCAAGGCGGATCAGCACCATTTCCAGCGCGGCACGCGGATCGGGGGCGGCGTGAACTTCCTGCGCGCCCTTCAACAAAATCTGCCACGCCCGGGTGAGCGCCGCGACCGACAGGCTGCCCGCGAGATCCCCCGCCGCGCGCCGCTCGGTTTCCGCCGCGCTTTCCAGCGCCCCCGGCGCGACTTTCAGGCGGGTGACCGTGTGGCACAGCCCCATCAGATCTTGCAATACTTGGCTGGCATCAGCCCCGGCGCGGTGCATGTCTTCGTAGAGGGCCAGCCCTTCGGCGATTGCCCCGGCCATCACCTTGCCGAACAGATCATACACCAGCAGCCGATCCGCCAAGCCCAGCATTGCGCGGACAGTTTCAGCTTCGACCGTGCCGCCCGACGAGAGGGCAATGGCCTGATCGAGCAGCGACATGCCGTCGCGCGCCGACCCGTCCGCCGCCCGCCCGATCAAGGCCGCGGCTTCCGGCGTCAGCGTTACCTTTTCCAGCCCGGCGACACGGGTGAAATGGGCGGCCAGCACTTCGGGTTCGATGCGGCGCAGATCGAAGCGCTGGCAGCGCGACAGCACCGTGATCGGCACTTTGCGGATTTCTGTGGTGGCGAAGAGGAACTTCGTATGGTCGGGCGGCTCTTCCAGCGTCTTCAACAGCGCGTTGAAGGCGTTTTTGGAGAGCATATGCACTTCGTCGATAATGTAGATCTTATAGCGCGCCGATATCGGCTTATAGCGCACGCCGTCGATAATCTCGCGGATGTCATCGACGCCGGTGCGGCTGGCAGCGTCCATTTCGATCACGTCGGGGTGGCGGTCGGCGGCGATGGCGACGCAGGGATCGCACACGCCGCACGGCTCCGGCGTCGGCCCGCCCGTGCCATCGGCACCAATGCAGTTCAGCGCCCGCGCCACGATACGGGCGGAGGTGGTCTTCCCCACCCCGCGCACGCCGGTCAGCATGAAGGCATGCGCCAAGCGGCCCGACTGAATGGCATTGGTCAGGGTGCGCACCAACGCTTCCTGCCCGATCATATCGGCGAAGGTCTGCGGGCGGTATTTTCGGGCCAGAACCCGATATTCGGGGGCTTTGCTCTCACTCATAACGGCGCGCAGTGTAGCGAAGCGCGGCGGGGCTGGCTAAGGGTTTAGATCGAAATCCGCCCCTCGATCACAAACACCGCCGACCCAGCGATGAGGGTGCGGGTACCAGTGTCATCCAGCCATAGGTCGCCGCGCCGGGCGCTGAGTTGGCGGGCGCGCAATTTGGGGCGGCCCAAGCGTCCCGCCCAATAGGGCATCAGCATACAGTGCAGGGAGCCTGTGACCGGGTCTTCGGGAATGCCTTCGCGCGGCGCGAATAGTCGGCTGACGAAATCGACATCGCCATGCGCCCCGTCACCCGGCGCGGTGACGGCGAGCCACGACGGCTCCAGCCCCGCTACCCGGGCGAGATCGGGGGTGAGCGCTTCGACACTGGCGGCATCGGGCAGCAGCGCCACCGCGCGCCCTGTACCCAGCAAGCCTAAGGGTTCAACGCCAATCGCCGCCGTTATCGCCGCCAGCAACGCCGGATTATCGACCGGCTGAAGCGGATCGCGCGGAAAATCGAGCTGATAGCCGGGCGCGTCGTTTGGTAAGGTTATTTTATCCACACGCAACGGGCCGCGCTGGCCGTGGAATATCACCCGTTCCGCCCTTGGCTCCAACCGTTCCAGCACCACCGCCGCGCTGGCGAGGGTGGCGTGGCCGCAAAGGTCCATCTCCATCACCGGCGTGAACCAGCGAATATCGTATTCTGCTGCCGTCCCTTGCCGCCGCCGAAGATAGGCGGTTTCCGACAGATTATTTTCCGCCGCAATCGCCAGCATCTGGGCCTCGGTTAACGGGTCGGCCTCGGCCACAATGGCGGCGGGATTGCCGCGAAACCGTTCGGCAGTGAAAGCATCGACCTGAAAAAAGGGCAGTGTCAGCGACATCGGCAGCGGTTTCCAATCCTGGGGGCCTTACGCCCATATCGGCGCAACAGCAAAAGACACAAGGGCTAAACGGTGATCTGCCCTTCGATCACGAAGGTTGCCGCCCCGGCAATCAGCGTGCGGGTGCCGGTATCTTCCACCGTCAATTCGCCGCGCCGGGCGCTGAGTTGCCGGGCACGCAGCTTGGTCTTCCCCAGCCTGTTCGCCCAATAGGGGGTGAGGATACAGTGCAGCGAGCCGGTCACCGGATCTTCGCTGATCCCCGCGCGCGGCGCAAACATGCGGGAGACAAAATCCACATCCGCATGCGCGCCATCCCCCGCCGCCGTCAGGGACAGCGAGCGATAGGGGATAGCCTTCACCTTGGTCAGATCGGGGGCTGCGTTTTCCACCGTTGCCGCATCGCGGACCAGGGCAATCAGCCGATAGGCGGCTGTTGGGCTATTCAGCAGACCGAGCACCTCTACCCCAAACGCCTCGGCAACCTGGGCCACCAAGGCCGCGTCGGTGAGGACATCCGGCACGTCGCGCGGGAAATCCAATTGATAGCCGGGCGTGCCATCGGCGAGCGCGACCTTATCGACATAGAGCGGCCCGCTGAGGCTTTGGAAGGTGACGCGCGTCGCCCCCGGCTCCAGCCGCTCCAGCACCACCGCCGCACTGGCAAGGGTGGCGTGACCGCAGAGCTGCACTTCCAGCGCTGGGGCGAACCAGCGGATGTCATAGTCCACCGCCGCGCCCGGACGACGGCGGATATAGGCGGTTTCCGATAGGTTGTTTTCCGCCGCGATTGTCTGCATGTCGGCGTCGCTCAAAGCCTCCGTCAGCAGGACAATCGCCGCCGGATTACCGCGATAGCGCTGCGGATGAAAGGCATCGACCTGATAGAAGGGCAGCGTCCAGCTCATGCGGGGATATCTCCATCGGGATAAAGTTGCGCTTCGAGGCGCGCTTTGATCGCGGGCCATTCGTCCGGCACAATCGAGAAAACCACCGTATGGCGGTTCGAGCCGTCGCCCATGATGATGTGATTGCGCAACACACCTTCCTTCACCGCCCCCAAGGCGGCGATGGCGGTTTGCGACTGGATATTTTCGTGGTGGGTGCTGATCTGAATGCGATTAAAGCCCATCGTTTCGAAGGCATGGCGCAGCATCAGATATTTGGCTTCCCGGTTGGTGCCGCTGCGCTGATAGCGCGGGATCAGGAAGGTCCACCCAATCTCCCCCCGGCGGTGCTGCGGGTCGATCATGGCGATCCGGCTGGAGCCGATGGGCGCGCCGGTCGCCGCATCCAGCGTGCAGAAAGGCACGGCAGTCTGGGCGGCAACCATCGCCTCGGCAACGGCCAGAAACGCTGGCACCGCCGCGCTATCCGCCGCCGGAAGGCCGCCGAAATAGCGGAAAACCGGATCGGTGCCGATGGCGGCGGCCAGCGCCGGGCCGTGATCGGCGGTGAGCGGCACGAGGGTAACGCGCCGCCCGCGCAGGGTAACGGGGGAAAGGTCCATCGGTCTCTCGCTTATCCTTCGGCAAACGCCAGCACGACCCGGCGGTTGCGCTTGCCCTTATTCTCGATTTTCTCGATCCGCACCGGGCCGATTTCCCCCGTGCGGGCAACATGGGTGCCGCCGCAGGGCTGAAGATCGACGCCCGGAATCTCGATCAGCCGCACGATCCCCGCGCCGCGCGGCGGCTGGACGGACATGGTTTTGACAAGGCCCGGATTGGCGTCCAGTTCGGCATCGGTGATCGCGCGCTGCCCCACCGGGTGATCGGCGGCAATCAGGGCGTTGAGCTGGGCTTCGATGGCGTCGCGGTCCAGCACCAGCTCGCCAATATCAAAATCCAGCCGCCCCTTATCCTCCCCAACCTGCCCGCCCGTTACCCCAGCCGGGATGACGGCGGAGAGAAGATGCAGGCAGGTGTGCATGCGCATCAGCTTATGACGGCGCGGCCAATCGAGCCGCAGGGTCACCGTCTGCCCCGGCGCCAGCGTTCCCGCCGAGGCTGCCCGATGGGCGATTGTCCCCGGCTGGATGCCCTTGCGGGTATCGGTGATGACACACTCCGTCCCGTCAGGGGCAAGAATGACGCCCGTATCGCCCGGCTGGCCGCCGCCCATCGGGTAGAAGAGGGTGCGATCGAGGATAATCTCCGCCCCCGCCTCGCCCGCCAAAACCGCCAGCACCGTTGCGGTCGTCGTGACCGCGTAAGCATCGGCGCGGAATAAATCCTCGGTGGCAGGCACGGCGGCGGTGAGTGTCTCGGTCATGTCGCTCTCCTCATCGGCGAAAGACGGTGACGGCGCGGACAGCCACCGTGCAGCCCACAGGGACCACAGCGGGGCGCGGGCCGCCGTCGCGTCAGGTCCAGTCAGGAAAGCGGACATTGTCCCCTCCCCGCAAGCCCGATTGTCCCGTATCTTCCCGAAAGCCAAGATCACGCCGAATATCGGGCGGCAGGTCTTCGAACCGAACGTGCAGGCGATACCGCCGATTGACCGCCGCAAGCCACAGCAGCGGCGCCGCGAGCGTGCGGACAATGGTCTTGGAAACGGCGCGACGCGGCGCGGCGCCGGTTGCTTCGACGGAAGCGTAAAAGATTTGTGCCGTTTTCTGAGCCATTGTCCTTCTCCTTTAGGATACAATTTATGGACAGGCCCTTATTTCGATCCCAAACAACCACTCTGTCGAGGGGAATAATTGTCTCGAAGACAAAATTGTTCTGAAAAATTTCGAAACAATTATGAATTTTCGTGAGAAAAAGAGGACAATCTCTCTCGACACCTGGGGGTACTTCCCCTAGGATCGAGACAAAGGAGACCGGCCATGACCGCCATGCTCGAAACCTACGCCCGCCCTGCCGCCGCGCTGCCGCATCGCCCCGGCGATCTCTGGCTGCCCGATCTCAGCCGGTTTCGGGGGCCGCGCTATAAGGCAATTGCCGATGCGCTGGCGGAGGATATCGAGCAAAACCGCCTGCCGAGCGGCACCCGCCTACCGACCCATCGCGAGCTTGCCTATCGGCTGAAAGTCACCGTCGGCACGGTAACGCGCGCCTATTCGGAGGCGGAAAAGCGCGGGCTCATCGGGGGCGAGGTTGGGCGCGGCACCTTTGTCCGCCCACGCCTGGAACAAGTGGCGGCGACGGCGCTGACCAATAGCGACACATTGATCGACCTTGCGATCAATGTGTCGGGAAACAATTGCGGCAGTGAAGCGCGGTGCCTGAGTGAAACCCTGGCCGAAATCGCCCAGGGCGGCGCGGTCGAACCCTTCCTGGCCTATCAACCGCACCTCGGCATGGCCGATCATCGTGCGGCGATGGCGCGCTTCCTCTCCCGTCCCGGGTTCGAGCCACTGCCGGAAAGCGTCTTCCTGACCTCCGGCGCGCAGCATGCGCTGCTCATGGCCCTATCCGCCGTTGCCGCGCCGGGCGATACCATCGCCTGCGACGCGCTGACCTATGGCGGGCTGAAGTCGGCGGCGCGCTTGATGCACTTACGCTTAAAGGGCCTGCCGGGCGACGCCGAGGGCATTCTGCCCGACGCTTTCGACGCCGCTTGCCGCGAGGGGCTGGTGAAGGCGCTCTACTGCATGCCGACGCTGCAAAACCCGACGGCAATCATCTGGAGCGCCGCCCGCCGGGCAGAGATTGCCGAGATCGCCCAGCGCTATCGCGTCGCGATCTTGGAAGATGATGTCTATGGCTTCCTCGTGCCCGAAGCGCCGCTGCCACTGCGCAGCTATGCGCCGGATCAGGTCTATTACCTCAATTCTACCTCGAAGAGTTTGGCGGCGGGCCTGCGCATCGGCGCGCTTGTTGCCCCGCCGGAAGCGGCAACCCGCATCGCCACCGGTGTGCGCACCACCGTCTGGATGGCGCCGCCGCTGATGGCCGAAATCGTCCGCCTCTGGGTCGATAGTGGCACGGCCCAGCGTCTGATTGCCGAAAAGCGCCTGGAAGCCGCCGCCCGCCAAGCCATCGCCCGCCGCGTCTTGGGCGGGTACGGCCTAAGCCCGCGCCCGACGCACCCAAGCTCCTACCACCTCTGGCTCGATCTGCCGGAAGGCTGGCGCGACGATGTGCTGATCGCCGCCGCCCGCCGCGATGGGGTGATCCTATCGCCCACCGCCGCCTTTTGCGTAGGCCGCACGGTCAGCGACGGGCTACGCCTCGCCCTGGGGACGCCGCGCGGGCGGGAGGATATTGAACGCGGCTTCCACGTCCTTGGCCGCCTGCTTGGCGGCACGGGACGGGCGGAAGAAGCCGCTTTGGAAGAGAGTGTGATCTGAGGGGAAACCCTCTGATCCCCCCCTTGTAAGGCATGAAGCGCGCTAGCAGGCCACCACGTTGACCGCGAGGCCGCCCTGGGCGGTTTCCTTATATTTGGTCATCATGTCGTGACCAGTCTGGCGCATGGTTTCGATCACCTGATCCAGCGACACCCGGTGCGTGCCGTCGCCCTGTAGGGCCAGCGCGGCGGCATTGATGGCTTTCACCGCCCCCATGGCATTGCGCTCGATGCATGGGATTTGCACGAGGCCGGCGATGGGGTCGCAGGTTAGCCCCAGGTTATGCTCCATGCCGATTTCGGCGGCATTCTCGATCTGCGCATTGCTGCCGCCTAGCGCGGCGGCAAGCCCAGCGGCGGCCATTGAACAGGCAACGCCGACTTCGCCCTGGCAGCCAACCTCCGCCCCGGAAATCGACGCGCGGGTTTTAAACAGGCTGCCGATGGCGGTCGCGGTCAGCAGGAATTCGAAGATTTTCTCTTCCTGCGCCAGCTCGGGCCAACAATCCTTGAAATAATGCAGCACGGCGGGGATCAACCCGGCGGCGCCATTGGTCGGCGCGGTAACGACGCGCCCCCCGCAGGCGTTTTCCTCGTTCACGGCGATAGCGTAGAGGCTGGCGCGCTCGAAGGCCAAGGTCGGCGACGGTTGATTGGCGGCAAGGCTGCGCTGCATCGCCCGGTGCAACCCAGGCGCCCGGCGTTTGACGCGCAAGCCGCCCGGCAGAATGCCTTCGGTCGATAGGCCGCGCTTCACACAGGCCTGCATCGCCTCCCATACCCGGCGCAGATGCTCCTCCACCTCGGCCCGTGGGCGCAGGGCCAACTCATTGGCCATAACCATTTGGGCGATGCTGAGGCCGGAGGTCATGCCCATGCCCAGCAGTTCCGCCCCAGAATTGAACGGGAAGGGCAGCACGGGGCCACGCGCCGCCGCGACCTGATCGAACTCCGCCTCGTCCAGAATAAAGCCGCCACCGACCGAATAGGTAATGCGGCTTAGCAGCTCGCCGCCCTCGGCATCATAGGCGGTAAAGCGCAGGCCATTGGTATGGCGCGGCAGGGTTTCCGCCATTTGGAACAGAAGATCGCGGGCTTCAACGAAGGGCACCGGGAAGGCCCCCGCCAGCGGCAGACTCTGCTCGGCGGCAATCCCCGCAAGCAAGGGCGCCACCTGATCCGGGTCGATCTTATCGGGCAGATGCCCCGCCAGCCCCAGGATCACGGCGCTATCGGTGGCGTGCCCTTTGCCGGTTAAGGCGAGGGAGCCGAAGAGTTCCGCCCGCACCTGGGCGACGCGCGGCAATAGCCCGGCGGCGGCCAGCGCCTCGCCGAAGCGGACCCCCGCCTTCATTGGCCCGACGGTATGGGAACTGGACGGGCCAAGCCCGACCTTGAACAAATCGAAAAGGCTAACGCTCATTGGGGCACCAGGGCGGGATCAGAGGCGGGAGGAGGAAGCGACCGGCCCGACAGCGCGGCGGCAAGCCCGGCGGCAATCGTGCTTTCGCAATGGGCGGAAAGGGCTTTGCGGCTCCCGAGGCCGAGCAGCGTGACGGGCGGGTGGAACGTCACCGCGACCGTAACGCGCCCGAGACCAGCGAGACGCACGAGGTGTGGCCCTAGGTCCATATCACCATACCACGCCAAGAACGGGCGCAGCGCCCGGCCCATCGGCATGCCGTTGATCTTGGTATAGGCGACCGACACGGGCTGAACCACCAGCGGCCCATGCCCGGTCTCGAGGGCGGCCACGCTGAACAAGGCGCTTTTGAACGGCAACACGCGGTTACCGTCGCTGCTGGTGCCTTCCGGGAACAGGATCAGATTATCGCCATCCTGCAAGCGGCTGACGATATCATCGCGCTGGGTATGGGTGGAGCCGCGCTTGCGATCAACGAAAACCGTGCGCTGCAATTTCGCCAGCCAACCGAACAGCGGCCAAGTACCGACTTCCGACTTGGCGACAAAACTGCCCGGGATCAGCGCGCCGAGGATGCTGATATCGAGATACCCGCCGTGATTGGCGACAAATAGGGTTGGATGGGCGTGGGACGGGGTACCCGTCACCTCCAACTCCACCCCCAGCAGCCGCAAGCAGCGGCGGTGGTACCAAACGGGAAAGCGGCTGCGCAGCGGCAGCTTCCACGCCACGGCCAGCGCCTGCACGGGCATGCAGAGCGCCGTGAACAGCAGGTAAACCACCAGCCGGAAAACCGCCAGCGGAAGGGAACCGATGCCCGCCATCAGACCGCTCATGGTGCTATCGGCTTACGCCACGCCAGCGGGTTCATCACCATCGCCGACCGACGGGCCACCGGTGGTGCGGCTGTAGTGATTGAAATATTTATCCGTCACCAGATCGGTCTTCACCAGAATGCAGACATCGACGGTATTGAACTGATGATCGATCACCGCGCCATCGCCGATGAAACCGCCCAAACGCAGATAACCTTTGATCAGCGGCGGCAGATCGGCCAGCGCCCGCTTCATATCGATAGCGTCTTTCGGCATGCGGTCGAGCGCAACGAACCGGTCCGGCAGCGCGCGCGGGCGCATCTCTTCCGGCGCCAGATGATAATGATGCAGGTACGACAGGGCCAACTTATGCGCATCGGGGTCCACCCCCGGCAGACTGGCGCAGCCGAACATCAGCGCAATATCATAATGAAAAACATAGGAGGCAATGCCCCGCCACAGCAACTGCATGGTCGGGCGGGTCCGATAGCGGGTATCGACGCAGCTCCGCCCAAGCTCCAGCAGATTGCCCTTCAGCGCCAGCAGCGGGGCGATATTGAACTCGTCCCTTGTGTAGAAACCGCCTACGGCATCCGCTGCCGGCTTGCGGATCAGCCGATAGGTGCCAACGACGGCATCCGCCCCCTCGCCCAGAGAATGATCGAGCACCAGCAGATGATCGCACTGCGCGTCATAGGCATCGACATCGCGACGGGCGGCCTCGGTCGTCGCATCGGGCTTGGCCTGCATTTCTTCGTAGAAAATGCGATAGCGCAACGCTTGCGCAGCATCCAGTTCCGCCGCTGTTTCTGCCAGCCGGACTTCCAGCGAGCCGGTCTTAAGATCGCCCGCAAGTTTGGGCGTGACCGGTGCTACCCCCTGTCCCATATGGATCAGTTACCTTTCGCGGGTTCGTTCTTATCCAGGCGGACACCATAAAGTTCCAACCGGTGATCCACCAGCCGATACCCCAAGGTTTCGGCGATCTTACGCTGAAGCTCTTCGATTTCCGTATTCTGGAACTCGATAACGGCCCCGGTTTCCACATCAATCAGATGATCATGGTGTTCTTCGGGCAGTTCTTCGTACCGGGCGCGGCCATCGCCGAAATCGTGACGTTCCAGGATATTCGCCTCTTCAAGCAGGCGAACCGTGCGGTAGACGGTGGCGATTGAAATGCGCGAATCGAGCGCCGTCGCCCGCCGGTACAGCATCTCCACATCGGGATGATCGGAGGCATCGGACAAAACGCGCGCAATAATGCGGCGCTGCTCGGTCATTTTCAGACCTTTGTCGATGCATAAGCGCTCAAGGCGCGAGAGTGTTTCCTGTGGCACGAAAAGCCCTCCTCCCTTGCCTCTCTATATACTCGAAACCTCCGGCGCTCCGCATCCCCCTTGTGACGGGCGGCGCGGGAAGTGGCCTTATATAGAGGCAGATACACGAACGGCGGAAGGTTTTATCCTTCCGCCGTTCGTTTTTGAGCGCTTTTCAGCGAGGGCTTATTTGCCCGACCCGCGACGCGAGCGCGTCCCAAGGCCAATCTGCTTCGCCAGCGAGCTGCGCTGGGTGGCATAATTCGGCGCCACCATCGGGTAATCGGCGGGAAGATCCCAACGTTCCCGATACTGTTCCGGGGTCATATTGAAGGCGGTTTTCAGATGACGCTTCAGCATCTTCAGTTTTTTGCCGTCTTCAAGGCAGATGATGTAATCGGGCGTAACCGATTTCTTTACGGGAACTGCAGGAACCGGCTTTTCCGGCGCCACTTCAACAGGAGTACCCAGATTCGTTAACGCCGAGTAGACTTGGCGGATAAGACCTGGCAAATCTCCGACAGGCAGGGAGTTATTGGACAAATAAGCGGCAACCACGTTTGTGGTCAGCGCAGTAAGGTCTCGCGAAGTGCTGCTATCCGACATTGTTAACAATTCCATGTCGCTTGATACTGCGCAATGTATAAAGCCCTTAGCGCGGTGTTGCAATCCTTTTGCAAGTCCATTCGTTAAAAAATTGAATGCAAAGCCTTAAAAATAAATTTCTTGAAGTGGATATCGGTTAATCAGGTTAGCAAATCACGCCGCATCACCAAGGCCGCTTCGCGTGAACCATCCAAATGGGTGTAATAATCCTTTCGACGCCCTACCTGTCGAAATCCGAATGATTCATACAAACGCTGGGCGGGATTATTTGTCTCCGCCACCTCTAAAAACAGAACATGGCAGCCCAGTACCGCAAGACGGGCGCAAAGACCAGACAAAAGCAGCTTCCCGACCCCTTGTTGCCGCGCTTCCCGCAAAACGCCGAGGGTCAGAATTTCGCCCTCCCCCACGGTTAGGCGCGTTAGCGCAAAGCCCAGCGGCCGATCCCGCCAATCGAGCGCCAGTAGACCAAACACACCGCCGCCCTGGATAAGATCGAGAAATGTCTGGGGGCGCCAGCCGTCTTCAAAGCAGGCACCGTGCAGGGCCGACACCAGCGACACATGGGGCAACCCGAGATCGACCAGGCGGGGCGGCGGCGGGGTCACGCGCCCCCCGGCCCACGCAAATGTGGCAGCACCCCGCCCCCTTGCGGCACCACCGCGTCGGGCGGGCGCAGATAGAGCGGCGAGGCCGGGGGCAATTCCGCGCCGCCCGCCTGCCACTGCCGCACCGCGCAGGCGGCCACCGCCGCAATCGGCAAGGGGCCACCCGGCCCCCGCGTGAGCGCCAGACCATCGAGGCTGGGCAAAGCGGCGGCATCCCCGGCGACCATCAACGGCCCCGGTTCGTCCGCCGTTACCCGCTCCGCCAAAGCCCGCACGGCCTCGGGGCTCAGAACCTGCGGCGAGGTCAGCGCCGCGCCCCCGGCGTTGAAAGCTTGGGCAAAAACATCGTGGCGCTTACTATCCAGCAGCACCAGCAGCGGCCCGGGGTGATCGGGCGCAGCGGCAAGAACCGCCTCGCGATGCGCATCGAAACTTCCGACCCCGAAAACCGGACGCCCGGCCGCCAGACCGATCCCGCGCGCCGCCGCCAACCCCAGGCGAATGCCCGTGAAGGAGCCGGGACCAACCGTCGCCGCCACGGCCGCAAGATCGGGAAAGCCGATCCCGGCGCGCGCCCGCACCTCGGCCACCATCGGCAGCAAGGCTTCGACCTGACCGCGCTGGAGGATCAGGCTATCGCTCGCCAGCACCTCCCCCCCCGGCAGGGCGACAAGGCCAACCGAAACGGCGGCGCCGCTGGCATCGAGCACGAGCAGTGCCGTCATTGCAGCCCCTCCCGCACGCGCCCGGGGTGGCAGGCGGGCCGTGGCGATGCTATCACCCAATCCGGCGCCAAATTCGGCCATCGGCTAACGCCGGTCGGCCAAGCTGCCTGCAAAGGAAACTGTCGAATGTCGTTGGTTCGCATAACGCCCGATCTATACTCCGTAGACATCGCGCTTGCCTATGCCACAGTCAATAATGTGACGGGCAAACCGATTTATGCGCAAGCCGACTGTTACTTGCAGACGGATGCCGCCGCCGCACTTCGCCGCGCCGTCGCCTTGGCCGCGCCGCTGGGCTATCGGTTCCGCATTTTCGATGCCTTCCGCCCGCCCGAAGCGCAATGGGCTTTGTGGAACTTTGCCCCCAATTCCGATTTTGTTGCCGATCCGCGCAAAGGCTCGCCCCACTCGCGCGGCGTTGCCATCGATTTAACGCTGATCGACGGCGACGGGCGGGAACTCGATATGGGCACCCCCTTTGATGATTTTACCGAACAATCCCACCACGCCCGGACCGACATTAGCCCTGAGGCCCAGCGCAACCGGCTGCTGCTGCTCGGCCTGATGTCGGCGGCGGGCTGGGATTTTTATGCGAAGGAGTGGTGGCATTATCAACTGTTCAACGCCCGCAGCTATCCGCTGATCAGCGATAGCGTTCTGCCCCGGCGGATGATGCCCCAGGAATAGATGCGGCATTGGAAAGACTGGACAAATCGCGTCGTCCTCCCCAGGGTTGGGACCGGGGGGACACGATGATAATGATGCACGCCCGCACTCGGCGGCGCAGCGGCAGACTGAAACGCCTATGGCGCCGCGTCATAATGGCGGCCACGCTTGGGCTGGCCTGCCTGTTGCCCAGTTTGGCCGCAGCCCAGACGGGGATCGACGCGACCTTGCCGCGCGCGGTCATTCTTAGCTACAGCCGCGTCGGCGATGAATCCGGGGTCACGGGCTCGAACATCTCCATCGAGAATTTCGAAGCCCATTTGGCCGAACTGCGCAGCGGCGAGTTTACCGTGCTGCCCGTGCCGGACATTATCGACGCCCTCCGCGCGGGCCGCCCATTGCCCGATAAAACCGTGGGCATTCTTTTCGACGAGCCCCATAGCTCCGTCTATACCACCGCTTGGCCGCGCCTGCGCGCCGCCCGCCTGCCCGCGACCCTATTCGTCGCCACCGATACGGTGGACCGGGCGGGGGCGGATACGCTGTCTTGGTCCGAGATCCGCGATATGGCCAGCGAAGGGCTGGAACTGGGCAATCAGACCGCATCTTACCCTCATATGCTGGGGATTGAGCGCGCCTATCTGCTCGGTCAGATTGCCCGCGCTGCCGACCGTATCCAGGGCGAAACGGGCCGCAAGCCGACCCTATTCGCCTATCCCTATGGCGAACATGACGCCGCCGTGCGCGCCTTGGTCGCGGCGGAAGGCTATAGCGCCGCCTTTGGCCAGCAGTCGGGGGTGGCCCACGCTAGGCTCGATCCCTTCGCCCTACCGCGCTTTGCGATGAACGACCCCTTCGCCTCGGTCGAGCGGCTGCGGCTGGCCGTGCAGGCCTTGCCGCTACTGGTGACCGACGTCACCCCGGCGGAAATGGCGCTAGACAGCAACCCGCCCGCCATCGGCTTCACGCTCGATCCAATGATGGGCGCAAATGCGATTTCCGCCCTCGCCTGCTTCGTCTCCGGCGTCGGGCGGGCGGATGTCACCGAACTGGGCGACCGCCGCATCGAAGTGCGCCCGCGCGACACCCTACCCACCGGGCGGTCGCGCCTCAACTGCACCCTTCCCGCCAACGAGGGACGGTGGCGCTGGTTCGGCATGCAATTCGTGGTTCCCTAACGACGAACGACAGAATCGGAGCCTGGAGACGGGACTCTTATCAGGGCACCGCGTCTTTTGCGCAACAGAGCGGCACAAATGCCAGCCCGTTTGACCTTTTTGCGTCAAAAAAGAGTCGCAAATTTTCTGTGACAACCTATATGCTGGACTCCGAAGAACTCTTTCTCGCGGGTTGACAGGAGACACAGAATGATTGTCCCACCGATCAATCCGGTTGTCGTTGCTATGGCGGGCGCCGCCCAAGCCAAGGCGCAACCGGCCCAACCGCCGACGTCGGCACAAACCCAACGCGCCACAAAGCCGGCCCCGAAGTCCGAACAAAATAAGATGCGCGACAAGCGTGATCGTGATGAAGAACGCGACGTCGATCTTCGTCAGCAGCATCGCCACGCGCTGGACCTCAGCATCTAACGCTACACTGTCCGGCACTGGCTGGGATTTTGACAGGTCCGCCCGACCATCACAGGGCGGACCTATTGGCGTTTACGCATCCTAATATGCTCAAAGACGAGTCGAAACTGACACGACCGTCATATTCAAAACTAATCGTCAAAATATTCATCGCATTTTTGATAATTTATTCTTAAGCATTTGCATCGTATTAGGGATGCGATTCTATCACGGCCAAGTCACAGCCGGGGCCTTTGTTTACCTGCGGCATTTTGGTAAGATGGGATATTCCGTCGCGATGGAGACTAACATGACTGAATTTTCAACCTCGTCCGGCGCGAATACCCTCAACGATCAAACGGACTATACGATTGAAGCCCGTATTGGTGGGGAGTGGGTCGCGCAGCAGGAAGCCCGGAGCCTGGAAACGGCCTTGATCCAGGTGCGCAGGCTCGTCCCCAGCCTAGGGGCGGAAAATCTGCGGATCGTTTCTGATGCCGAGAATGGCAAACGCCGCCTCTACTCCGTTCAATATAATGCGACCCCGCAGGCATCCCGCTTGCCGCCGATCGCCCTGCGCCGCCAGTTGGATGGCATCAAGGGCGCGCCGATTGGGTCGGCCGCCACCCGCCTTGGCATGCTGGTCGCCCTTGGCGCCGCCTGCGGCCTTGTCGGCGTTATCGTCTTCCAACTGTTGCATATGATCGACGGGTTGATCGTCGGTCATTGATCCGGTCTGCGCGGGCGCGGGCTTAACCTTGCAGCGCCCGGCGCACCCCTGCGGCGATTTCCTCTGGTTTGCTCTCGTGGGTGAAATGGGCTTTATAGGTGCCGTCTTTGCCCATCAGAAAAATAATGGACGAATGGTCCATTAAATAATCCTTCTGATCTTTGGTCTGGTCGGACTTGCGGTAATAAACGCGATAGGCCTTCGCCGCGACCGACACTTGGTCCGCCGTGCCAGTGAGGCCGATCAGATCAGGATGGAACTGCGCCACATATTCCTTCAGCACCGCCGGGGTATCACGCGCCGGGTCGATAGTCACGAAGACCGGCGACACCTGCACCCGGTCGGCATCGCTAAGCGCATCCAGCCCTTCGGCCAGCCGCTGTAAGCCGGTGGGGCAAACATCCGGGCAGAAGGTATAGCCGAAGTAAATCAGCATCAGTTTTCCAGCGAAATCGGCCTGGGTGCGCGTCTTGCCGTCCTGATCGACGAGGGTGAAGGCGCCGCCGACCAGCGGTGTGCCGCTGCTCTGGCCCTCGCGCGCGGCGCCGATGGGCCGGTCGGTCGTCAGCAGCGCCGCAATCGCGCCGATCCCGGCGACCACAACCATCACCCCGGCAATCACGAACAGGCGCAGCCCCGCCGGCATGGCTGCGGGGGCCTTCGGCTTGTTCGGTTCGGTCATTCGCTTATTCCTCTCCATCCAGGGCGCGGCTGAGATCCAGCACCTGCCGCCCGGTTTCCGTCAACACATGGGGCGCATCGTCGCCCGGCGACAAGGGGCCAGAGGCCGCCACCAAATCCTGCCCAGCCAATTCCCGCAGGCTAGCCCGCACCCGCCAGAGCGGCAGGCCAGTTGCCGAGGCCAAAACCGGCGCCGGGACGGGCGCAGGCTCTAAGGCCGTCAACAGGTCGCGCGCCACGCGCGTCAATGTCCCATCGGGGTTAAGGCAGGGCATGGGTCAGGGGCGTTGTTTCAAGAACCAATCGGCGCCGGTCCCGCGTTCCGCCGCCCCTTCCAGCGTGCGCGGTGCGGGTTCGAGCAAGGCTTGCCCCGGCTGCCAATCGGCGGGCGCGGCGGCCCGGGCGGCGGCGGTCGTCGTTAAGGCCGTGACGAGGCGCACCACCTCCTCGATATTCCGTCCGACGATCATCGGATAATAGATCATCGCCCGCACTTTGCCGTCGGGATCGATCACGAACAGGCAGCGGCTGGCTTCCGTGCTGCTTTCGCCCGGCATCAGCATCCCATAGCGGGTGGCGACGGCGCGGTCGTGGTCGGCGAGCACGGGGAAGGGAATGGCGGTGCCGAACTGGGCTTCGATGGTCCGCAGCCACGCGATATGGCTATACACACTATCGATGGAGAGGCCCAAAAGCTGACAGTTGAGCGCCGCGAGCCGGTCGGCGGCCTTGGCGAGCGCCACGAATTCGGTGGTGCAGACCGGCGTAAAATCGGCGGGATGGGAGAAGAGCACCAGCCAACTGCCGCGAAAATCGCGCACCGAAAGGCGACCATGCGTGCTGTCAGCCTCGAAATCCGGGGCAAAATCGCCAAGACGCGGCAGGCTGATCGGGGTTTCGGACATAAAAAATCCTCCAGGACCGAGGCCCTGGAGGGGAGCAAGTTTAGACCTATCGGTCAAACGCTTTAAGCGCGGACCAGACCCGGCAGGCTGGTCGGCAGCAGACGGCCAACTGAATAAGCCCCCGGCCCCAGCAGCGCCTGAACCACCAGCGTCACGGTCCAGAAGGCCGGATATTCCCAACCACCGTTCGGGGCGTTGAACACCCAGCCATTCCCGGCGTGCAGGGCGGTCGCGCCGAGCAGGATGGGAATCAGGCCAACGGCGGCAAGACGGGTAAAGACCCCGGCGATCAGGGCCAGACCGCCCAGCACTTCGGCCAGAATAACGAGATAGGCGAAGGCGGCGGGATAGCCGACCGAGACGAAGAATTGCGCCGTCCCGGCGGGGGTGAAGGTCATAACTTTCAGAATAAAGCCATGCGCGAAGGTCATCAGGCCGAGGGAGACGCGCAGGAGCAACAGGGCAAGATCGGTTTTCTGCGAAGCAGCGACAGACATGGGATTTCTCCAAAAACGAGAAAGAGTGTTTTCCTGGCGCTGACGCTACTTTACACCGTCCATCTTGAAACCCGGTCAAATTTCAGCGGTATCTATCGAAATTTTCTATGGAGTGAGCATCGCATCCCAGAGCCACCGCCCGGCTGGTCCCAGGGCGACGGAGGGTTTGCGGACGAGATGCATCGGTAACCACTCCGTCACGCTGCGGGTAATGCCGCAGAGGTGGAGGAGGCGGCCCGAGGCGATATCCTCCGCCACCAAATGTTCCGGCATATTGCCCCACCCCAGGCCCGCGCGCAGAAACTCCAGCTTGGTGCCAAGGTCAGATAAGCGCCAAGTTTTGGCCGAATAGACGGCGTAATCCTGCCCTTCGGTCAGACGGCTGCGGTCGGTCAGCACCAGTTGCACTTCGTCGGGCAGCGCCGATAAGCGCTCGGCGCGGGGCATTTGCGCGAGGGAATGATGGGGCGCCGCAACGGGGATAAGCCGGATCGGCGGCAGCGGATCACCCATCAGCCCATCGGGCCGGAACGGCATGGAGCCGATAACGCCGAATTTCGCCCGGCCCTGAATAACCTGTTCGGCCACCGCGCCCAAGACTTCAACCCCAACGCGCATGGTCACCGTGGGAAAACGCTGGCGAAACTCCGCCAGCACCTGCGCTAGGCGCGGCACGGGGTACATAACGTCAATACAGATCGACAGTTCCGGCTCCAGCCCATCGCGCAGGCCCGCCGCCCGCGCGTGCAGCCCTTCGGTGCGTGCCAAGATCGCCTTGGCGTCGGCCAGCACCGCCGCGCCGTGATCGGTCAATTTCGGCGTATGGCCGGAGCGGTCGAAGAGGGTCAGGCCCAACTGGCTTTCAAGCGTGGTGATGGCATAGCTGACGGCCGACTGCGCCCGCCCCAACTCCCGCCCCGCGGCGGAAAAACTGCCGAGTTCCACCGCGCGGGCAAAAACCCGCAGTTGGTCGAGGGAGATGGTTTCGAGGTTCATGGGTCAGCCCAGCCAATAGCGGTCGATCAAAAACAGCGCCAGCCCCGCCACCCCACCGACGATTGTGCCATTGATGCGGATAAACTGAAGATCGCGCCCGACCGCCCGTTCCAATTCGGCGGTCACGGCGGCATCGTCCCACCCGGTCACCGTAGCGGCGATATGATCGGCGGCGAGCGGGCGGGCGTCGGCGATCATCCCGCGCACCAGGGCCTCCGCCTGCGCCGTGACGGCGGCCCGCAAGGCCTCGTCGGTCCGCAACCGCCCGATCTGTGTATCGATGACGGTCAGCAGCCCCGCCTGCAACCGGGGGCGGGCGGCGGTTATGGTGGCGGTCGTCTGCGCCCAAAGACCGTCGAAAGCCGGATCGAAGCGCTCGGGCGCCAGCAGATGCCGCTTCAGCCCGGCGAAGGTCGCGGCCCAATCCGGCCCTTCGGTCACGCGATGGGCCTGCTGCAACAGCGTCGCGTGGACCTGCTGCGCCAGCTCCGATCCGGGGGTGCGGAGCTGGGCCAAGCGGGCGGTGGCATCGGCCAAAATCGCCTCCGCCAGCGCGTCGCCCACCCGGCGGGCAATCGCCCCATCGGCCAATGAGGTCGGGTCGATCCCGAGCAGGCGGGTGACGCCGGAATCGAGCTTATCGGCGAGATAGGCGACCACCCGGTCGCGCAGGAAGGCTTCGATGCGGGGCCGTTCGGCGATCAATTGCGCTTCGCCCCAGGCCGCTACCCGGTCGAGCAACGGCAGATAATGACCCTCGTGCAGAAAAGTAAACAGCCCGTCGCGGGCGAGCGGGGCGAGGTCGATACCGTCAAGAAGACGGTGAATTTCCGCCTTGGCCCCTGCCTTAACACCCGCCCCCTGTAAGGCGATTTCCGCCTCGCCGAGCAGGCCATCGACGGCCCGGGACAGTCCCGCCCGCACGTCCGCCCGCGTCAGCAGATCGGCCAGCCGGGTCGGCACGTCGGCGCCGGTCACGCGGCGGGCGAGCGTCTCGGGATCGAGAAACTTGTCGCTGACGAACCCGCCCAACCGTTTACCGATCCGCGCCTTATTGCGCGGTAGCAGGGCGGTATGGGGGATCGGCAGCCCCAGCGGGCGGCGGAACAGGGCGGTGACGGCGAACCAATCGGCCAGCGCGCCGACCGTCGCCGCTTCCGCCATCGCCCGCAGGGCAAGGCCCCACACCGGCGGCTGCGGCCACAGGCTGAGGCCGATAAAGGCCGTCGCCGAACCGACCAGCAGCCCGTGCGCGGCCCAGCGGATGCCGCTCATCGCTTAGCGGAAGCTCGGCTCGTCAAAGCTGCGTAGCTTACGGGAATGCAACTTTCGCACCCCTTCCGCCCGCAGAATATCGATGGTTTCGATACCGATTTCCAAATGCTGGGCGATGCGCTCCCGGTACATAGCGTTCGCCATACCGCGCAGCTTGATTTCGCCGTGCAGGGGTTTGTCGGACACGCACAGAAGCGTGCCGTAGGGAACGCGGAAGCGGAAGCCGTTGGCGGCAATCGTCGCCGATTCCATATCCACCGCAATCGCGCGCGATTGGTTCAGCCGGGCGTAAATATCCTGGAAGCGCAGCTCCCAATTGCGGTTGTCGGTGGTCAGCACCGACCCGGTGCGCAGGCGGCTCTTGAGGTCCGCCCCTTCCAGCCCGGTGATCTTGGCGACCGCCTGTTGCAGGGCCACCTGCACTTCGGCAATCGGCGGCACCGGCACATAGGGCGGCAGATCGGCATCCAGCACTTGATCGTCGCGGACATAGCCGTGCGCCAGCACGTAATCGCCCAGGAACTGACTGCGGCGCAGCCCGGCACAATGGCCCAGCATCAGCCAGCAGTGCGGACGCAGCACGGCGAGATGATCGGTAATCGTTTTGGCGTTCGACGGGCCGACGCCGATATTGACCATCGTAATCCCCAGCTTGTCGGGCCGGGTCAAATGATAGGCAGGCATCTGCGGCAGGTTGACCAGCGGCGTGCCGCTGGCGGGCTTATCGGTCAGGCGGGGATTGGGGGTAAAAACGTCGCCGGGTTCGACAAAACTATCGTATTCATCCCCCTCGGCCACCAACCGCTTGCCGTAGGCGCAGAACTCATCGACGTAGCGCTGATAATTGGTCAGCAGTACGAAGCGCTGAAAATGCTGCGGGGCGGTTGCCGTATAATGGCCCAGGCGGGCAATGGAATAATCCACCCGTTCCGCCGTAAACAGCGACAGCGGGCGCGGCAGCCCTTCCGCCGGGGTATGGGTGCCGTTGGCGATCGAATCGTCGATCACGTTAAGGTCGGGCAGGGCGAAGCGCTGCGCCATCGCCCGCACTTGGGTTTCGGTCACATCCGCCGTGGCATTTTCGATGACGAAAGGCAGCGGAATCGGGCGCTTGCTAACGCCAACATAGACCGGAACCTTATGGTTCTGGATCAGCAGATGGATCTGATCGCGGTAGTAATCCGCCAGCAAAGACGGGCGCGTCAGCGTCGTGCCATAGGCACCGGGATCGACGGCGACGCCATAGGCGAAGCGCGCATCCAGATGCAGATCGGCAGCGGTGACGGTAATCCCAAGATAGGGATAGTAAGCGCCGTTCGGCACAATATCGCCGCCCTTGGCCAGCGCCTCGAACCCAGCGCGGATATGCCCGGCGGAACGATCATAAATTTCGGCGATGCGCGCCAGCGCGGCATCGGCATCGGTAAAGGCTTCAACGCCGTCGGCGACGGCGGCATGAGGAGCCCGCGGGTCCATCATTTTCATCTCTCTCTTCGTTTCAGTACCGTTCTATACCACCAAACTCGGCGGTTTGCTAAGAGGGCTGCCGATGGGTAGAAATATGTAATTTTATCGAAATATTTCAAAATTACCGATAGTTGACCTCACCGGCTCTTTCTCGCACAACCCTGACCAACACCGAATAAGTCAGGAAACTCCCATGAAAATGCGGCTAACAATCGCGGTTATTGCCTTGATCTTCAGCACCTCTGCCCCAGCGCAGACTCTGAAAATGGCGGCTTTTTCTGATAATACGCACGCCTATTACCATGCACTGCTGGTTGAAGCACTGGCCGCTGCGCAAAAACCGGTGACGGTCGAGCGCCGTTTGGACGTGCCGCAGCCGCGCATCGGCTCGATGCTGGAAGATGGGTCGCTGGACGTGCATTGGTTCGTCCAATCGCCGGAGCGGGACCAAAAATTCGTCGGCGTCGCGGTGCCCCTAACCAACGGCTTGATTGGTCAGCGCGTGTTGCTGATCCGCCCCGTCGATCAAGATCGGTTTGCCGCGATCCAGTCAGTCGCCGATCTCAAGGCCAGCGGCTTGGTCGGTGGCTTTGGTCAAGGCTGGTTTGACGTTGCGGTCTGGAAGGCCAATAGCCTGCCGGTCATGGAACAGGCGGGCGAGTGGCGGACCCTCTATAAAATGGTCGCCGCCGGGGACCGGAAGGTCGATTATTTCTCGCGCGGGGTGACGGAGATCGGCGCCGAAGCGGCGACCCACCCCGATCTCGCCATCGAGAAAGACTTACTGCTGGTCTATGACCGCGACTTCCGCTTCTACCTGTCGCAGCAGGCCAAGGATTACGCGGCGCCGCTGGCCGAGGGCCTCGCCCGGTTACAGCAGAGCGGCAAGCAGGCCGAGTTGCTGAAGACCCATTTCGGCGCGGCCCTAAGCGCCTTAGGGATGGACACTCGCCGCAAGCTGGTTCTGACCACCCCGTAATCCCCTATGCGGCCGGGGCCAGCGTAACTTTCTGGCCCCGGCGGTGTTTGGCGATGGGCAACGCCTTACATTCGTCTTATTACCGGGCTAAGAAAATACGCCCGGAAGGCGCTTGAAAAGGAGAAGCCCGATGTTCCGCATGACCGCCCTGGCCGCCAGCCTGATGCTGGGCCTGATGATGATCGTAAAGCCGGTGCTGGCGAACGATCAGCAAGAACTGGTCGATCGCGCGAAAATCAGCGTCGATAGCCTGCGTTCCGACGCCAACCTCGGCAAGCCAATCAATAATCTGCTGAAGCGCGCCTATGGCGTGATGATCTTCCCGAATATGTTCAAGGCCGGGTTCATCCTGGGCGGGGAAGGCGGCAACGGCGTGCTGCTGGTCAAAGGCCCGGACGGCACTTGGTCATCCCCCGCGTTCTTCGGCATGGGGTCCGGCTCGCTCGGCCTTCAGATTGGGGTGCAGCAGTCGGAAGTGATGCTGATCATCATGAACGAAGGCGGCTTGCGCAAAATCCTCAATAATTCGATGAAGCTCGGCGCCGATGCCTCGGTGGCGGTCGGCCCGGTCGGTGCGGGGATCGAAGCCTCGACCACGGCCAATATGTCCGCCGATATATATACCTACAGCAAGGCGGCCGGTCTCTTCGGCGGCGGGTCGCTGGAAGGCAGCGTGCTTAGCCCGCGTGAAGAATGGAACAACGCCTATTACGGCAGCGGCGCCACCACGCGCGCCATTACCGTCGAACGCAAGTTCGAAAACTATGGCTCGAACAATTTGAAAGCGGCCCTCAACAGCCGCGAATAGGATGACGGCCCGTCGCCCCCCTGCCCTGATGCTGCAAGGCACGGGGTCGGACGTGGGGAAATCCTTACTGACGGCAGGATTAGCCCGCGCCTTCACCCGGCGCGGGCTTTCCGTGCGCCCGTTCAAGCCGCAGAATATGTCGAACAATGCGGCGGTGACGCCCGACGGCGGCGAGATCGGGCGGGCGCAAGCCTTGCAAGCGCGGGCGGCGCGGGTACCGCTGTCGGTCCATATGAACCCGGTCCTGCTGAAGCCGGAAACCGACCGGCGCGCGCAGGTCGTTGTGCAGGGCCGCGCCCTCGCCCCGGCCGAGGCCGCCGATTATCAGGCGCTGAAAGCCCGGCTGTTGGGATCGGTTTTAGAAAGTTTCGCCCATCTGGAGGCCGAAGCCGATTTGGTGCTGGTCGAAGGCGCGGGCAGCCCGGCGGAAATCAACCTGCGCGCGGGCGATATCGCCAATATGGGCTTCGCCCGCCGCGCCGGGGTGCCGGTGGTGCTGGTCGGCGATATCGACCGGGGCGGCGTGATTGCGGCGCTCGTCGGCACGAAGACCGTGATCGACCCGGCGGATGCGGCGCAGATACGCGGCTTCATCGTCAATAAATTCCGGGGCGACGTTCGGCTGTTCGATGGTGGGCTGACCGCGATTACCGAGCGTACCGGCTGGCCCAGCTTCGGCGTGGTGCCCTGGTTCCGCGACGTCGGCCTGCTGCCCGCCGAGGACGCGGTGACGCTGGAGCGGCCCATCCCGCAGGCGGAGCGCCCCTTGCGTATTGCCGTGCCGATGCTGTCCCGCATCGCTAATTTCGACGATCTCGACCCGTTGAAGGCCGAGGAGGATGTGGCGGTCATCTTCACCCCGCCCGGCCAACCGCTACCGCGCGACGTTGATCTCATCCTGATCCCCGGCAGCAAGGCGACGCTCGCCGATCTCGCCTTCCTGCGCGCCCAAGGCTGGGATGTGGATATTATCGCCCATTACCGCCAAGGCGGGGCGGTCTTCGGGATTTGCGGCGGCTATCAGATGCTGGGGCGCCGGGTGCATGATCCGGCGGGGATCGAGGGGGTTCAAGGTAGCCAGCCGGGACTCGGCCTGCTCGATGTTGAAACCACCCTGGCGGGCGATAAAATTCTGCGCCCGGTTTCAGGAACCTCCGTCACCGGCACGCCGCTTTATGGCTATGAAATCCATATCGGGCGCACCCAGGGGCCGGATACCGCCCGCCCGCTGCTCACCCTGCCGCACGGGCCGGAGGGGGCGCAGTCGGCCGACGGCAGCGTCGGCGGCTGTTATCTGCATGGGCTATTTGCCAGCGACGCCTACCGCGCCGAGTTTCTGGCCCAGTTCCGCCCCGAACGACGGGCGGCGTTAGGGTTCGAAGCCCGGGTTGAAAGCGTGCTGGATGGGCTGGCCGACCATCTTGAAACGCACCTCGACCTTGATGGGCTGTGGGCCGTCGCCCAAACGCGGGGCGGCGCATGACCCGCTTCGACACCATCGTCATGGTCGATTGGAGCGCCGCCGCCACGCCGAAAACCGGCGCGGATTCGATTTGGGTGGCGATATCGCGCCCCGGGGATCGGGTGCCGAAGCTGTTCAACCCACCGGCGCGGGCGGCGCTGTTTCCGACACTGGTGAGCCTGCTGGCTGAGGAAATCGCAGCGGGGCGCCGGGTGCTGGCGGGGTTCGATTTCGCCCTCGCTTACCCGCAGGGGTTCGCCAAAGCCCTCGGGCTTGATGGGCCGCCGTGGTCGGCGATTTGGGCCTTGCTGGCGCGCGCCATTCAGGACGGGCCGGAGAATCAGAATAACCGTTTTTCGGTTGCCGCCGCCCTTAACCGTCGCATCGGCGCGGCGCCCGGCCCCTTCTGGTCCTGCCCGCCAAAAGCCGCCGGGCCGGATTTGACGACCACCCGCCCGCCCTGGAACCCCGCTTGGGGCGTGACTGAAACCCGCTTGGCGGAAAAACTCGGCAAGGCCCATTCACCGTGGAAACTCTATACCACTGGCAGCGTCGGCGGGCAGAGCCTGATGGGCATCCCCTTCCTTTATCGCCTGCGCCACGATCCCGCGCTCGCCGCCCACTGCCGCGTCTGGCCGTTCGAGACGGGGCTGACCGTGCCGGAGGCCCCGTTGGTGCTGACGGAGATTTTCCCCTCCCTGCTACCCATCCCCGCCGACCGCCCCGACCTCGGCCCGGCGGGCGCGGTGAAAGACGCCCGGCAGGTGGCCGCCCTCTGCGATTGGGTGCGGGGAACCGATCTTACGCCTTATTTCACCCTGCCAGGTCTCGCGACGGCCGAGCGGATTCGGGTAACGCAGGAAGAAGGGTGGATTTTGGGGGTTTTAAGCGAGAGGGCGACGGATTAAATCGCATACTCCGGCGCCCCCAGGTCGTTCTTCAACAGCAGCTTTAGAATCCGCTCTTCAAGCTGGGCCAGGGCGATGCTCCCCCGTCGGCGCGGGCGCGGCAGGGGCACCTCCAGATCGAGCGCGATGGCGCCGTCTTCGATCATCACCACCCGGTCGGCCAAGGCCAAAGCCTCCGACACATCGTGGGTGACCAGCACAGCAGTAAACCCCTGGTCCTGCCACACCCGCTCCAGCAGCCCTTGCATTTCGATCCGGGTCAGCGCGTCGAGCGCCCCCAAAGGTTCGTCCAGGGCCAGCACGCGCGGGCGGCTGACGAGGGCACGGGCCAGGGCCACGCGCTGCTTTTGCCCACCGGAAAGGACGGAGGGCCAATCATGGCCCCGCGCCTCCAGCCCAACTGCGCGCAAGGCTTCGAGCGCCTGGGCCAGCGCCCCCGGTTTGCGCCGGGCCGCGCCGAGGCCGACTTCGACATTGCGCAGAACGGAGGCCCAGGGCAGCAAGCGCGGTTCCTGGAACATCAGGCGGGTATGCTCCGCCTCGCCCGCTGGGACCGCGCCGATCTCGACTTGACCGCTGGTTGGATCGTCCAGCCCAGCAATCAGACGCAGCAGCGTGCTCTTGCCGCAGCCGCTGCGCCCGATGATGGCGACGAACTGCCCAGCAGGAATATCGAGATTGATGCCGTGCAGCACGCGGGTCTCGCCGAAGGATTTTTCGGCGCCGCGCACGTGAATGGCGTCGGCGGTAAGGAGATCGTGGCGCAAAGCGGTCATAGCGCTTACTCCGACCGAAAGGCGGCATGCCAGCGCAAGGTTTTGCGCTCCAGCAGCCGGGCGATACTGTCGGCGAGCTTGCCGAGCAGCGCGTAAATGAGGATGGCGAGAACGACCACATCGGTCAGCATGAATTCCCGCGCGTGCATGGCGAGATAGCCGAGGCCCGATTGCGCGGCGATGGTTTCGGCCACGATCAGCGTTAGCCACATCAGCCCCAAGGCATAGCGCAACCCGACGAAGATCGACGGCAGCGCCCCCGGCAGCACGACGCGGGCAAATAAATCCCAGCGGTTCATGCCATAGGATTTGCCCATTTCGACCAACTGCGGATCGACCGTGCGAATCCCGTGGAACGTATTGACATAGATCGGGAAAAACACTGCGAGGGAAACGAGGAAGAGCTTCGCCCCCTCCTCGATCCCAAACCATAGGATGACCAGCGGGATCAGCGAGAGCGCCGGGATATTGCGGATCATCTGAATGCTGGTATCGGTCAGCCGCTCGCTGAGGCGGGAGAGACCGTTCGCCAACCCGAGCAGAAAAGCGAGGCTGCCACCGACGGCAAGGCCCGAGATCGCACGGGTAAAGCTAACCCACAGATGGGTCAGCAATTCGCCCGTGCCGATCAGCGTTACCCCGGCAGTCAAAACTTCCGAGGGCGCGGGAAGGAGCGCTGCGGTCAAATGCCCGGTGCGGCCCAAGAGTTCCCACACAAGCAGCAGTAAGCCGGGCAACAGCCAGGGGAGGGCTGTCTGCCCCGCGCGCCGCAGATCAAACCGAAGGCGGGGAAGGCGGCCCGGCGGGGCGGCCTGCGCCGCCGTCTCGCTGACGCTGGTCATCGCACCCTCACGAGGCCGAGGCGCGCGCCGGGGTGATCCCCGTGCCGCTGGTGCCAAACTCGCCCGGTTGGGTGCCGTGGTGGCGGGCTTTATTCGGCGCAATGCCAAGCGCCGGGAACAGCAGTTCCGCGACCTTATAGGCTTCTTCGAGATGCGGGTAGCCGGAGGCGATGATGGTTTCAATCCCCAGCGCCTGATACTCGCGTAGCCGCGCCGCCACCTGTTCCGGCGTGCCGACCAGGGCCGTCCCCGCCCCGCCGCGCACCAGACCGATCCCGGCCCAAAGGTTCGGCGCGATGGTCAGCGCCGCGCGAGAACCGCCGCGATGCAGCGCGCTCATGCGCTTTTGCCCGATGGAATCGGATTCTTCGGCGAATTTCTTCTGGGCGGCATCGATGGCCGCCTGCGGAATTTTGGCGATCAGCGCATCGGCGGCGGCCCAGGCTTCTGCCTCCGTCTCGCGGACAATCAGATGAATGCGCAGCCCGAAGCGCACCTGCCGCCCGCGCGCCGCCGCTTTGGCGCGCACCTGATCCAGCTTTTCCCGAACCTGGTCCAAGGGTTCGCCCCAGGTCAGATAAACGTCGGCATGTTCCGCCGCCACCTCCTGCCCTGGTTCAGACGAGCCGCCAAACCAGACCGCCGGCGGGTTTTGCACCGGCGGGAAATCGAGCTTCGCCCCCGTCACCCGCACATGCTTTCCGTCGAGGCTAACCGTTTCCCCAGCCAGAAGGCGGGTGTAAACCGACAGAAACTCCGCCGTATGCTCGTAGCGCGCATCATGGGAGAGGAAGATTCCGTCGCCCGCCAGTTCGGTGGCATTGCCGCCCGACACAATATTGACGATGTAGCGCCCCTGGCTCAACCGGTCGATGGCCGCCGCCTGCCGCGCGGCCAAGGTGGGCGAGAGGGTGCCAGGCCGCAGGGCAACCAGGAACTTCAGCCGCTGGGTATGGCTCGCCAGCGCCCCCGCCGTGATGAAGGGATCGTCGCAGCCGCGCCCGGTCGGGATCAGCACGCCGCCGAAGCCGAGCCGGTCAGCGGCCTGGGCGATTTGCTTCAGATAATCGAAGTCCGCCGGGCGGTGGCCGTCGAGGGTGCCGAGGTAGCTGCCGTCGCCGCTGACGGGGATGAACCAAAATAGATCAAGCGGCTTCAAAGGGGTAATGCTCATGGGAACTCTCGCGAGAAAGGGGAAAGAGGGCGCGCGGGACCACGTGGGAACGCCCCGCGCGCCGCCCTGGACTTAAGCGGGCCGGGAAGGGTCAGCTCGCGGGCGTCCAGGACCAAACGATGTCCTTGACCGTGATCGGCTTCGGGATCAGGCCCAGGCGGTGGAAGCGGTCGGCGATGCGCTGCTGTTCGGCCACGACGGCGGTGGAGACCGGCGAAACGGCAAATTCCGTGCGGGCGACAGCGCGGCGCTGCGACTCGAGATCAACGCCGGTAATTTCCGACAAGGCTTTCGCGACAGCCTCCTGATCCTGGGAAGCCCAGCGCGCCGTATCGACCAAAACTTCGTTAATCGCGCCGACGATCTGCGGGTACTTCTGCGTGAAATCCTTATTCGCCAAGAAGAAGGAATTCTGCGTCACGATCCCGCGCGCCAGCGACAGAATGCGGGTGTTCTTCGATTTTTCGGCGATGGCGAAATAGGGATCCCAAATCGTCCAGGCATCGATGGCCCCGCGCGCAAAAGCGGCGGCGGCATCGGCGGGCGGCAGATAGACCGGCTCGATATCCTGATAAGTCAGCCCCGCTTTTTCCAAGGCCGCGATGGTGAGATTATGGGCGGAGGAGGCTTTGGCGAAGCCGACCTTCTTGCCCTTTAAATCGGCCAGGGTCTTGATTGGTGAAGTGTCGGCGACCAGTACCGCCGCCCCGGACCCGGCGGCTTCTTGGGCAGAGACATAGAGAAGGTTCGCCCCGGCGGCCTGGGCAAAAATCGGCGGCGCATCGCCGGTCGTGCCGAAATCGACCGACCCGAGGCCAAGGGCTTCCAACAGCGGCGGACCAAACGAAAACTCGGCCCATTTAACCTCGATCCCAAGGGGATTGAGCTTGGCTTCCAGCGATTTACGCTGCTTTGCCAAAATCAGCAGACCATTTTTTTGATAGCCGATGCGCACCTCTTTCGGGGTGGCCGTCTGGGCGGCAGCCGCCCAGGGCAGGAAAACGGCAGCCGACAGGGCGAGCAGCCCGGCCGTAACGGCCCGGCGAGCGGGGGAAAAGCGTTCCATGAAACGATCCTTGCAGTCGAAAGGGGCCGCGCAGCCGAACCCCATCAGCAGAGCCGACGGCGCAGCAGGGTTAAGGGCGTGACCTGCGCAAACGCGAACGCTTGCGCCGATGCCGCATCAAACTCTTTGAAACAGCGACGCCCGAGGGCGGGGGACGATCAGTCGCGACGGCAACAACAGCCAACCAGCAACGTCCGGCAGGCGGCGGCAAGCTGTGGCGTCAAACCAGGACGAGCGACCATCGTTCAATCCCCATCGTAAAACCCTAAACGGGCGAGGCAGACCGCCCCCCACGATGATCCCCGCGGGCCGGTCTATGGGGAGAGCTTGGTCAAATCCATCATCCTAGTCAATCTATAATTTTTATAGATCATATGGATTTACAATGCATCTTGTTGCGCCTCCCCTGGTAAAACACCCAGCCAAAGGATTGAAACAAAAAACATATTTAATTTTATCCGCCTAGGCTGCCCATGATACCGTAAAGAGCTAACATCACCTCTGGGGGAAAACATGCGTGTTTTTACACTTGCTGCCGCCGCAACGCTTTTGATCACTTCGGGGAGCGCCCTGGCCCAATCGAAACAGGACTTTCGCCTGACCAATAAAACTGGGTACACGATCGATAAGGTCTATGTTGCGCCGTCAAAGAGCAATGATTGGGAAGAAGATGTTTTGGGCCGCGATACGCTGGCGAATGGGGAATGGGTTGATATCACCTTCCCCAAAAAGAATCAGGTCTGCTCTTACGATCTGAAAGTCGTTTATGACGATAATACACCCGTCGAATGGTATAATTTCGATCTCTGCGAAATTTCTAAAATCTCGATTTTCTACAGTAAGTCTGAAGATAAGACTTGGGCTAAGTACGAATAACGCCAAAATCGGCGGCAGCGATGCCGCCGAATCCTTGTTTGGTGGACAAATGACTCCACAGGCATCGAAGCCCTGTGATTAAATTAACACCAAATGCAATAACAATCTTATAAGTCACAATTCTTGATACGATCACAACCGACCATCATAGCGAAAATCGCTTTTCATTAACCATATAACTCCATTTACAGCACTACAAGCTGTATAGAAATATGCGCACTGCTGATACTGGGCCTGGATAAATGGATATGCACGCTCGAGATTTATGGGATTAGTTGCAAATTGTTTTGTTAGCCTTGAGTTTTAACCGCGCTTGCGGCACTGTTACGCACACAATGATGTGCGATCCGCCTTAGCCTGATTGTCCGCTTGCCATCCAAGATGCGCACGGGACTTGGAAAAGGCGATTCATTAGCAGGAACTGCGGATAGTGACGACGAGTGATAGTGATGAAGGGGCGCGTCATCGCCGAACGGTGATCGTGTCGGGGCGACGGACCAGTATTAGTGTTGAAGTCGCCATCTGGGATGCTTTGACCGATATTTGTAAGCGCGAAGAATGCACGCTGTCCGACTTGCTAACCCTGATCGATCAGCGGCGGCTGGGGGCTAGTCTGGCGTCGGCCATCCGGGTTTTTTCGATTTTTTATTTCCGGGCGATCGCCGCTGTGGCGTCCTCATCAGGGGCTGCCCCGGCGCCTCGTTTAGCCGAGGCTGCGGCCCCCTTTGATATCGCCTCTGCCGGATTCCAAGCCCCGCCCCCGGTGGCCGGAGGGATTGCCCTGCTCGACCCCGTGCTGGAGGCTTTTGAGGCCAACCGCCGCGAACGTCTCCAGGCGCTCGCGGCCGAAACCGACGCGGAAGCCCCCAATACCTAGCATGAGCTTTTCGGCTCAATACCCTGCCAGGCCTATATAAATCACAAAATACCGGATTTGTTCCGATTGACGCCTCCCCGGGTATGACTTAGAAAAGTCAGTAGCTTATCAGGCATTCTTGCCATTCCAGCGGAATTCGGACGGGGTGAGCGGTCATGACGTGGGACCGGCGGCGATTTTTAAAACAGGCGCTTTTGGTCGGCGGCACGTGCCTGCTGGCGGAAGAAGCCTTCGCCCAGGCGGCCCAGCAACTTCTGACCAAGGCGTCGGCGGGTAAAACGGCTAGCAAGACCCCGGTGATCCCTAAGAAGATCATTGCGATTGATGCGGGGCACGGCGGCAAGGATCCGGGGGCCATCGGCGCCCAGGGAACCTATGAAAAGCTGATCACCATTTCGGTTGCCCGTGAGCTTGCCCGCCAGTTGGAAGCCACGGGCCGTTACACGCCGATCTTAACCCGCCGCAACGATACCTTCGTTGCGCTAGGGCAGCGGGTTGTCGCCGCGCGGAAGGCGAAATCGGCACTTTTCGTTTCGCTGCATGCCGACTCGATTCCGAATAACCCCGATGCGCGCGGCTTTTCGGTCTATACCTTGTCGGATAAAGCATCGGATTCGATGACGGCCGCCCTCGCCGACCGCGAAAATGCCGCCGATTTTGTCGGGGGTCTCGATCTTTCACAGCATTCGCGGCAGGTGAAAACCATTCTGCTGGACCTGATGCACCGCGAAACGACGAATAGTTCGCTGGCGATGGCCCATGCGACCTTGGCCAAAATGACGCCCGCCTTCCCGCCGCTGCAAAAGCCGCACCGGCAGGCGAATTTCGCCGTGCTGCGCTCGCCAGATATTCCATCGGTTTTGGTCGAGATGGGCTTCCTGTCGAACCGCGACGATGAGCGCGCCCTGCGCGAAGACAGCTATCAGCGCAAGCTGGCGGGGCGCTTGACGGCAGCGGTAGATAGTTTTTTTGCCGCTTAACCCGGTCTGAAATCCTGATGCAACTGCGAACGCCACCCCCTGGGTGGCGTTAAACATTTTGTCGCAAGAATGGCTTCAAACTTTCTTGCAGGGCAATATTCTGATATCTTCAATTCAAAGTCGTATCATTGCGCCTTATGCGTCTCGTAAGGGTTTGCAAGAAGCACTTACGGATATACCGCCGGAGCTTTATCATGCTGAATAAGTTAAGTGTTAAGGGAAAGCTCTGGCTTATCCTTGCAGTGTCCGCACTCTCTATTGTTCTCGTCGGTGGCGTAGTTATTTACGTTATGCGCGCGCAGATGATGGAGGACCGCGTTGCCAAGTTGCGGGCGGCTGTGGAGCTTGTTCATACGACTGCGCAATATTTTGAAGGGCAGGTTTCGCAGGGCAAAATTACGCGAGATCAGGCCTTGACGCTGTTTCATGATCATGTTTCCGCCATGCGCTATGACGGCGGCCAGAATTACGTTGCCGCCGCAACCCTGCAAGGCGTGATGGTCATCAATCCGGTTGTCCCGCATCTGGAGGGAAAGGATGCGACGGGCCTGAAAGATAGTCGTGGCACGCCAATCATCACAACGCAAATGGCGTTGATGAAGGAAAAACCCGAAGCGACCTTCGATTATTATTTTCCAAAGATCGGCAGCCCGGAACCGAAGCTAAAAATTAATTATCTTAAACGCTTCGACCCCTGGGGGATTTATCTAACCAGTGGTGTCTATATCGATGACGTTGATGCAGTGTTCTACGATTTGACCAAACAGATCGGCGGGCTTGCCCTGATCCTGTTGGCCGTGACGGCGGGTATTCTCTACATCATTGCCCGCAATATCACCCTGCCCCTGTCAGCGATTGACCGGCGCATGGCTGACCTTGCCGCAGGCGACCTGACTAGCCGTATCGAGATTGGCGACCGACGCGACGAAATCGGGCGCATGGCAGAAACGCTGCGCGCCTTTCAAAGCCAGTTGCAGGAAGCGGAAACCTTGCGGGCAGACGTAGCCCGCGATCAGCAAAGCAAGCTCGATCACGCCCGCGAGATCGAAGCGAGTGTTTTACGCTTTGAGAAAACGATTGGCAGCGTCATTGCGGAAGTAAATGCCGCCGCCGCCTCCCTCGAAAACACGGCGGAGGGTATGGCCGGTACATCCCAGCAGACGTCGCAGCGCTCGTCCGATGTCGCCGCGTCGGCAGAACAGGCCACCCAAGGCGTGCAGACGGTCGCCTCGGCCACCGTCGAACTGACCGCTTCGATCTCTGAAATTGGTCAGCGCGTGTCCGAATCGACCCGCATGATCGAACAGGCGGTCGATCAAACCCATAGCAGCGATGAAAAAGTGCGCGAACTCGCCGTTACCGCCGACCGGATCGGTACTGTCGTGCAATTGATCGCCGATATTGCCGGACAAACGAATCTCTTGGCCCTCAACGCCACGATCGAAGCCGCGCGCGCCGGGGAGGCGGGTAAGGGGTTCGCGGTCGTTGCCTCGGAAGTCAAGGCGCTGGCCAGCCAAACCGCCAAGGCAACCGAGGAGATTTCCGCCCAGGTCCAAGCGATCCAGGCCGCCACGCAAAGCTCGGCGACGTCGATCCAGCAGGTAACGGCGACGATGCTTCAAGTGAATTCCACTAGCGGTATCATCGCCACCGCGGTTGTCAGCCAGGGCGCGGCGACCGAAGAAATCGCCCGCAATGCTCAGGAGGTGGCGCAGCGCACATCCGACGTGTCGGCGATGGTCGGCGATGTTTCCAGTGCGGCGCGCGACCTGCAGCGATCAGCCGAACAGGTTCTAACGGCCGCCGCCGATCTGCGCCGCAGTGGCCATCAGCTTGATACGCAAGTGAATGACTTCCTGCGCACGGTTCGCGTCGCCCGCTAAGTCTAAGAAAATTTTCACGCCCCAGCCCCGGCGCAGGATGCAAGACGCCGGGGCGCTTCCTAGATATACTGCGCCCGGTCTTGCACCGGGCAGTAGAACGAGGGAGAGGAAGCGGGTGAGGATATGGCGTCAAGGGCTGGCGGTCGCGCTGGCCGGGCTTTTGGCCGTGGCACAGCCGCTGCCGAGCCTCATCGGACTTCGTTCCCTCGCCACCGCCCTTGCCGTCGCGGCCCCCGCCGCCGTTAGCCTATGGAGCGACACGGCCGATGCCCGCAGTTCCAGCCGGTCCAGCAGCGGCGGTTATTCACGCTCGGGCAGCAGTTCGTCCCGCACCCCGTCTTTCTCGGGAAGCACCGGATCGTCCGGCGGATATGCCCGCCCCAGCCCGGTGCCGAGCGCGCCGACGCGCACGCCCTCGCTCTCGTCCAGCGACCGCGATGCCTCCCGCGCGGCCTCCCGCCAGGGGCTGAATGATTTCCAAGCCCGGCAGGCGCCAAGCACGCCGAGCGCCCCCAGCGGCAGCGTGCCGAATGCGGGCAGTTCCTATAGCGGCGGATCGTCCGGCAGCTATACGACCGGCTCCGGTATCCGCATCCCGCGCCAGACGCCCGCCTATCAGCAGTATGTACCGCCTTACTACGCCGGACCGTCGCGCTTCGGTATGTGGGACGCGGCGATGCTGTTCTTCATGCTCAACTCGCTGAACAGCCCCAGCCATTCGGCGTTTTTCTACCATCACGCCCAAGACCCCAATTACCTCGCGTGGCGGGCGGAAGCCGACAAGATGGCCGCGACCGACCCCGAGCTGAAAGCGAAGCTGGCCGAGGTGGATCGCAGCATCGCTACGCAGGCCCAGAGCGGCAAACCGCGCGATGCCAGTTATATTCCGCCCGATCTGGCCGAAAAAGACAGCGGCGGCTTCCCCTGGGGCTGGGTGATCGTCGCGCTGGTCATCGGCGGCGCAGTCTATTGGTTCATCCTGCGTCGGCGCACGCCGCCGAACGCCTCTGCGGAGAGTGATATGGGTTCCACCCCTTTCGGCCTTGGTAAATCCATTCTGCAAGGCAAGCTGGGCAATAAGACGCCTTACCGCCCGGATTATCTGCGCCTCGGCATGGGGGTGACGCTCGACCCATCGGCCTTCATCCTGCTCGGCCCAACCTCCCCCGTTCCGCGCCCGGCACAAAGCGGCGGTGTGGCGACCGTGACGGCGATTAGCACCCTAACGGCGCCGGGCGAAAACCCGAATACGGCGCGGCAGGCTTGGTTGCAGCTTTCCGAAAACAGCTTCGTCGAAGTCGCCCTAGCGGCCAACGGTCAGCCGGAAGGCGCGCGCTATTTCGGCAAAATCGATGAAGTCTACCCCGCCGATGCCGACGAATGGGCGTTTTGGCTGGCGGAGGAAGACGGGATGATCGGCTGGCCCGAATTCCAGACCAAAAGCGGCCATACCTATAGCCGCCAATGGCTGCCCGGCGACCGCCGCATCGCCCCGCGCCGCCTGACGGAACTCCGCGAGCGCGCCGATGGGGTGATGGAACGGACGATTTCCGCCATGCTCTACGCCCGCGACACCGGCCAAAAATCCCCGGCGCCGGAAACCGAATATCTGCTGGTCTTCGCCTCCGAAACCCCGGAAGAAGCCTGGGTTGAACTCTACCTCGGCATCGATCTGCCGCTCTCTAGCTTGGGACTCGCCTAATGACCGATATTCTTGCCGGGCTGGCCGCCGGGCTGCCGCTGCTGTTCGTTCATTTCGTCGTCACGGTCGTGCTGCTGCTAATCGGTATCGGGCTGCACATGGTGCTGACCCCGATGAAGGAGAAGGAACTGATTGCCGCAGGCAATAGCGCCGCCGCCGTCTCGCTCGCCGCTGCCACCATTGGTCTTGCCCTGCCGCTGGCGGCGACCTTGGCCACCGCTCAGGGCGTCGTCGATGTCCTGATCTGGGGCGGCGTGGGGACGCTGGTGCAAGTGATCATCTTCGGCGTCGCCCGCTTCATCGCCCCGACGCTGCCGGGCCGCATCGAACGCGGCGATATGGCCGCCGCGATTACGCTGGCGGGCTGGCAAGTCTCCATCGGTCTGCTCAACGCCGCCGCGCTGGCGGGTTAATTCACAGTAAGAGGAAGCCCCATGTTCGCCTTCATCAAAAATCTTCTGGGCGTCAAAGCCGATCAGGCGATCAAAACCGGCGTCGAAGCCTTGGTGCGCTGGGATCCGAAGGCCGCCACCGAGGCCGAACTGCGCACGATGGAGCAAAACCTCGACCAGCTTGGTCGCGAAGTGGCGCAGGCGCGCCTTGCCCTCGATAAGGAGCAGAAGGAGGCCGACGCTATCGTCGCCCTCTATAACCAGCGCCTTGCTGCCGCCGAACATCTGGGGGCGCAGGCCGCCGCCGAGACCGATCCGGCCAAGAAAGCCCAGGTCGAAAAGAGCCTAACCACCCTGCTCGATATGCTCGAACAGATGGCGCCAGAGATCGAGCGCGAAAAGCAGGATGCCCTGGATGCGCAGGAATTCCTGAGCATGCTGGAAAATACCTATGCCGATGCGGGCAGCAAGCTACGCAATGCACGGGCGGAACTGGAACGGGCGCAACGGGATCTTAGCCGCGCCGAACAGCAGCGCGCCGTCGCTGACCGTCAGGCGGAAGCCGCCCGTAAGGCTGCGGGACTGGCCAGCTCCACCGATGGGCTTGGCACCGCGCTGAAGGCGATGAAGGAAAGCGCCGAAAAGGAACGGGTGTCCGCCGAAGCCCAACTGGCGAAAACCAAGCTGCTGTCGCTTGGCAAGCCGGAACAGGAAGACCCGAATATCGCTGCCGCCCTGGCAGCAGCCAGCGGTCAGGCCGCCGTCCCGAAGACCGATGTCGGCGCCCGTCTAGCCGCCCTACGCGGCGGGCAGAAGTCGCTGCCGTCCGGTTAGAGCCTATCCCGAGCGGGGGGAACCATCCGCGACGACGCCTATGCAGAACAAAACAAAGGGTTGAGACGGCTCCCGTAAGCCAAAGCGACCGATCTTTTTTCCCTACGACGGAGGCCTCGCGCCTCCGTTTTTGTTGTTTGGAAGGGGGGCCGTTCTCGGCGTCCCTTCGCCCCTCCCCAATTCCTGCTCAAAACATATTGAGAAATTGATACGAATGCTTTTTAATTATCGTGTCTAAAATATTTCGAACCCTGGCCTTCGCGTTTGCCTCTCTCAAAAATACAAGTGATCCTGACGCTTTGTGGCTCCTCGTGGGGCACCGAGTTAACGGTCTCTTCGTTTGTCTGCGATATGGGTAAACCTAGGTTCATTGTTAACCGATCCATAGACTGCACGCGAGTCACCGCCAATGAGTTCACGCTGGGCCGGATTGATCGTCGGGGGAACCTCAGGGGTTGCGGTGGCGGCGGGCGGATGGCTCGCCCCTTTTCTGCCAGGGCCTTGGATCTATTGGCTCTTAGCCCCTGTCGCCGGGCTTAGCATCGGGCTAACGGCCCAGCTTTTGAACCGCCGCAGCTTGACACCCCTCGCCCGTGCCCTTCGGGCGCTCGCCCTGCGCGAACGCTTTGTGCAGGTGCCCTACACACAGACCCTAGGCCCGCTCGGCCAGATCGCCCAAGCGGCGCTGAAGCTGCGCGAAGCCGTCACCGATGCCGATACCCTGGCCGCCGAACGCCAGGCGGAAGGGCAGCAGCAGACCATCCGCAATCAAGCGCGGGCCGTTCTGACGGGCCGGTTTGAAACCGACGCCGCAACCCTGCTCTCTGAGATGAGCGATGCCACTCAGGCGCTGAGCCGCATGGCCGAAACGCTACTATCCCATGCCGAAGTGGCGGACGGACGAAGCGCAACAGGGGTGCGGACGGCCAGCACCGTATCGGCCCAGATCGGCACGATGGCCACCGCCTCCGACCGATTGGCGCACGTGATCGAGGGGATCCGCGAACGGGCTGACGAAAGCCGCACGGTCACGGCCAGCACCGTCGCCACCGTCGCCAGCACCAATGCCTCGGTCGCGGCCTTGACCGAAGCAACCGACCGGATCGCCAGCATTGCCACGCTGATCGGCGCCATCGCCCAGAAAACCCAAATGCTGGCGCTCAATGCCAGTATCGAAGCGGCGCGGGCGGGCGATGCCGGGCGCGGCTTTGCGGTTGTGGCGAATGAGGTCAAAGCGCTCTCCGCACAGATCACCGCCGCCACCGCCGATATCCGCACCGATGTGGGACAGATGAGCGGCGCGGTTACCGAGGCGGTGACGGCGATTTCTGACATTGCCGAGGCGATTGGCGGGCTCGACCGGCTGGCGGCGGGCTTTGCCGATGCCGCGGTGGAAGGGGAAATGGCGGCAGCGGAAATCGGCCGGACGGCCCTGATGGCCGCGGGCGGCGTCGGCACGCTGGTCACTGACCTCACCGCCGCTGCCGGGGCTGCCGCAGACACGAAAACCGCGTCCGACCAGGTGATGGGCGTGACCGTCGATCTGACCCGCGAGTTCGAAACGCTGCGCCACTCGGTCGCTGGGTTCCTGGGGGATATTCGCGGCGGCGGTATCCGCGTTGGCGTGCTGCATTCACTCAGCGGAACGATGGCGGGGTGCGAACGGCCTTTGCAAGACTTGCTGGTCATGATGATCGAGGAGGTCAACCGGGCGGGCGGCCTGCTTGGGCGCCCGCTGGAGGCGGTGATCGTCAACCCCCGCTCCGACTGGCCGCTCTATGGCAGCCTCGCCCGCAAGCTGCTGACCGAAGACAAGGTTTCGGTGCTGTTTGGCTGCTGGACGTCGATCAGCCGGAAGGAGGTGCTGCCGGTCGTCGAGGATCTGGGCGGCCTGCTGCTCTATCCCGTGCAATATGAAGGGGAAGAACAGTCGCCGAATGTTTTCTACACCGGGGCGACGCCGAACCAGCAGGCGCTGCCAGCGGTCGATTATCTGATGTCGCCCCAAGGCGGCGGCTTCCGGCGCTTTTATCTGGTCGGGACCGATTATGTGTACCCGCAGATCACCAATAAGATTCTGCAAGGCTATCTTCAGTCGAAGGGGATCGGCGGCAGCGACGTCGCCGTCAGCTTTACCCCCTTCGGGCATGAGGATTGGTCGGCGGAGGTTGCCGCCATGCGCCGGTTCGCGGCGGGCGGGAAAGCGGCGGTGATCTCCACGGTCAATGGCGATGCCAATATCTATTTCTACCGTGAACTCGCCCGCCAGGGCGTGACGGCGGCAACGCTGCCGGTGATGGCCTTTTCGGTCGGCGAGAATGAGGCGGCCAGCCTGGGGGCCGGACTACTGGACGGGCATCTTGTCGCCTGGAACTATCTGATGAGCCTTGAGGCGCCGGAAAACCGCCGCTTTATCGAGGCGTGGCGACGCCATACCGGCGACGCCAAGGCCGTGACCGACGATCCGATGGAAGCAACCTGGATCGGCTTCCATCTCTGGTGTGCCGCCGTCGAGAAAGCCGGAACAACGGACCCGAAAGCGGTTGCCGCCGCGATGGCGGGCAGTCGGATTACCGGCCCTGGCGGTGTGGAGGTGATGATGGACCCGCAGAACCACCATCTGCACAAGCCGCTGGCCATCGGGCGGGTAACGGCAGACGGGCGGATCACGACTATCCTGCGCGCCCCGGCCCTACTGCCCCCAGCGCCAAGTAGCCCGTATCTTAGCGCAAATCCCGAGCGGGTGGGTTCACTCGCGACGACGCATTTGCGTCATAAAACAATAGGCTAAAGCGGTTGACGTGAGCCTAAGCGAACTGAAACCGCTTTAGCGGGCGCTAACGCGGACAGACACCAAACCAACCCCCGCCAGTCCGGCAGCGACGAGAAACGCCAGCGTCAACCCCTGCGCCGCTTGGGCGGGGGCGGCGTCGGCACTATCCGCCGCCCCGCTGCCGAGGGCGAAGAGGGCGGCCATCGCCGACGCGCCCGCGATCAGCCCGAGATTGCGTGCCAGGGTCAGCAGCCCGGACAGCAGCCCGCGCTGGTCGGTTGGGGCCGTTTGCATCAGCCCGGCGGTATTCGCGGTATTGGCGAGGGAATAGCTGGCGGTCAGCAGCATCAACGCGCCGCCATAGGTAAGGACACCCATCCCCGGCACGACCAGAGCCATCAACAGGCTTGCCGCTGCCATGCCAATGAGGCCAATCCGGCTGGCGCTTTTGCTGCCCCAGCGCTCCGTCAAACGTCCGGCGGGCACGCCCATCAGCGCCGTCATCGCAGGGCCGCAGGACAAGATTAGCCCCGCCAGATCGGGCGATAGGCCCAGCCCGCGCGCCAAGTAGAACGGCCCAACGGCGAGGCTGGTCATCACGATCGCCGCGACCAGCAGCGCCACCAATAAAGTACGGCTGCGCCCGTCCGTCCGCAGCAGGGACCAAGGCAGTAAAGGCACTGCCGCCCTTGCATCCCGCGCGAAAAATAGCAGCAGGGCGATGGTCGCAACCGCGAGGCTGCCGAGCCGTTCGGCACTGGCGAACGGGCCGCGCAGGGTGATCGCCAAGGCGCCCCCCGCCAAGGCCAAAGCGAGCAGCAGCGTGCCGGGCAGAACCGCCGCCGCGCTCCCCCCGCGTTTGGACGGCGCGTCTGCCCGGCCATAGGCGGTAACCAGCCCGAGGGCGATCAGCGCCAGCGGCACATTCAGCCAGAACAGCGACGGCCAACCAAGATGGGCGATCAGGAACCCGCCAACCGACGGCCCCGCCGCCGTGCCTAGGGCCGACATGGTTCCCATCAAGCCGACCGCCCGGCCCGTTTGCTCTTTCGGCACAGCACTACTGGCAAGTGCAACGGTTAGCGCCAGCATCGCCGCCGCGCCGATCCCTTGGAAGGCGCGCCCGGCGATCAAGACCGGCAGCGACGGCGCCAGCGCGCAGAGGATCGACGCGAGGGTAAAGAGAGACAGCGCCCCGAGCAGCAGGCGGCGGCGCCCCAGCAAATCGCCGATCCGGCCCGCGCCGACGACCAGGGCGGTACTGGTGGCAAGATAGGCGAGCACGACCCATTGCAGGACCGGAAACGGCGCGGCGAAACTCTGGCCGAGGGTCGGCAGGGCGATGGTGGCGCTGCTGGTGCCGAGGGCGGCCAGCAGAAGGCTGAGCGCCAGACCGGCCAACGCCCGGCGCGGGGTAGACGTGGATGACATGGGGTTATCCTTTACAAGGCATGATCCCTGGAGTGTGCCGCGCTGCCAAATCAGGCGGCAGGCGCAGCGATTGCACTGAATAGCTGCATGAAACGCCCTGTCAGGCCGTGCTAAGCTGACTGGCATGCCCCGCCCCGACCTTGACCAATTGATCACCCTCGACGTTCTGCTGAGCGCAGGCAGCGTTGCCCGCGCGGCGGAACGCTTGCAGCTCAGCCCCTCTGCCATGAGCCGCGCTTTGGCCCGGCTCCGGGCCAGTTTCAACGATCCGCTGCTGGTCCGCGCCGGGCGCGGGCTGGTGCCGACCCCGCGCGCCGAAGCCCTGCGCCCGGAGGTGCGGCGCGTGCTGGAGGCGGCCGAGGCACTGTTTCGGATCGGTGCGGATTTCGACCCCGCCCATCTATCCCGCACGTTCACCCTGCGGATCAGCGATGGTTTTCTGGAAACCTTCGGCCCACCCCTGCTGGCAACGCTGGCCCGTGAGGCCCCCGGGGTGCGGCTACGCTTTGTGCCGAAGCAGGATAAGGATAGCGCCCCCTTGCGCGACGGCAGCATCGACCTCGAAACCGGCGTGATCGGCCCAGCAATGGGACCGGAAGTCCGGGCGCAGGCGCTGTTTCGCGACCGGTTTATCGGCGTCGTTCGCCCGGAGCATCCGCTGGCCGGAGGGAGGGTAACGGCGGAAGACTATGCTGCCGGGCAGCATATCGCCGTCGCCCGCCGCCCGGTGGAACGCTGGCCCGCCGACGAGGCCCTCGCCGCGCTTGGCCTAACCCGGCAGGTCCGCACGATTGTCGGCGGGTTTGCGGCGGCACTCTTTCTGGTGCGGAGCGGCGATCTGATCGCGACCGTACCGGAGCAACATACGGCGGGATTGCGGGCGGGGTTGATTGCTTTCCCACTGCCGATTGCGGTGCCAGAAATCACCGTCTCGCTGTTTTGGCACCCGCGCTTCGACGCCGACCCGGCGCACCGCTGGCTGCGGGAAACTTTGCGGGCGATTTGTAAGGCTTAGGGCGTCGGTTCGGTCTCGGCGCTGGCAAGGCGCAGGCGGGCCGAATCAAGGACGTGCAGATTATTATAGGCGAGGAGACTATTGACCGAGCGCACGTAATCCTGCCCGCGTTCGGAATAGCGCCCCAGCGAGGCCATCAACGCCGGGCCGGAGATTTCCTTCCCGCTGAGGCGCAGGCGGGCGCGCTGGTCGCGGAACCCGGCATAAGCGAAATGGGTGTTGAGATTGCGGATATAGGAGGCCACCCCTTCAGCCAGATCGGCATAGGGGCGCTGGCGGCGCACCTGCCGCCCATCGGCATCGCGCACCCACATGACCATCCCGAACAAGGCATTGCCATCGCGGGCCAGATTGGAGGTGCCCCAGCCGCTTTCTTCCGCCGCTTGGGCAAGCGCCAGCGACGGCGGCACGATATCGACGCGCTTCAGCAACTCGGGCAACGACCAGCGGTCTAAGCGAAATTCCGTCAGCACCGCCGTCACGAACGCGCGGTCTTCGTCGGTCAACTCGCCCGTCTCCACCCGCCCGGCCAGCTTCAGAATGCGGCGGCGGGTTTCCAGCAGATGCTCGTTGACGTGCAAAAGATGCGGCAGGACGGAACGCACGAAAACGCCCTTGCGCTCCTGCGGATCGACCGCATGGGGCAGATCGTGCGGCAGGCGGGCCAGAAAAACGCCCGGCACCTCTGACTCCAGCGCCGTATCGTAATCATGAGCGTCGAATAGCGAGAGCAGCTTGGCGGTCGAACCGACGGCACTGCGCGACAAAAGCTCCGGCTTCGGCGGGGAAACCGCGCTGACGGTGAAGGCCCCGGCATAGGGTTCGATGCCGAAGCGCGGCGTGGCCCGCGCGGGGCGGCTGGCGCTGCGGCGCTGGAGTTGCAGGGCGGCGTAATCGAACATTTCGACCCCGCGAAACCCGCTGAGATCCTGATCTTTATACCCACCGGGCACCAGCGCATCGGCCAGCAGTGCCCGGGTACGGACCAGCGGATCGGCCCCCGGCGGCAGCCCGTGCAACTCCTCGCGCAGGGCGACCAATTCGGCGACGGCGCGCAGGCTTTCGCTTAGCGGCGGCACGTTCGGACCCGGCAGCAATTCCGCTTGATCGCGCAGGGCCGCGTCCGGGATAGGATCGGCGCGCTGGGCCAGCAGCAGCGGGGCGGGTTCGCTCAGGTCATAAGCGAGCGTCTGGTCGGGATCGACCCAGGCGGTCTGCCCCGGCGTCTCGTCGGGCGGCGCGGCGACGGGCGGCGGCGCGGGGTCGAGCCGGTCGCGCGCGGCGAGTAGCCAGGTTGCTTCCGTCTCGCGCGGGCGCGGGTTAACGATTGCCCGGTCCACCGGCAGGGCATCCGGCAGCCGTGGCTCCGGCCGAAACGGATCGCGGCGGGGGGTGAACGGCGTCGGGCCGATCCGGTCCACCGATAGCGCCGCCGTTGCGGGTTCGACCAGCGGCTTTAGCCGGGCGAAGGCTTGCAGCGGCGTCAACGGCACCGGCGCGTGCCGCTGTTCGGCCAGGGCCGCGAGTTCCGAGGGGGGCGGCACGAACTGCTTTTTCGCCAGCAGCGGCGCGGGCGGCAGATGAATGGTGACGGCGGCGGGCGGGCGCGGCGGATGGCCTGCAATCAGGATCAGCGTTGCGACGGCAGACTCAAGCGCCAGCAGGCCGAGCAACGGCCGCCAGAATCGCTTTTCCGGCGGGCTGACCGCCAGTGTTTCCGCTTCCTCCCGCATCGCGCCAAAAGTCTAGCGCGATGATCGGCAGGAGTCTTGGACTCTGCGCGTCAGACTTGGTCTTACGCGCAGGCCCAGTTTTGCTTCAAACGCGATTCTTTAAGCGACAGCACGCACTTCCGTGATTTCTGGAACGTAATGCTTGAGCATATTTTCAATGCCCATTTTCAGGGTCGCAGTGGAGCTGGGGCAACCCGCGCAGGAACCGCGCATCTTAAGATAGACGACCCCCTTGTCGAACCCTCGGAAAACGATATCACCGCCATCCTGCGCCACGGCGGGGCGGACGCGCATGTCCAGCAGTTCTTTGATCTGCTGAACGATGCCCGCATCTTCCTCGGCAAACTCTTCGTCTTCGTCCATGTCGGTGCCGTCGATATCCTGCAGCACCGGCAGGCCGGACAGGAAATGATCCATCAGCGCCGCCATGACGATGGACTTCAGCACCGACCATTCTTCCGTGCCCGCCTTGGTGACGGTGACGAAATCATCGCCCAGGAACACATCGGTCACGCCGGCAACCCCGAACAACCGCTGCGCCAGCGGCGAGGAGACGGCTTCCTCCGCCGAGGCGTAATGCACACTGCCGCGCCCCAGTACCGGGCGACCGGGCAGAAACTTCAGCGTGGCGGGGTTGGGCGTGGCTTCGGTCTGGATGAACATGGCTGGTCCCTTAGGTAGAGCCGGGGCGTCCGGCGCGATATGGGACCAATTTGGTCCGTTTCGCGCCGGAAGGCAAGAGGGGGTTAACGGCGATCTTCTATGCGGTTGCTGGTTTGGCCGCGCGCTTGAGCGATAGGATCAGCAGCGTTGCCACCAAGCAGGCCGCCCCGGCGATATAAAGCGCGGGCAGATAGGTACCAAATTCCGTGCGCGCCGTTCCCGCCCCGAACGCCGCCGTCGCCGCGCCCAACTGATGCCCCGCGAACACCCAGCCGAAAACCAGGGGCGCCCGCGCCGGGCCAAAACGCTCGGCGGCCAGTTTCACCGTCGGCGGCACGGTGGCAATCCAATCGAGGCCGTAGAAGACCGCGAAGATCGACAGAAGATAGACGTTGAACTCGGTGAACGGAAGATAGAGCAACGACAAACCGCGCAGCCCGTAGAACCACGCCAGCAACCAGCGGTTATCGTAGCGGTCGGACAGCCAGCCCGCGCCGATCGTGCCGATGAAATCGAAGACACCGATCAGGGCCAGCATCCCGGCGGCGCCGACCGGCACGATGCCAAAATCGCCACAGATCGCGACCCAATGGGTCTGGATCAGCCCATTCGTCGAGAGGCCGCAGATGAAGAAGGTTAGGAACAGCACCCAGAAGGTCCGCGTTACCGCCGCCTCTTTCAACGCGCCTAAAGGAAGGGCGATCAGGTTGCTAAGGCTCGCATCCTGCGGGGCGGGCGCGGGCTGGAAGCTGCCGCCATAGGGGCCGAGGCCGACATCGGCCGGATGATTGCGCATTAGCAGGGCGACCAACGCAAACGCCAGCGTCAACGCGCAGAGGATGAAGATCAAGGCCGCTCGCCAGCCGATTTCAGTGGTCAGCGTCGCCAGCAGCGGCAGAAAGACCAATTGGCCGGTGGCATTGCTGGCGGTCAGCAGCCCAACGACCAGCCCGCGCCGATGGGCAAACCAGCGCGTCGCCACCGTCGCGCCCAGCACGAGCGCGGTCATGCCCGTCCCGAAGCCGAGGATAACGCCCCACAGCAGCACGAGCTGCCACAGGTGGGTCATGAACAGCGAGCCGAAAATGCCGCTGCCGATCATCCCCAGCGCCAGCATCACAACGCGGCGAACGCCGAACAGCGTCATGAAGGCCGCCGCAAACGGCCCCATCAGCCCGAACAGCAACAGCCGCACGGCAAAGGCGAAGGAAATATCGGCGGTGGACCAGCCGAATTCCCGCTGCAACGGCTCGATCATCACCCCGGCAGACCCCAGGGCCCCGGCGGTGGCGAGCATGGTCAGAAAGGTCGCCGCTGCGACCACCCAACCATAATGAATGCCGCGTTGGGCGAGAAAGGCCGCCAATCGGCTGGGGTCTTGGGTCACAGGGTCCGCGCGCATCGGCGCCTCCGTTCATTAAGGGTATATACCCGTTTTTAAGTAAAAATTACAAAGCGTGAAGCAAGCGGGTGAGCTGCCCGGCATCCACCGCGCCCAACCGGGTTTCAAGATCGACCTGGACCTGATGCCAAATTGGATCGGCCCGCTTCAACAGGGCATGCCCCGCCTCGGTTAAAGCGACGGAGGCTTCGCGCTGGTCAAGACTGGTGACATGCTGCACGAGGCCCAACCGTTCTAGCGGCTTCAGGTTGCGCCCGACGGTCGACCGGTCCAACTCCGCCCGCTGGGCTAAGTCGGTGATCGACACTGGCTCCCCCCGCCGAATACGCCGCATCAGGCTAAACTGTGCCAGGGTAATGCCGAAGGGCGCCAAGGCCGCATCATAAAGCGCGGTGACTTTGCGGGAGGCTGTGCGCAGCAGGATGCAGTAGCAGTCGCTCATCGTAGAAACGGGTATATGCCCGCATCCCGATTAAAGCAAGGGGAAGGTTTGACCCTTCCCCTGCATGCGGCTTATTCCAGCCCTTCGAAGAGCGCGGTCGAAAGATAACGCTCGGCGAACGACGGGATGATGACGACGATGCGCTTGCCCGCATTTTCCGGGCGGGCGGCGAGTTCCAGCGCTGCGGCCAGGGCCGCACCAGAGGAAATGCCGACCGGCAAGCCTTCCAGCCGCGCCACATCGCGGGCGGTGCGGAAGGCGGTGTCGTTCCCGATGCGGATCACTTCATCGATCACTTTGGTATCGAGAATGCCCGGCACGAACCCGGCGCCGATGCCTTGAATCTTATGGGGGCCGGGCTGGCCGCCCGACAGCACGGGGCTATCTTCCGGCTCGACCGCCACCACCTTGACGCCCGGCAGCTTTTCTTTCAGCACCTGACCGACGCCGGTGATCGTGCCGCCGGTGCCGACGCCGCCGACGATGAAATCGACCTTGCCCTCGGTATCGGCGATGATTTCTTCGGCGGTCGTCGCCCGATGCACGGCCGGGTTCGCCGGGTTTTCGAACTGCTGCAGCATGATCGCATTCGGATCATTGGCGACCAACTCGTTCGCCGCCGCAATCGCCCCCTTCATCCCTTGGGCCGCCGGGGTCAGGCGCAATTCGGCGCCCAAGAGGCGCAGCATCTTACGCCGTTCGACCGACATCGATTCGGGCATGGTCAGGACCAGCTTATAGCCCTTGGCCGCCGCCACGAAGGCCAGCGCGATGCCGGTATTGCCCGACGTCGGTTCGACCAGCGTCGCCCCCGGCTTCAGGCGCCCGTCGCGCTCGGCGGCATCAATCATCGCCAGACCGATGCGGTCTTTGACCGAGGCGAGCGGGTTAAAAAACTCCAGCTTCGCCAGAATTTCGGCCCCCGCCTTCCGGTCGGCGGCCAGTTTCGACACGCGCACCAGCGGCGTCGCGCCGATGGTATCGACGATGCTGTCGTAAATGCGGTTACGGAAGGTGGCGGTCATTACAGATCTCCGTCGGTAAATTACCGAAATTATTCTAGTGGAATTGTATATAACATCGCCAATCGGATGTTAAATGGTAAAATCCACAACGGCGGTGGTATTCGCCAGAATCCCGGCACTGCGGGCGCGGTCGCATAGGTCTTCCAGGGTGATCGATTCGAGCCGCGCCATGACTTCCGCCGTCAGTTCGGTCCACAGCGGCTGCACGACCTTGGTGCCGAGGTCGGAGGTGCTGGCGTCCGGCCCCTCGTTCTCCTCCTCCCCGGTCACGAGGCGGATGATTTCGCCCAAGGTGATGCGCCGCCGTTCGCGCGCCAGCCGATAGCCGCCGCGCGGCCCGCGTACCCCCGCCAGAATCCCGGCGCGGGTCAATTGTTGCAGGATCGGCTCCAGCGAGCGGCGGGGAATGCCTTGCCGAGTGGTGATATCCCCCGACTGCACCGTGGTGCCGCCCGCGTGATAGGCGATATCCAGAACGGCTTCGATGGCAAGCAGGGTTTTACGCGGCAGGCCGAGCATCACAGGAGCCTCCTCAGGCTGAAGCAAGGCCGGTGGAGCCAAAGCCGCCCGCGCCGCGCGCGGTATCGTCCAGGCTATCCACCGGGGTCAGATCGGCCCGCGTCACCGGGGCGAGCAGAAACTGCGCAATACGCATTCCCCGCTCCACCGTGAAGGGCAGATCGCCGTGGTTGATCAGGATCACCTGCACCTCGCCGCGATAATCCGCGTCGATGGTACCGGGGGCGTTCAACACGGTAATGCCGTGCTTCGCAGCGAGACCGGAGCGGGGACGCACTTGCCCTTCGTATCCGGCAGGAATAGCGAAGGCGAGGCCGGTCGGGATCAGCGCCTGTTTACCGGGGGCAAGCGTATGCGGTTCGGCCACCGCCGCCAGCAGATCGAACCCCGCCGCTCCCTCGGTCGCATAGGCGGGCAGCGGCAGATCGGCCCCGTGGGGCAAGCGGCGGACAGGCAGGGGAACGGCGGTCATCAGGCGTCTCTCATGGTTGAAAAATATTCGGCGACGGCGTGGGTCAGCCGTCGGGCGGCGTCGGTCTTCGCGCTATGCGGCCAGGGGGTGACCCCGGCGGCGGTCACCAGGAACAGGCGCGAATGGGTGCCGCCGAACGTGCCGGTTTCCGGGCTAACGTCATTGGCCAAAATCCAGTCGCAGCCCTTGCGCACCCGTTTGGCGGCGGCATGCTCCAGCACCTTTTCCGTCTCCGCCGCAAAGCCGATCACCAGCGCCGGGCGCTTCGGATGCTGGGAGACCGTGCGCAGAATGTCGGGGTTCTCGGTCAGCACCAGGGCGGGCGGGCCATCGGCGCCCTTTTTCAGCTTCTGATCAGCGGCGCTGGCGACGCGCCAATCGGCGACCGCCGCCGCCCCAACGAAAACATCGGCGGGCAAGGCCGCGTCCACCGCCGCCAGCATCTGCTGCGCGCTCTCGATGGGCTTGAAATCCATACCGGCTGGAACCGGTTCCTGCGTCGGGCCGGAAACCAGCGTCACCCGCATGCCTGCGGCTGCCAGCGCTGCCGCAATCGCATGGCCCTGCTTGCCCGAGGAGCGGTTGGCGATATAGCGCACCGGATCAATCGGCTCATGGGTGGGGCCGGAAGTGACGATGGCGTGCTTGCCGACCAGCGACGGCAGCGGTTGGTGCTGGTGAAACGCCTCCTCCAGCGCGGCCAGCAGGCCCGGCACTTCCACAAGACGGCCCGACCCGACCTCGCCGCAGGCCAAATCCCCCGCCGCTGGGCCGATGACCGTAATGCCGCGCGCAATCAGCGTGGCGACATTGGCTTGGGTCGCCGCGTGCTGCCACATATGGGTGTTCATCGCCGGGGCAATCAACACGGGTTTATCGGTCGCCAGCAGCGCCGTGGTGGCGAGATCGTCGGCAATCCCGGCGGCCATCTTGGCGATCAAATTGGCCGTCGCGGGGGCCACCAGCACCAGATCGGCCTCTCGCGACAGGCGGATATGGCCCATCTCGCTTTCATCGGTCAGCGAGAAGAGATCCTGATAGACCTTATTTTCCGACAGGGCCGCCACGGATAGCGGCGTCACAAACTCCGCCCCCGCCTTGGTCAGCACGCAGCGCACATCGACGCCGCGATCGCGCAGACGGCGAATCAGCTCCAGCACCTTATAGGCGGCAATTCCCCCGCCGATGATCAGCAGCAGCCTTTTTCCCGACAGCATCTGTTTGACCGCCTAAAGGACAATTTACGCATGGAAAATGCGATGAAATGGCCGTCGTTGCAAGGGGAATCGGGGCCACGATGGCGTTTTACAGAAAGCTATAGGGGTCGATATCGACCGCCAGCTTGACAGTTTTCGGCAGGTCGGCCCGGGCGAGCCACGCCCGCAGCAGGGGTTGCGGCAGCTTCTCCCGCGGGGTTTTGATCAGAAAGCGCCAGCGGTACATCCCGCGCAGCATCGACAGCGGGGCAGGCGCAGGGCCGAGGATGGTTACATCCGGGTCAGTCGGCGCCAGACGGGCGAGGCGGCGGGCGCTTTGTTCGGCCAGCTCCGGGCTGGGGGCGGACAGGATGATCGCCGCGAGCCGCCCGAACGGCGGCATGCCGTGGGCGCGCCGGTCGGCCATTTCAGCGGCGAGAAAGCGGTCGCGGTCCCCAGCCAAAAGCGCGGCGATGACGGGATGCTCCGGCTGCAGGGTCTGCATCAGCACCCGACCAGGATGCTCGGCACGCCCCGCGCGGCCTGCGACTTGGTGTAGAACCTGGAACGTCCGCTCCCCCGCGCGCAGGTCGCCACCGGCGAGGCCAAGATCGGCATCGACGATCCCAACCAGGGTCAGATGCGGGAAATGATGGCCCTTCGCCATCATTTGCGTGCCGACCAGCAGGTCGATCTGCCGATCCTGCACCTCGGTGATCAGCTTTTTCATCGCGTCGGCGGAACTCAGCAGGTCGGACGCCATGATCGCCAACCGCGCGTCGGGGAACAGCGCCGCTGCTTCCTCCGCCACCCGCTCCACCCCTGGCCCGCAAGGAACCAGCGCGTCTTCCGTCCCGCAGGACGGGCAGGCGTGCGGGACCGGCTGGCTATGGCCGCAATGATGGCAGAGCAACCGCCCGCGCCCGCGATGCTCGACCAGCCACGCCGAACAATGGGGGCATTCGAAGCGGAACCCGCAAGTGCGGCACAGCGTCAACGGCGCATAGCCCCGGCGATTGAGGAACAGCATCGCCTGTTCGCCCTTCGCCAGGGTTTCCGTAATGGCGTCGCGCAGCGGGATCGACAGAAACGCCCCACGCGGCGGCGGGCTGCGCCGCAGGTCGATGGCGGCGATTTCCGGCAGGGCCGCCACGCCATGCCGTTCGGGCAGGGCGGTGCAGTGGAAGCGCCCGGCTTCGACATTGGCCACGGTTTCGAGCGACGGGGTGGCGGAGGCCAGCAGAATCGGAATCTGCTCCAACCGGGCCCGCACCACCGCCATATCGCGGGCGTTATAGAGCACGCCATCTTCCTGCTTGAAGCTGGCTTCATGCTCTTCATCAACGACGATCAGCCCCAGGTTTTGCAGCGGCAAGAAGAGGGCGGAGCGCGCACCGACCACCACCGGCGCCTGCCCCAAGGCCACCCGTCGCCAGGATTTCCGCCGGGCCGCTGGGGTCAGATGGGAGTGCCAAACCAACGGCTCGGCCCCAAAGCGCTTACGGAAGCGGTGCAGCCATTGGGTCGACAAGGCGATTTCTGGCAGTAGCACCAGCGCCTGTTTCCCAGCCGCGAGGGCGGCGGCAATCGCAGCGAAGTAAACTTCCGTCTTGCCCGATCCCGTGACCCCATCCAGCAGAGTAACGGCGAACCCGCCCGCCCGCACCTGCCCCCCCAAATGATCTGCCGCCGCCTGCTGATCGCCCGAAAATTCCGCTTCCCGCCACTGATAGTCCGGCGCGTCCCCCGTATCGGCGGAAAGGGTCAGCGGCTCCAGCCAACCGGTTTTAACGAGACCGGCAACCACGGACGGGCTAACCCCGGCGGCGCGGGCGAGGTCGGCGGGCGCCATCGCGTCCGCCTCCTCCTCCAGCACCGCCAGCACTTTCTTCCGGGCCGCCGTCATCGCCCCCTCGCCGCCGAGGCGGGAGAGGCGAACGCGCGACAGGGACGCCGGTTCCTCGAGCGCATCGGGCACCGACAGGCCCATGCGCAGCACGGCGCCGGGCGGGCTAAGGGTATAGGCCGCGACCCAGTCGATCAGCTTGCGCAACGGCGCCGCCATCGGCGGCACGGGGTAGAGCGCGGCCAGCGGCTTTAAGCGGCTCGCCGCAATCTCCGGCAGGCCCTCCGGCCGGTCCCAGACCACGCCGGGCAGGAAGCGCTTACCGAGCGGCACCGAACAGATCGTGCCCGGCGCGGGCGGCTCCATCCCCTCCGGCACGGCATACTCATAGAGTTCCCCAAGGGGCAGCGGCAGCAGAACGGCCACGCGTGCAGGCTCGCTTAGGAGCGATGCAGTCTCGCGCGCTGCCTCGGGCCTAGCGGGACGGCGGGTCATCGGCTAAAGTCCACCTGTGTTACGCCCCAGGTTCGGCCTGCGGCGGTAAATCCGGGCGGGGAAGCCGCCTTGGTTAAGGGAAGAGCCATCAGGATGAAGTTCTTTATCGATACGGCCGATGTTGCGGAAATCAAAGCCCTGGTCCCGACCGGGCTGGTGGATGGGGTCACGACCAACCCGTCCTTGGTAGCGAAATCCGGCCGGAAGTTCACGGAAGTTATTGCCGAAATCTGCGAGATCGTCGAAGGCCCGGTCTCAGCCGAAGTCGCCGCGACCGATTACGAGACGATGCTGAAGGAAGGGCTGCACCTCGCCGCCATCGCCAGCAATGTCACCGTGAAGCTGCCGCTGACCGTCGATGGGCTGAAGACCTGTAAGGCACTGTCCGACAAGGGCATCCAAACCAACGTCACCCTCTGCTTCTCCCCGGCGCAAGCGCTGCTGGCGGCGAAAGCGGGCGCGACCTTCATCTCCCCCTTCGTCGGGCGGCTCGATGATATTGGTCACGATGGTCTGGGGCTGATCGCCGATATTCTGGAAATCTATTCGGCCTATCCGCAGTTCACGACGGAAGTGCTCGTCGCCTCCGTGCGCAATCCCGGCCATATCATCCAGGCCGCTAAGATGGGCGCCGATGTGGCGACCCTGCCGCCTTCGCTGCTGTGGACGCTCTACAAGCATCCGCTGACCGACAAGGGGCTTGAGACCTTCATTAAGGATTGGGCCGGGACCGGCCAGTCGATCCTCTAGGACCGGAGTAACCAGGGATGGACGAGCGCAGCGCGGAACAGAGCGGACGGACCGGCGAGGGCAGCGGCAAAAGTAAGGCCGATGCGCTAACCGATGCCGCCGTGCTGACCTATCTGCGCCGCAATCCCGATTTTCTGGTGCGGCACCCCGATATTGCCGGGGTGCTGCTACCGCCCGTGCGCGCGATGGGTGACGGGGTAGTCGATCTTCAGCAGTTCATTGTCCAAAAACTGCGGTCGGACATCAGCCGCTTGAAGCTCAATCAGCGCAAGCTGATCGCCACCAGCCGCAATAATCTGGTCAGCCAGGGCCGCGTGCATGCCGCGATCATTGCCTTGATCGGCGCGCGCAGTTTTGAAGATTTCATCACCGTGCTGACCGACGAACTCGCCAGCCTGCTCGATGTGGATGCCGTGGGTTTCTGCTTGGAAGCGACGGGCGACGGGTCGGTTGCGGCGAATAGCAATGTGCGCCTTCTGCCCGCTGGGTATATCGACCAGACGCTGGGCAGCGAACCCATTCTGCTGCGCGCCGATATTACTGGCGAGCCGGAGATTTACGGCGAAGAACTGGCGGGCCTCGCCCGGTCGGACGCGCTGATCCGCCTGCATATCTCCAGCCATGCCCCGCCCGCGCTACTGGCGCTGGGGGCGCGGCGTCCGGGTATTTTCCATCCGGGGCAGGGAACCGAACTCATCAGTTTCCTGGCCGAGACGGTGGAGATTACGACCCGCGCCTGGCTCGACCTCGAAGATTAATCATGCTGCCCGCCGGGCTTCAGCTTTCTGCTGCCGCCGATCTGACTGATAGCGTCACCGCGTGGTTAACATGGTTGGGGGCGGAAAAGCGTGCCTCCAAACACACGTTAGATGGTTATGGCCGCGACCTTGCGGCTTTCCTGCTGTTTTTGACCGAACATCACGGCGCGCTGCCGACGCTGGCCAGCCTTGCCGCCCTTACCCCCGCCGATATTCGCGCCTTCCTCGCCCGGCGAACGGAAGCCGGGATTTCCCGCGCCTCGCTGGCCCGGGGGCTGTCGGCCTTGCGCAGCCTCTTCGCCCGGCTGGATCAGCAGGGGGTGCTGCATAATCCGGTTATGGCGGTCATCCGCACGCCACGCCTGCCAAAAGCCGCCCCGAAAGCCCTGAGCGAGGCGGAAGCCGCCGATAGTCTGGAGCATATTGCGGAGATCGCCAGCGAACCCTGGATCGGCGACCGCGATTTGGCGCTGATCACCCTGCTCTACGGTTGCGGGCTGCGCTTGGGAGAGGCCCTTGGCCTGACGCGCGCCGAGGCCCCCCTGTCGGACGTGCTGCGCGTGCGCGGTAAGGGGAATAAGGAGCGGATCGTCCCGGTTTTGCCCGTCATCACCGAGGCGATGCGGGCCTATTTGGCCGCCTGCCCGCACCCGCTGCCGCCGGACGGGCCGCTGTTCGTCGGTGCGCGCGGCGGGCCGCTCAATCCGGGCGTTGTACAGCGGCAAGTTCGGCGCCTACGCGCGGCGCTCGCCCTGCCCGAAAGCGCGACGCCCCACGCCCTGCGCCATAGTTTTGCGACGCATCTTCTGGCCTCGGGCGGCGACCTGCGCACCATTCAGGAGCTGTTGGGCCACGCCTCGCTCTCGACAACCCAGCGCTATACAGAAGTCGATGCCGCGCGGCTTCTGGCGGTGCATCGCGCCGCCCATCCCCGCTCCCGCCGGGCCGTCCCAACGCCCTAAAAGGTCAGGTATTACACCCTGTTCTTCTGTGACCGAAGTTAAGACTTTAGACGAAAAGAATCTGCCGTTCACGTAAACTGAATGACGTTATTGACACTCCCTAAAAGTTGATGAATAGTCATGCTAACAAATCCTTAAAAATTAGGATTCCCTGGGGAGGGAAAGCACATGAGCCTGCTGGCAGATACCCGTCTGTTTTGGAAGCAGACGACCTTAATCGCCGTCCAAGCCGTTTTAACGCTGATTGTCGGCCTGATGGGCATCCGCGCCGCCGCAACCCCGGCAGCCGCCGATCACTTGCAGATCGTTATGATCGTTTGCATTGTTTTCGGCTGTGCCCAAGGGTTGGTGATCGCGCGCTTCGGCATCGGGAACCCCTTACGGGCGGCGATTGCCGCCCTGCGTGGCTTGGCGGCGGGCGACGTAAACACCGCGATTCCAATGGTCCGCCGCCGCGATGAAATTGGCGACGTGCTGCGCGCGGCGGAAATCTTCCGGGAGAATCTGGCCCAGATCAACCGGCTGGACGCGGAAAAGCGCACCGCCGAAGCCAATGCCGAAGCCGAAAAGCGCCGCCTGCTGGAAGATCTCGCCAATAGTTTCGAACAATCGGTGCGCGGCGTCTGCCATTCGGTCAGTCATGCCGCCGATACGCTGAACGGCACCGCGCGGGAAATGGCGGCGCTGTCCGAACAAACGTCGCGCCAATCGCAGATGGTCAGTTCAGCGACCGATCAGGCGGCCCATTCGGTGCAGACCGTCGCCTCCGCCTCGGAAGAGCTGGCGGCGTCCATCGGCGAGATTGGGCGACAGGTCACGCAATCGGCGACCATTGCCAGCACAGCGGCGGGCGACGCGCGGCGGACGACCGAATCGGTCACCGGCATGGTCGCGGCGGCACAGAAGATTAACGAAGTCGTTCACCTCATCAACGAAATCGCCGCGCAAACCAATCTGCTGGCGCTGAATGCCACCATCGAAGCGGCGCGGGCGGGAGAGGCGGGGCGCGGCTTTGCCGTCGTCGCGTCCGAAATCAAATCGCTCGCCACCCAAACCTCGAAAGCGACCGAGGATATCGCCGAGCAGGCGGAAACCATTCAGACCGCCACGCGCGGCGCCGCCGAATCGATCCAGGGCATCGCCGCGACCATTTTGAAAATCAACGATATTTCGAGCGGTATTGCTGCCGCCGTCGAACAGCAATCAGCGGCCACGCGCGAAATCACCCGCAATGTGCAGGAAGCCGCGCGTTCGACCGAAGACGTGAGCCGCACCATCGCGGGCGTGTCGCAGGCCGCCGGGCAAGCCGGATCGAGCGCCGCGCAAGTGCTGACCGCAACCTCGGGACTGACGCGCGAATCCTCGCATCTGATGCAGGAAGTGGATCGCTTTATCGCCCGAATTCGCGCGGTATGATCGGGCAGTGGTCATGGCCGTCGGGGAAACCGACAGCCATGACCAATTTCTGGCTTTAGAAATTGCGGTTCAGGCGTCGGTACGAAGCCCGGTACCCCGACGCAGCATGTCGAAGGCAATAAGGTGTGTCGTCCCAGAGATGCCGACGCCAAAAAGTGGAATGAGCGCCAAGGGAAGTTCGGCGATGAGGCCCATACGCGGATCTTCTAACAGGGTAAACGTAAGACCAGTACCGACAGCAACGACAAAATCAGCGAAGCCGAAACGGTGGAACGATACGTATTGCGTCCGGCTTTCCGGTCGCGTGGCAAGCCATGCCGCATAGCCCCCCGCAATTAAATCGCCCGTTCCTGCGAGCCCCCAGAACAACGGGGGTAACGCGTCCTGCGCGCCGTACCAGAAAAAAGCGAGAGCAGCGGGAATCCGCCAAATGTGGAGGAGCATAAGGGGCCGATGCCCTATCGAATCCACGAAGGCGCGCAGACTAGGAGACCGGAAGTACCAAAGGGTCGGGGCCAGTATGGTTACGGCAACAATTCCCCCGATCAGCGGCATATAGAGACGGGTGAGTGTACCGGTCTGTGCCGCGATGATAACGGTGACGAGCCAGAGAGCGGCAACAGCGGCGACCCGCTGATGCGCCCCCCGATGGGGATGTTCAGCGAGTGCGTTGGCAGGGTGCGTCATAATTCGATCTCCTTTCGAGATAAGTTGATATCAACCTATTTACACCAACCAAAAGCGGCGGTATGTGCCCGGTCTAAACACTGACGCGGTTGAGCGTACCTAATACATCGATGCCATCAGACCGGGCCCGGACTTCGGCTTGAACTTCAGCCCAGATTGGCAGCGCCGCTGCCACAACGTCCTTACCCCGCTCGGTCAATCGCAACCGCCTTAGCCTGGCATCTTTCGGGTCAGGCGTAATTGAAACCAGCCCCTGCCTATCGAGCGGCTTTAAGGCTGCAGTTAGCGTCGTGCGATCCATCCCAAGCGCGTCGGCCAATTCGCCTAGGCCGACGGGTAATTCGAGTGCAACGCCAACCAAGATCGAGAACTGTCCGTTCGTAAGCCCAATAGGCCGAAACGCTTCGTCGTAGCGCCGTGCTAAGGCGCGGGCTGCCTTACTGGCAGCAAGGCAGAAACAGAACGTCGCAGCGTCAAAGGGGGTCGGGGTCGTGCTCACAATCCAATTATGTTTATATCAACCTATTCTGTCAAATGATTTTTCCATCCCGCTTGAGTGAAGTCTAAAGCTCCAGCGTCCGCAAGGTTGTCGTCACGATTTCCCCGAACTCGGTAAGGTAGATCGACCCTTTGACCGTCCGCTGCACCAGAATGGAGCGGCGGTCGGTCTGATCGACCTTGCGTTTGGCGAGGCCCAATTGCGATAGCCGGTCGAGCGCGCGGGTGATGGCGGGCTTCGATACATTCAATTGCGCCGCAAGCCCCCGCACCGTATGGGGCGGCGGGGTTAGATAGACGGTCAGCATCACCGCCATTTGCCGTGCGGTCAGGTCCGGCGAATCGCGCCGCACCCCTTCCACCGTGGTCAGGCGCCACATATCGAGCGCCGTCGCGGTTTTCATCGGTTCCCGTGCATCGGCCATTCTGGTCGCACTCGCCGCACTCGTTTCGAAGTCAAATCAAGCTGCGGTATGACACGGGCTAAAGCAAGATGATTTGTGATCCTGCGGATTAAGGTTTTACGCAGGGCGCGGGCTGGTAAGCGCTTGAAGCAAGGCCATCACCCGGCATTCGGCATCGGATAGCCACGCGGCCCGTTGTTCCGGCGTGCTGGTGGCGATGATGCGCAGCACCCAGCGGTCGATACCCTGCACCCCGCAGAAGCCAAGCAGGCAGTCGCGCCACATCCGCTCTAGCGGGTCGCCGAAAACGGTTGCCTCGCGCGCCTCGGCGGTATTGCTGGTATTGACGATCAGGGCCGCGCGGGTGCGCAGCAGCGGGATCGGTAGACCGCCCTCGTCGATCTTCTTTTCGAAATCATAGGCTGCCCCCGGGGCGAAAACCCGGTCGATCCAGCCTTTTAGCAGCGCGGGCGGCCCGCCCCACCAATTGGGGTGAAGAACGATCAGCGCGTCCGCCGTTACCAAATCGTGAATATGGGCCTTCACCAACGGATCGTCGCTGGGCTGGCCGCGCGCTTCGGCCACCGTCAGACGCGGGTCGAACGCGGTGCGGTAGAGATCGTGGAAGGTGACCGTCGCGCCCGCTGCGGTCGCCGCCGCCGCCATCCGCCGGGCCAGGGCCAGGGTGAAACTGTCCGGGTCGGGATGGGCGGCGACGAGCAGCAGGTGCGGCATCGGCGTTAGGCCGTCACATAATCTTCGATCAGGGCAAACAGCGCCCGGATCGTCTGCACTTCCCCGCCTTCCGGGCGGCCTGGGCGGCTGCGGGTGTTCCAGGCGATCATATCGATATGCACCCACTTGGTGCTGGGATCGACGAATTCGGCCAAGAACAGCGCTGCCGTAATCGCGCCGTTGAAACTGCTTTCGCCGGTCGAGCTAAGGTCGGCGACCTTGCTGTCCAGCAAGCGACGGTAGCCCGGCCATAGCGGCAGACGCCAGACCGGATCGGCCTGCTGGGCGGCCTTATTCTGCAAATCGTCGGCCAGCGCGTCATGCCGGGTGAAGATCACCGGCAGGTCCGGCCCCAGGGCGACGCGGGCCGCACCGGTCAGGGTAGCGCAATCGATCAGCAGCGCGGGTTTTTCGCGGTCGGCTTCGGCCAGGGCATCACAGAGAATCAAGCGACCTTCGGCATCGGTATTGCCAACCTCCACCGTCAGGCCTTTGCGCGTCGCCAGCACGTCGAGCGGATGGAAGGCATTGCCGGAGATGGCATTTTCCACCGCCGGGATCAGCACGCGCAGGCGGATCGGCAGTTTCGCCCGCATCAGCGCATGGGCAAGGGCGAGTACGCTGGCGGCGCCGCCCATATCCTTCTTCATAAGCTGCATGCCGCCCGCAGGCTTAATATCCAGCCCACCCGAATCGAAGCAAACGCCCTTACCAACCAAGGTAATCTTCGGGTGATTCTCATCACCCCAGCGCAGATCGATCAGGCGCGGGCCATTGGTCGCCGCCCGCCCGACCGCGTGGACCGCCGGGTAGTTTTCGATCAGCAAATCATCGCCGGTGATGACGGAACAACTCGCGCGATGCTGTTCGGCCACGTCGCGCGCGGTTGCCGCCAGTTCCTTCGGCCCCAGATCACCCGCCGGGGTATTGATCAGGTCGCGGCCCAGATAGACCGCTTCCGCCATTGCCGTTACCCGCTCGCGGTTGGCCTGTTCCGGCCAGACCAGCGATGCAGGCGCGCGTTTGCGCTTCTTATAGCGGGTGAAAGCATAGGCCCCGAGCGCCCAACCGAGCGCAAGGCGCGACGCCGTGGGTTCGGCGGGCTGATGCGCCAGCACATAGCTGCCGAGGGGTAGGCTGTCCGGCAAAGCGCCTAGCGCCCAGAACTCCGCATCCGCCCCGCCCAGCGGGCTGCTGTCGTCGCCCATCCCGACGATCACCCCGCCGTTGTCCGGTAACCCAAGCTGGCTGCCCGGATCGGCGGTAAAGCCTTGGCTGTCGGCCCAGGCGCGAACGTCGGCACCGAGGGTTTCCAGCAAGCCTTCCAACGTGTCTCGGGTGGCGAGGTAGAGAAGCCGGGGATTTTCGGCTTTATCGACGAGAGCGAAGCTCATTCCGAATACTCACAAAAAATAGGCAGGGGCCTACCATGCCGCCCCTAGTCGGATTTGAAAAGCCGTGTCAGGCGCAAACAATGTCAGGCCGGTCGGTGATAATGGCGGTCGCCCCAGCGGCCAGGAAAGCGCGGGCAACCTCCGGCTCGTTCACCGTCCACAATAGCAGCGGCAGGCCGGACGCGATCAGCCCCGGAACCTGCGCAGGGGTGAGCATCTTCCACCCGAGGTTCAAGGTCGTGCACCCGAGGCTTTTGGCTTCGGCAACCCAATCTTCGCCCTCGATTTCCGACAGGTAGCCGCGCGGCAGATCGGGGGCGAGATCGCGGCAGGCTTCCAACGACGCGCGCTGGAAGGAGGAGAGCAGCGGCAAGATCGGTTGGCGCCAAGTGGCGCGCACCACGTCGATCACGGCGGCGGCGGTTTCCCGCTCCCGGCCTGGGCAGGGTTTGATTTCGATATTGATGCCACCCCCGACCGACTGCACCAACTCCAGCACTTCCACCAAAGTCGGCGGCGGTTCTGGGGCCAGATCGGGGAAGGCTTTTGCGGCATTCAGCGTATGGATCAACGCATAGGGGGTTTCGGCAACCGCGCCGCTGCCATTCGTGGTGCGGTCCAGGGTTTCGTCATGCATTAGAATGACCACGCCGTCCTGGGTCAGCTTGGCGTCGATCTCGACATAGCGCACCCCTTGCCCGAAAGCGGCCTTTAGCCCGCTGAGCGTATTTTCCGGCGCAAGCCCGCGCGCGCCCCGATGCCCAATGATTGGCGGCAGCCCTAGATCGACCATTAACCTTCCCCTAAACGTCATGATGTAAGACAAAGATGCGACCAACGACGCCATAGCGTGCATATTCGGCGCGATGCTGCCATAGTTTTTAGGCACGCTGCTTGGCGTTTTACAGGTCTTTCTCGTTTATTCACGGCCCTTTCCGCCATGTCCGGCTTTGTCTTCCGCTTTTCCCCAACGCGCCGCGGTCTGCTGATCGGCGGGACGGCGTGCCTGCTTGCATCAGGGCGGGCCGCCTGGGGGCAAGACGTGCCGGAACAGCGGTTCTTCCGCCTCGCCGCCGGGCCGCTGGGAAGTGCCGCCTTTGCGCTAGCGACCGGGCTGGCCACCAGCCTCTCGAACCCCTTGGGCGGGCGGGGCTGCGATAAGGGCGGCAGTTGCGGCGTGCCGGGGCTTATCGTCGTGGCGCAGGGGGCCGCCCACGGCCCGGCCCGGGCGCTCGATCTCTTGCGCGGCGGGCAGGCAGAAGGGGCGTTGGTCTTTGCCCGCGATCTTGCCTCCTGGCTCTCGGCGGGTGACGCCGGGGCGCAGGAGTCGCTGCGGGCGCTTGCCACCCTGTCCGCCGAAACCCTGCATGTTTTTCTGCGGCAAGACGATCCGGCCAGCAGCCTCGGCGATCTGATCGGCCAACCGCTCGCCCTGGCGCAAGGGCCTGAGGCCGGAACCGGGCTGGCCCGGCAGGTCATCGGCCCCGCCCATCTGTTGAAACCCGGGCAGCGCGCTTTACTCATGCCGCTTGAGTTCGCCCTGGATGCCTTGGCGGAGGGGGAAGTGCGCGCCGCCTTCGCCACCCTCTGGCCGGGCAATGCGTTGGTCAGCCAGCGGGCGCGCAGCCTGCCGCTCAAACTGCTGCCGGTAACGCCGCTCGCCTCGCAGCGGGTTTTGACGGCGGAAGTGCTGCCCGGCGCGCTTTATCCCGGCGTTGCCGGGGTGGAGACGGTGGGCCAGCCGCTGGTTCTCGTCGTGCGCGCCGACCTGCCCGATGACTTCACCGAAGCCTTCGTCCGCTCGCTCTGGGCGCCGACGACGCTGAAAACCATCGGCGCTGCCGGCGCTGTCGGTCAAATCAGCCTCGCGGGGGCGCGGCGGTCCAGCGTTCTGGCCTATCACCCGGGGGCGATGGCCGCCTATGCCGCCCTCGTCAAAAAGGATCAGTGATCCTTCGCCGCATGCGCCAGCTTATCCATATAGGCCAGCAGCACGCCGGAAACAACGAAGGCCATATGAATGCCGACCTGCCAACCAAGGTCTTCCTTATTCACCTGATGCACATTCATGAAGGTTTTCAGCAGGTGAATGCCGGAGATGGCGACGATGGAGGCCACCAGCTTTAGCTTGAGGCCGCTGAAATCGACTTTGCCCATCCATTCCGGTCGATCTTCCGAATCGCCGGTATCGATCTTGGAAACGAAGTTTTCGTACCCGGCAAAGATCACCATCAGCAGCAGATTACCCGCAAGCGACAGATCGACCAGCGTTAGGACCGCGAGAATAACCTCGGTATCCTTGAGCGCCAGGATATTCGGCAGGATATGGATCAGTTCCTGAACGAATTTCACCAGCAAGAGCGCCAGCGAGACGATAAGGCCCAGATAGAAGGGCGCCATCAGCCAGCGGCTGCTGAAAATCAACTGCTCCAGGCGATGTTCGACGGCTTTTTTCATCGGACAGGGTGGGGCTTTCACGAGAGGGATGGATCGGCGCGACGGCGGCGGGCGGCAGGTTCTTGCGCCCCGCCGCCCGCCTGAGGACTAGGCCGAGACTAACCGTTCAGCTTCTTGCGGAAGTAGGCGATGGTTTCCTTCAGCCCGTCTTCCAGCGCCACCTTCGGTTCCCAATCCAACAGCTTCTTCGCCAGGGTGATATCCGGGCGGCGGCGGGTCGGGTCGTCCTGCGGTAGTGGCTTGTAGATGAGATCGGACTTAGACCCCGTCAAGCGCACGATGGTTTCGGCCAACTCGCGCACGGTCATTTCGTGGGGATTGCCGATATTGACCGGGCCGGTCACCTCGTCGCCGGTATTCATCAGGCGCACCCAACCTTCGATCAGATCGGACTGATAGCAGAAGGACCGGGTTTGGCTGCCGTCGCCGTAGAGGGTGATCGGCTCGTTTTGCAGGGCCTGAATGATGAAGTTCGACACCACACGCCCATCGTTGGGATGCATGCGCGGGCCGTAGGTGTTGAAAATACGCGCGACTTTGATGCGCAGCTTATGCTGGCGCCAATAGTCGAAATACAGGGTTTCGGCAGCGCGTTTGCCTTCGTCGTAGCAGGCGCGCGGGCCGATGGGGTTGACGTTGCCGCGATAGCTTTCGGTCTGCGGATGTTCGGTCGGATCGCCGTAAACTTCCGAGGTGGAGGCCAAGAAAATCTTCGCCCGCACGCGCTTGGCGAGACCGAGTTGATTGATCGCGCCGTGGACCGACGTTTTCGTCGTCTGCACCGGGTCGAACTGATAATGGATCGGCGAGGCCGGGCAGGCGAGATTATAAATCTCGTCCACTTCCACATACAGCGGGAAGGTCACATCGTGGCGCATCACTTCGAAGCGCGGATGATCGAGCAGATGGGCGATATTCGCCTTGGTCCCCGTGAAGTAATTATCCACGCACAGAATGTCGTGGCCTTCATTCAGCAGGCGCTCGCAGAGGTGCGACCCGAGGAAGCCCGCCCCACCGCTGACCAGAATACGCTTGGCAGAAAACATCGCCGGAAACCCCACGCTCAGAAACGGTATCGAGAGCACGAGTAGTGCCGCAAGCGCGCCGGGGGCGCCACTGAATTTTCGGTAACCCCACCGTCAGCTTGGCACGCCCTGCTGCCACGCTGCGAGTTGCGCCGCCGTCATCGTCGCCCCGCCGCAGACGATAATAAGGACGCGGGCGAAATCGGCCAAACGCTCCGGCATGTCGTAGACCACCGCCAAACCGGCCCCGCAGGCCGGTTCCACCAAAATCCGGTGATCGTCAAGGAAGCGAGCGCAGGCCGTAACTGCCTGGGCATCGGTGACCTGAACCGGGGTTATGGCGTGACGATGGCGCAGATCGAAGGCTTCGGCGCACACCTGCTTTGCCCCCAGCGAGGTCGCGAGGGACGTGATGGCGGGCAGGGTCACCCGCTCTTCTGCCGCATAGGCCGCCGCCAAGGACGCTGCCCCCGCCGTTTCCACCGCCAGCACCGGCACATCGCCCCAGCCGTTGCGCTGGAGGCCCCGGATCACCCCCACCATCAACCCGCCGCCACCGACCGAGACGATCACCGCATCGGGGCGAAATCCTTCGGCGGCTACCTCGTCGATCATACTGGCGTGCCCCTCCCACAGCAGCGGGTCGTCGAAGGGATGAATAAAAGCGTCCGCCGCGCCGATCAGTGCCTGCGCCTCCGCGTTCGCTTCTTGCCAGGAGGCGCCGTGGACGATCACCGCCGCCCCCTCGGCGCGCAGCAACTGTTGCGCCCGGTCAGAGGTGGTTTCCGGCACGACGATGACGGCAGGCACGCCCAAGGCCCGCGCCGCATAGGCGACCGCCAGCCCAGCATTCCCGCCGGAGGAAGAGATGAAGCGCTGCGCCCCGCGCGCCCGATAGGTTTCGCAGGCGTGCCCCACCCCACGCAGCTTGAACGAGCCAGAAGGCTGCAACGCCTCCATCTTCAGCCCCACGGTTCGCCCGGCATGGACGGATAGCGCCGTCGAGATCACAAACGGGGTCTGGTGATGTAAGCGCATTCTCGTCTCCTTGCTGATGCCACCCTGCCCCGCCGCTGCGCGCCGCGCTACCCCTGTGTTAAGCCTATACCACCCACCGCCCGACGAAGCGGATTAGGCTTCTTGCGCCGGAATAACCGGGATCAAACACAATAAGGGATGAAACGCATGGGCAAGCGGCTGCTGTTCGTCGTGGGCGACTATGTCGAAGATTATGAAGTGATGGTGCCTTTCCAGGCGCTCGCGGCCGTTGGCTTAACCGTCACGGCGGTCTGCCCCGGTAAAAAGGCGGGGGAGACGGTCGCGACCGCCATTCACGATTTTGAAGGCCAACAGACCTATTCGGAAAAGCGCGGGCATAACTTTGCCCTCAACGGCACCTTCGCCAGCGTCAAGGCCGAGGAGTTTGATGCGCTGGTCATCCCAGGGGGCCGCGCACCGGAATATCTGCGGCTCGATGCCCAGGTGATCGCGCTGGTGCAGGCCTTCGACGCCGCAGGCAAGCCGATCGCCGCCATCTGCCACGGTCCACAACTGCTGGCGGCGGCCGGGGTTCTGAAGGGTAAGCGCTGCTCAGCCTATCCGGCCTGCCGCCCAGAAGTAGAACTGGCGGGCGGCCTCTATGCCGATATTCCCATCGACGGCGCCGTAACCGATGGGCTACTGGTCACCGCCCCAGCCTGGCCCGCCCATCCCGCCTGGATCGCCCAGATCCTGACCGTGCTTGGCGTGACCGTCCAGCACGGCTAAACTTCTTTGGCCTGGCCTCGATGCGCAATCGGGGCCAAGGTCGGGGAGGGAACCATGTGCGAAATCTTTATGTCCGCCGACCCAGCCCTGTGGGAGGCCGAAAGCCGCTCCCTACGCCTCGGCGGCGTCTCCACCAGCTTACGGTTAGAGCGGATGTTCTGGGGCGTGCTGGAAGAAATCGCCACGCGCGACCGGCTCTCCCTCGCCCAGCTCATCACCAAACTCTACGATGAACTCTGCGAAAGCCGCCCGGAGGTGGGGAACTTCACCTCCTTCCTACGGGTCTGCTGCACACGTTACCTTAGCCTGCAACTGACCGGCACGATCCCAACCGACCGACGCCTCCCGCTGCGCGGGATCCCGGTTCATCATTGACGCGCGTCATACAAGGCTGGTTCCTGAAGCAGGACGCCGATACACTGCGCCGAACGTTTGGCCAGGGAGACGGCAGATGCGCGCACTCGGAATTATCACCGGCGGCTTAGTGCTAGGCCTCTCGACCGGCTTCGCCTTCGGCTTCACGTGGGTTGGCGGGAACGAACCGTTGTTAGCGCAGCCGCGCCCCGCCGTGCGCGTGCAGCCCGCCGCAGTGATCGTCCCGATGAAGCCCGCCGCGCCGCCCGCCGCTGTTAAGCCGGTTCCGGCGGCCCTCGTGGTTCCCGACAGCGATGCCAAGCCCGATGGTCCGCCCAGCAACCCGGCGGCCGAGAAGCGCTATACGGCGCTGATCAACAATAGCCCCTGGTTCCGCGAAATCCGCGAGAAGGTGGAATGCGGCACCATTGAAGATTCGGGCGTTAAGAAGACCTGTATCGAGAGTTTCGGCGAGCGTCCGAAAGCCCTGCCGGTCGGCTTTGTCGCTCCGCCGCCCGCTCCGCAGGCCAAACCCTGGACGGCCCCGAAAGATTAAGTCTCGGCCATGAAGACTATTCTCTGCTTTGGCGACTCGCTGACCTGGGGCACCGACGCCGCGACTGGCGGGCGTCATGCGTATGCGGACCGCTGGCCGACCGCCCTGCGCTCCGCCCTCGGGCCGGAGGTCGAGGTGGTTGCCGAAGGGCTCGGCGGACGGACGACCGCCTATGACGATTATCTCGCCGACTGCGACCGCAACGGCGCGCGCCTCCTGCCGACCCTGCTGCACAGCCACGGTCCGCTCGACCTCGTGATTATCATGCTGGGCACCAACGACATGAAGCCGATGATCCATGGCTCGGCCATCGGTGCGCGCCAGGGGATGAAACGGCTCGTCGGCCTCATCCGCTTTCACGATTGGGGGCGGGATGCGACCCCGCCGCAGATTCTGCTCGTTGCCCCGCCGCCGCTGTGCGAAACCGACAATCCGGTGTTTGCGGCGATGTACCGGGGCAGCGTCGCGGAGTCGCGCCTGCTGGCGAGCGTCTATCGGGATTTGGCCGACGAACTTGGGTGCAGCTTTTTCGACGCGGGCACGGTCGCCGAAACGACGCCGCTCGATGGCACTCACCTCGATGCGGCCAATACCCGCGCCCTGGGGCAAGCCCTCGCGCCAAGGGTTCGCGCGCTGCTTGGGCTGTAAGGTCTTAAAACCAAGAATCCCCGCAGATCGTGTGATTTGCGGGTTTTTTTTNCGTCTATCGGGATTTGGCCGACGAACTTGGGTGCAGCTTTTTCGACGCGGGCACGGTCGCCGAAACGACGCCGCTCGATGGCACTCACCTCGATGCGGCCAATACCCGCGCCCTGGGGCAAGCCCTCGCGCCAAGGGTTCGCGCGCTGCTTGGGCTGTAAGGTCTTAAAACCAAGAATCCCCGCAGATCGTGTGATTTGCGGGTTTTTTTTGGATTGGTTGCGGGGGCAGGATTTGAACCTGCGGCCTTCAGGTTATGAGCCTGACGAGCTACCGGGCTGCTCCACCCCGCGTTTGTTTGTTTGTCCTATCGGCTTTGGCCTACTTTAGGACGGTGTTTGTTTGTCCTACCGCGCGTAGCGCTGCTTGAGGACG